>NZ_JANJTL010000014.1 GCF_024711105.1 Brevundimonas sp. | reverse complement strand
GCCCGCGACGTACGTCAGCTGCACCAGCACGCCGGGGAGACCCTCAAGCGAAAGCGATCCCTCGACGGCCGGGCCGCTTGATCCCAGTCCGACCAGGCCAAGCGCCCAGGTCAGGGCCTCGGGCTTGTTGGTCAGGCCCGTGCCGATGATCAGCGCCGCGATGACCAGGATCAGCGCCCGGCCCGCCCATTCCACGAACTCCAGCGCCGGGTTCGAAGGAATGTCCCCCACTGGAATGGGTCGAACGACATGCTGGCGCTCACGAGGCGCCAGCAGAACGCCGAGCACGCCGATGCCCATCAGGCACGCCATCAGGGCGTAGGAGAGGTTCCAACTATAGAGCTGCGCGAGGATCAGCGGCACGGCCCCCGCGACGATTACGGCGACGCGGTAGCCAAGCTGATAGGAGGCGGCCATGACCCCCTGGCGGGTGTCGTCGGACGCCTCGATGCGCCAGGCGTCGATGGCGATGTCCTGTGTCGCTCCGAAGAAGCCGACAATGAGCGCGAAGGCCGCCACCGCGCCCAGGGACGTCGCCGGGTTGGAGCCCGAGATCATCCAGAGCCCGAGGATGATCAGCCCCTGGGTGGCCAGCATCCACGACCGGCGATGGCCCAGCCACTTGGTCAGGACCGGAATGCTGGTCCGGTCGACCAGCGGAGCCCAGACCATCTTCAGCGAATAGACCAGTCCCGCAAGCGCGAAGAACGAGATGACCTCAAGGGACAGGCCGGACTCACGGAGCCACGCGGACAGCGTGTCGTAGATCAGCAGGTTCGGCAGACCGGCGGCGAAGCCGAGCAGAAGCATCGCGAAGACGCGCCGCTCGCCGTAGACCTTGATCGAGTCCCACCAGCCGAGCTTTTCGGCGGTCGCTCCGGTGTCGTTCGCCATGCGGGCGGTCCCCTTCAGGGCGCCCCCGCGCCCGCTGTCAGGACGCCAGCTTTACCCGACCGTCGCGGTTCGTCCAGCGGGCGAGCGTGGCGCGGAGCTGGTCGGCGTCGACGGGCTTGGCGAGGTGGTCGTTCATGCCGGCCTCCAGGCAGGCGCGGCGATCCTCGGCGAAGGCGTTGGCGGTGAGCGCCACTATGGGGGTCGTGTCGCCCCGGGCGCGCAGCGCTCGGGCGGCGGCGACACCGTCCATGCCGGGCATGCGCATGTCCATCAGCACCAGGTCGTAGCGGGCCCGGGTCATGGCCTGGAGCGCCTCGTGGCCCGAGGCGGCGGTCTCGACGGCGCAGCCCTCGCGCCGCAGCAGGGTGCGGGCGAGCAGGGCGTTGACCGGATTGTCCTCGGCCAGCAGCACGCGCAGGCCGGCGTTGCGCAGCGGCGCCACGCGGTCGTCGTCGCGGACCGGGCCGGCCTCGGCCGGCACGCCGTTGAGGATGGCCAGGATCCGCTCGGCCAGGGACGTGCGGCGCAGCGGCTTGATCAGGTAGCCGGCGAAACCGATGTCGCGATAGCGCTGGATCAGGTCGCGGTCGGCGGGCCTGAGCAGGATGATGCCCCGGCCCTGCTTCGGCGCGGGCGCCAGCACACCGCCGGTCGCCAGCGCGTGGTCGACCAGCACGACGCGGCACGCCGCATCGCCCGGATCGTCGGTCATCCGCGCCGTTCCGCCACAAGCCTCGACCTGGGCGGCGGCCGTCTCGCGCACCATGGCGTCGGGCGAGCAGACACAGACCTGCACGTCCTTCAGGGGGCGGCCGCGCGGGGCCGCGTCGGGCGCGGTCTCGAACTCGGCCTCGACCCAGAAGCGGGCGCCGCCGCCGGGCCGGTCCTCGACCCCGCAGGCGCCGCCCATCGCCCTGGCCAGGCGCTCGACCACGGCCAGGCCCAGGCCTGTGCCGCCGTGCTCGGTCGCGTCGGAGGGGGCGACATGGCCGAACTGTTCGAACACGCGCCGGCGCGCCTCGACGGGCACGCCCGGGCCGGTGTCGTCGACGAGGAAGCGCAGCGTCGGCCGCTCAGGCGATCCGCCGCTGCGCTCCACCGCCAGGCGCACGCCGCCCGAAGGGGTGAACTTCACCGCATTGCCGGCCAGGTTGAACAGGATCTGGCGCAGCCGGCCGTCGTCGGCCAGCACGTCGGGGGCGTCGGGACTGACGGTCCAGACGATCTCCAGGGCCTTGTCGTGGGCGCGCGGGCTGAGCAGCTCGGCCACGCCCTGCAGCAGGTGCTCCAGGTCGACCGGCGCGCGCTCGAACTCGACCTTGCCGGCCTCCAGCCGGGCGTAGTCCAGGAGGTCGTTGACCAGCCCCAGCAGATGCTCGGCGGATTCGCGCGCCGCCGCCGCATAGGCCCTCTGCGCGCCGTCCAGCCGGGTGCGCTGAATGAGGCCGAGCATGCCGATCACCCCGTTCAGCGGCGTGCGCATCTCGTGGCTCATCAGACGCAGGAATTCCTCGCCCGAGCCTGTCTCCTGGGGTTTCGTCCGCGCCCTTCTGGCCATGCCGCCTCCCGGTGATGAGGGCAGTATGGCGCGGCCGGGTTAAGGCGGGCTCAAGGCCGCGCCGGGGGCGGCCCACACAGCCAGCGCGAGACCAGCGCGACCTTGCCGGCGTCATCAAGGCCTTGGGCGTCGAGGTCGGACCAGGTCGGGAAGCGCAGCGCGTGGCGGATCGTCGGGGCCACGTGGCCGCTCGGGGCGACCCCGTCGAAAGCGCCGATCAGGTCCGCGCTCACCCCGTCGAGGTAGTCGAAGAAGCCCGACATCGGCACCATCAGCGCCGGCACATGGGGCAGGTCCGCGAACAGCGAGCTTAACATCCGGGCCGCGCGCGAGAAGTAGCCATAGAGCGCCGTCGCGGCAGCCGAGAAGCGCGCGGCGGGGTCGGCGATGTCGGCCCAGTCGCCCGGCTCGGGCGGCGGGTTGAGCGTCGACCAGTGCGAGGAGCACGCCTGGAAGATGGCCGCCTCGTCCGGAAAGTGCCGATAGACGGTCAGCCGCTGCACGCCCGACCGTTCTGCGATGGCGCTGACCGTCGTCGCGCGCGGTCCGATGGATTCGTGCAGCTGCATGGCGGCTTCGACGATCCTGCGTCGCGTCTCCTCCTGGGCGCGGGCGCGCTCTCGCAGCCGATAGGGTCGCTTTTCGTCCGTCATTGAGTGAACATGAGTGATCACTGAATGCTTGACAAGCCCCGATGCGCCGCTTAACGCATTTTCGTTGAACACTTCTGTTCCATGAAATGAGGACCGCCATGACCCCTGTCACCGACCCTGCCCTGCACGCGACCCAGCGCATCACCGACGCCTGGACGGCGTTGCCGTCCTGGATGTCCATTCCGACCCTGGGCGCACTGCCGGTGAACGCGTTCCTGCTCAAAGGCCCCGAGCCGGTGCTGGTCGACACCGGCGTGAGCATGCTGGCCGAGGTGTTCGCTGCGCGCCTGAGCGAAGAGATCGATCCGCGGGACCTGCGCTGGATCTGGCTCAGCCACACCGACGCCGACCACGTCGGCGCGCTCGACCGCGTCCTTGACCTCGCCCCGAACGCCACCATCGTCACCAGCTTCCTGGGAGCCGGCAAATTGGGTCTGCTTGGGGCTGGCAATCCCTCGCGGCTGCGCCTGCTGGAGCCGGGCGAGGTGTTCGAGGTCGGCGGGCGGCGCCTGCATCAGGTGAAGCCGCCCTACTACGATGCGCCGGAGACGATGGGCTTCTTCGACGAGACCGAGCGGGTCTATTTCGCCGCGGACGCCTTCGGCGCCCTGTTGCCGGGAAGCGTCGAGACCATCGATCAGATCCCGGCCGAGACCCTGCGCGAGGGACTCGTGGCCTGGTCCAGCATCGACGCGCCGTGGCTCGCCCAGATGGACCAGGCGGCGCTGGGACGGATTCTCGGCATGCTCGACCTGCTGGAGCCCGCTCACGTCCTGTCTGCTCACCTGCCGACCGCGAACGGCGTCGCCGGCCTCACACGCGTGGTGCGCGACGCCTACGGCCGCGGCGCGACCGAGGCGGTCGGGCCGAACGCCGCGAGTCAGCTGGAGGCGCTGTTCGCTTGACAGGAAGCCAACGTAGCCTTTGCCTCAATCAGACGAACCTGGCCGGCAGCATCATGCCGCCGAACAGGAGCGCGATAATCGTGATCGCCAGGACGTGAACCCAGGGCCGGGTTGATCGCGCGGCCGCCGCCGCAAGCGCCAGGCAGAGCAGCAGACTCGCAGCGACCACGGCTTCGGTCAGGCGGAACTCGCGCAGGCGCCAGTTCTCCAGTGACTGGATGACGAGGTTAAGCGCCATCCAGACGGCGAGAAGCGTCCATGGCTGGGCCCGGTTGGCCATGTAGGCCTCTCTCAGCACCAGGCCCTCGGCCGGAACCTCGTCGGGCAGCGCCGCCGCCATCATCAGGAAGCTGACGCACAGAAGGAGGATGTTCGGCAGAAACTCGAGGAAGCTGACGCCGTCGTGCGCCCGGAACCAGAAGTAGATGTACCACCACAAGATCACGGACAGCAGCATCTGGAGCCCTGCGAAGCTCAAGGCGAGCCAGTCCCATGTGACCCGTGCCCGCGCTCGAATCAGCCGGTGAAGGCTGACCAGCAGGTCCGCAATGCCGAGGCCGATGATGATGCCGGCGAAGCCCAGGGCGAATTCGGCGATCGACATGCTTTTCCCCTTATCTGACGGCATCTTGTCAGCCATCCCTTAGCGACGCCAGCACCAGGGTAGTCCGCCGACCGCGCCGATGGCCGTGCCAGGAGGGCCTCCGACTCGCGACAGCCTATGGTGTGTTCTAGACACCCTTGCGCAGCGACCGCCGGTGATCTGCCGCCAGGCGAGTCCTGGTCCGTTCGGAGAGGGGCCTGGCGGTTTCCCTGCCGGCGAGGCCGCCGGTCAGCGCCGCTGCAGCAGCAGGCGGTCGCGGGTGTCCGGGGAACCCTGGCTGGTGCGCAACTGGCCCAGGTAGATGTCGATCAGGCCGTCGCCGTCGAAGTCGGCCAGCTCGACCCCCAGCACATGGGCGCCGACGTCGCCGGGCAGGACCTGGGCGGTCACGTCTGAGAAGCGGCCGGCGCCGTCGTTCAGCCAGACGGTGATGAAGGGCCGGACGGCGCGGACCACATCGAGGTCGCCGTCCCCGTCCAGGTCAGCGAAGCGGGCGTCGACGGTCAGGCCGTCGCCCGTGGGCAGGCGCGCCTCGGTCTCGTCGGCGAAGCGGCCCGAGCCATCGTTGATGTAGAGCCGGTCGCGGCCGTCGCGGCCCATCCAGTTCGGGTGGCTGAAATAGAGGTCGAGGTCGCCGTCGCCGTCGACGTCCACCGGCGCCACCTTGCGGGCCTCGATGAAACCGGGGGCCGGCAGGCGCTCGCGGCTGACGTCGGTGAAGCGGCCCTGGCCGTCGTTGAGCCACAGGGCGTGGCCGCCCTCCAGCCCCAGCACGATGTCGAGATCGCCGTCGCCGTCGAGGTCGGCGAACTCCCCATCCTGGCCGGTCGCGGCCTCGCGCGGCAGGCGCAGGTCGGTCTCGTCGCGGAAGCCGCCCCGGCCATCATTGATGAGCAGCCGGTCCTGGCCGGCCCCGACGATCAGCAGGTCCGGGCGGCCGTCGCCGGTGAGATCGGCGTGGGCGACCGCATTGGCCTCGGTGTCCGGCAGGACGCCGCGCACCCGCGTGAAGCGGCCGTCGCCCGCGCCGCGATAATATTCGTGCACCCCGGTCCGGCCGAAACGGACGTCGTCCTCGGTGACGATGATCAGGTCGAGCACGCCGTCGCCGTCGAAGTCGGCGATGGAGACGTCCTCGCTGTCGTGCCCCATGCCGGACTGGTTCAGCTGGGGCGGGCCGAGCGCGAGTTCGTCCTCGGCCAGGGCCTCGAGCGCGCCCTCCCCCAGCCGGAAGCGGCCGCCCGGCTCGCCGAAATAGACTGCGTTCAGGAGCCACTCCTGCGGCGTCACCAGGTCGAGCAGCCCGTCGCCGTTCAGGTCGGCGGCCTCGACGTCCATCGAGTTCCAGGCCGGGCTGTCCGGCAGATGGGTCTCGGTCACGTCCTCGAACCGGATCTGGGCCATCGCCGGCGAGGCGCAGATCGCCAGGGCGGCGACGGAAAACAGGGCAGCGCGCATGAAGGATCCTCCCGCACGGAGGTTAGGCCATGGCCGCGCGGGAGGAACGTGAAGCTTTGGTCAGGTTGGCCTCAGCCCTGGACCATGGCGTAGCGGGCCAGCATCAGTCCCACGACGTCGACGAGGGTGTGGGCGATGATGTTGGCCGAGAGGTTGCGCTTCCAGACGTAGAGCAGGGTCAGGGCGCCGCCCGCCACGGCCACGAAGATCAGGTGCCCCGCCGACCATGAGGTGGCGTGCAGGACGACGAAGGCGGCCAGGGACAAGAGGGCGGCGACCCAGGTCCGGCCGGTCAGGCTCTCGAGCCGGGTCACGGCGTAGCCCCGGAACAGGATCTCCTCGACCACTCCGGCGCGCAGCGCCATGGCCAGGATCAGCCAAGGTGGGATCTGGCCGAAGTCGAGCGTGGCGGCCTCTGAAACTCCCAGGCCGAGGAGCTGCAGCAGGAGCTGCGTCGCCGCGAACAGGGCGATCAGAACCACGCTGCCCAAGAGGCCCCAGAAGACGGATCGCATCCCCGGCCAGCGCAGGTCGATCGAGCCCAGTCCGCGGCGTTCCGCGACGAACATAATGAGCAGCACGGCCAGGGCAGTCGCCCACCAGCCCCCCTCGCCAATCATCACCTGTTCCGCCTGAGGCAGCTCAGGAAACAGTTCCGAGGGGCGCAGGAAGAGCAGCATCGCCGGCAGGCCGAAGGCGGCGGCGAGCCCGAGGAGGGACGCGGCGCCGAACGGCGCCGCACGACGGTCGGCGGTCATGAGAACAATCCTGTAAAACGGGTTGAAGTGGACACCGTCAACATATACGAGGTGTGGACAGTGTCAACACTGACGTTGGCGCCGCGCTGGAGCCGCTCGCATGTCCCGAAAGTCCAAGGCCAACTATCACCACGGCGACCTGCGCCGTGCGCTGGTCGACGAAGCCTGCGCGGCCCTCGAGCGCGAGGGCCTGGAGGGCGTCAGCCTGCGCAAGCTGGCGGCCGGCGCGGGCGTGTCCCACAATGCGCCCTATCGGCATTTCGCGGATCGCGCCGCCCTGCTCGCCGCAGCCGCCGAGCAGGGCTTCGCCGACCTGACCGAGCGGCTGGACAAGGCCGCGAGCGGAACGGGCGGTCTCACGACGCTAGCCGAGACCTATTTCGCCTTCGCCCGCGAACGCCCCCAGATGTACCGGCTGATGTTCACCAGCGATGAGATTCGCCCGCCGTCCGGACCCGAGGCGAACCTGTCGGCGACGTCCCGGCAGACGTACGCCGCGCTGCGGGAGGCGGTCCTCAGGGGCGTTCCCGATCGGCGCTCGGACCATCATGGGGGGCTCGCGGCCCTGATGTGGGGGGCCCTGCACGGCTTCACCATGCTTCTGCTGGACCGGCGGCTCCAGCCCTGGATGCTGGAGGGCGTCGCCGAGGAAACGCTCAGGGACGCCCTGGGCCGGGCGATGCCGGCCTTCGGGCGGGCGGTCGACGCCGAGTTGGCCTGACGCCGTCCAGGAGTCTGCCGCCGGCTTCTGTGTCGGCCCCGGGCAGGCTAATCATCCGAACGGTGGTGAGGTTCGGCGGATCATGAAACTGTATTCGGCGCTGCAGCGCAGGCGCGCGGACGAGACGCCCGACATCCTGGACGCGGATGGCAAGCGTCAGCGGGCGATCGGCTTCTTCCGGGGGGACACCTGCAACTTCAACCCCAGCCTGGCCGACCACGGCGCGCCAGGATTCCTGGCGCGCAGCGTGCTGCATGGCTGGTTGCCCGAGGGGCCGCTGCTGACGCCCGGCACGCGGATCACCGCCTTTGGTTCGTGTTTCGCGGCGAACATCACGCGGCACCTGCTGGAGCGTGGCTTCGACCTGTCCGCCGAACGCGAGCCGAACATCCACATCAGCCGGATGATGGAGGCCCTGGTGAACACCTGGGCCCTGCTCGGCCAGTTCGAATGGGCCTTCGGGGAGGCCCCGCCAGACCACGCCCTTTGGCACGACTGGGACGGTCACGAGGTCGGCCGCGACGAGGAGACGCGTATCAGGACGCGCGAGGTCTTCGCCTCCACCGAGGTGTTCGTCATCACCCTGGGCCTTTCGGAAGTCTGGTTCGACGAGGTCAGCGGCGGCGTCTTCTGGCGGGCGGTGCCGACTGACCGGTTCGATCCGGCGCGGCACAAGTTCCGGGTGAGCACTGTCGCCGAGAACAAGGCCAACCTGGCCCGCATCGACGCCCTGATCCGCACCCACGTGCCGAACGCGAAAGTGCTGTTCACGCTGAGCCCGGTGCCCCTCGCCGCGACCTTCCGCCCCGTGTCGGCGATGACAGCGAACTCGGTGTCGAAGGCGATCCTGCGGGCCGCGCTGGACGAGTTCCTGCGCGAACGCTGGGATGAGGTGAACCGGCGGCTGTTCTACTTCCCGGCCTATGAGCTTGTGAACGAGCTGTTCGCCGACCGCTTCAACGACGACGGGCGCCACCCGCGGCGTCCCGTGGTCGAGGCGGTGATGCAGGTGTTCGACGCCTTCTACTGCGAGGGCGGCCCGACGCTCGAAGCGGCCGAGGCGCAGCTGGGCCAGACACGGCTGAAGACCGCGCGCATGGCGTTGCGCCGCCTGCGCGAGCAGTTCGACCCGCCGGCCTAGAAGGCCGCGACTGGACGGGGCGCGGGCGCGGGTCCGATTGGTTCGAACCCGGGGCGCCGATAGGCCAGGGCCTCGGCGATATGGCGGCGCAGGACTCCGGTCGAGCCCTCGAGATCGGCGATGGTGCGCGCCAGCCGCAGCGTCCGGGTCCAACCCCGCGCGGTCAGGGCGCCGGCCTCGCCGGCCCGGACCATCAGATCGCGGCCGGGTTGATCCGGCGCGGCGATCCGTTCGAGCGCCGGGCTTGAGGCGCGCGCGTTCAGCGCCTCGTCCGGCCCCAACCCCTCGGCGGCGGCGCGCTCGGCGGCGACGGCCCGCGCCTGGGCGACCCTGGCGGCCGCCTCCGCGGTGCCCTCGGCCGGAGGCGGGAGGGCCATGTCCGCGGCGGTCACAGCCGGCGCCTCGACCTGCAGATCGAAGCGGTCGAGCAACGGTCCCGACAGGCGGCCTTGATAATCCCGCTGGCAGCGGGGCGCCTTTCCGCAGGCGCCCTTGCCGACGCCGCCCAGGCCACATCGGCAGGGATTCATCGCCGCGACCAGCTGGAACCGCGCCGGATACCGGACGTGGGCGTTGGCACGGGCCACCGTCACCTCGCCCGTCTCCAACGGCGTTCGCAGGGAATCCAGCGCCTGGGGGCTGAACTCGGGCAACTCGTCCAGGAAAAGCACCCCGTTGTGGGCCAGGGACACCTCGCCCGGCTTGACCCGCACGCCGCCGCCGGTCAGCGCGGCCATGGAGGCGGAATGGTGCGGACTGCGGAACGGCCGGACGCTGGTCAGGGCGCCCTTGGCGATCATCCCGGCCAGCGACCAGACCATCGAGGTTTCCAGCAGCTCCGCCGGCGTCAGCGGCGGCAGCAGGCCCGGCAGGCGCTGGGCCATCATCGACTTGCCCGAACCGGGAGGCCCGACGAACAGCATGGTGATGACTTAGAGACCCGCATACGGTAGCAATCAGGCACCGCTTCGGGGTCACGAAGATGAACTATCCCCTTTCGAAAACCACCGCTCAGGGTGTCGCGGCTGTGGATGCGGCCGCACCGGCAACGGCGGCGGCTCCCCGTGTCTATTCGTATGTCCGGTTCTCGACGCCGGAACAGGCGCTGGGCGACAGCAAGCGGCGGCAGGTGGAGGCCGCTCGGGCGTGGGCGGAAGAGCGAGGTCTCTCGCTGGACGACACTCTCACCGACGAGGGCGTCAGCGGCTTCTCGGGCGCGAACACGCGGGGGGATGCGGCCCTAGGCGCGTTCCTTTCGGCGGTTCACGGCGGCGTCGTGCCCCGGGGGAGTTACTTGCTCGTCGAGAACCTTGACCGCCTGTCGCGTGACACCCTGCTGTTCGCTCAGAACACCCTCACGGGGCTGCTGATGGCGGGGATTACCGTCGTCACCATGGGGGACGGACGGGAGTATTCCGAGGAGAGCGTCGCCGCCAATCCCACGGACCTATTGCTCAGCCTTTTGGTGTTCATGCGGGCAAACGAGGAGAGCGCCACCAAGGCGAAGCGGCTCAGGGCCGCTTGGGAGAACAAGCGTCGACGGGCGGGACAGGGCGAGCGGCTCACGTCGGTCGCCCCCGCTTGGCTCCTGCCGGTGACCGGAGGGCACGGCTTCGAACTCATAGAGGATCGCGCCGCCGTGGTTCGCCGCATCTTCGCTGAAACCATCGAAGGCAAGGGGCAGGGCCGGATCGCCGCCGACCTGACACGCGAGGGCGTCGCCACCTGGAGCGGAGGGGAAGGCTGGCACCGCACCTACATCCGCAAGATACTCGACAACCCCGCCGCTATCGGGACGTTGGTCCCCCACATGACCGAACGAAAGCGCGGCGGCGGTGTCGTCAGGAAGCGCGTGGGTGACCCGGTTCAGGGCTACTTTCCCGCCGTCGTCGATGCCGAGACTTGGGCGCGGGCGCGCGCCGTCGTCGGCTCTGGGCCCGGCGCGCGAGCCTCGGGCCGAGGGCGTCATGCAGGACAGCCCATCAAGCATCTGTTGGCGGGCCTCGCTACCTGCCCTGTGTGTGGGCAGGCCATGACGCGCGTCACCAAGGGACCGAAGGGGGGGCGGCCCTATCTGGTCTGTGCGAAGGCGAAGCGGGGCGCCGATTGCGTCTATCACACCGTCCCCGTGGAGGCTGTCGAGGAGGCGCTGCGGCGCGACCGAGTCTCGATCATTGAGGGTCACCCTGTCGCGGACGACGCCGTGGCCGAGACACGAGAGGCGTTGCGACAGGCCGAGCGGGAGATTGACGCCGTCGTGGAGGAGCGAGCCGAGTTGGACGCGCTGAGGCGGCAGAGGAAGCTGCTTCCGGTGCATCGCCAGCGGGAGGCGGAACTGTACGGACGGCAGCAGGACCTTGAGACCCAGCGGGAAGCCCTCAGGCACACCTTGGCGGTCAGCGGGAAGGCTCTGGTGAACGCCGTCGTCGAGCGCCTCTGGGACGCTCTAGGGGACGCCGAGGGGGACGATCTGACCACCGCCAACGCGGCTCTACGGGCGGCGTGGACTGCCGTCGTCGTGGAGTATGATCGCGAGGCGCTAGTGCTGCGCTGGCGGCATGGAGGCGAGAGCGAGGTCAGCTACGCCCACCCGTTCGGGTACCCCTTGAGGAGAGCGGCTGGGCGAGGCCGCCGGGGGTCTTGACGTGCGGAGGAGCGCCCCTACTCGCGCGGGCGCGTCCTTAGGTTCTACCTGGGGGTGACCATTGTGTACCATCCTTGGAGCCCCGAGGCCTCCTGAGGAGGTCATGAGGGTTCTTTCCTCATGATGTTCCCGACGTCGATCCTCATGAGGTCACCTGAGGGTTACCTACAGGGTGTCTAAGTAGGTCTCGCTACGCTCGACCTACTCACTACGTTCGTAGGCTCCGCGCGGCGGCCCGGAACTGACGGGTTTCAGCCTCGCCTCTCCGCTGCCCTGCTTTAAAAACGGCTCGATTTTGGGTCACTCGTCGGCGAGGTTCTTTTCACAGGGCGCGTTGTCGTATGCCCCCCGTGCCGGGGGCTCTTTCCTACCGGCACACGACGCCTCATATGGCAAATGCCTCCATTTGCCCCGCAGATGGCCGCTGAGCCGCTTTGTATGGTGCGGCGGTGTCCTACAGCCTGATCATCAGTTGCGCCTGTAGGGTGCCCTCCTGAGCTCTCTGCGGGCATTGCTGCTTCGGTGGGTAACGGCCCAGCGCATTGGCTGAGCCGTCCCCGTCGATAGCTATGCGCCGGTGGTCAGGCTGATTTGGTGCCGCAGCGAACGAAGCGCCGTAGCGCGGTGGAGGTTCGACCAGTGACCCCGGGCTTTGCCGAGTTGGTCCGGCAGGTGACCGACGTCCTTGATGGCGTTGGCCGTCTCGCGCACCAGCTCCGGACCCGCCTCATCCCACAGACGCAGGACGGCGGGGAAACCACCCACCCATGATGCTCGGTTGGTTGCCGGGTCATACTGCACGCAGTTCCGGAACGAGGCGAAGATCGGGAACAGAGCCCCCTTCGTCAGGCGGTAACGCTCGCTGGACCCGTCGGTGAAGCGGCACTTGAACGCCTTGTTGGTCGCGGCCTCCTCCACGATGCGGAGACGCCCCGCCGCCGGAGAGACGTGCTTGTTCCACAGCGGCCGGAAATCATGCCGGATGGTGTCCATCAGGAACAGCGCCTCGAGGAGCAACGGCTCCATCGCGGCGAAGGTGCGGCGGGTCAGATCGGCCTCGTGATCCTTATGATCCTTGGCATACTTCTCCAGCGCCTTGCTGGGCTTCTCGTAGGCGTGGATGGGGTGTGCGCCGTCTTCGTTGGGGAAGTCGATGACGTTGAGCGCCTCGAGCGCACAGATGAGGTCACGGACGTGGACGTCTCCGACGTCGCTCTCTCGCCACGCCACTTCGCGCGCCCACGCTTCTCCCGACACGATGGCCTTGAGCGAGTCGAAGCGACCCTCCTTGTCGAGGATGCTCTCGCTCTTCACGGCGATGCCCGTGTTCTGACCCTTAGCGATATCGGGCTTGAGGAATGCCAAACCGGTCGCATCCACGCCGGTAAAGATCTTCACATCGACGTGCTGCTCGTCAGGGATCACACCATCGAGGGCGGCCTCTTCGATGATCAAGGCCGTGTGCGCGCCGTTCACGATCCCATCTTCGTCGCGGATCATCACCCGGTACTGGCCACGCGTCTTGTCCACCAACTCAACGCTGTCGGCGATGATGGTGATGCCCAAGTTCATCAGGTCGAAGCTGCCGGGAACGGCTTCCGTCCCCTTCAGGCTCTCTTTGACGTCCTTGTAGACCTGGCGGTTCATGCCGACGGCGGCGCGGGCGTTCGCGCCTGTCGGGATTTGGTGGGGGAGTTTGCTGGCCTGGATCAGGAACGAGTGCTTCTGAACACCAGCGAAGACCGGGTGGCGCACGCTGCGCGCCTCCACGACCTCAAAGAGGAAGGGCTTGGACATATCATTTCTCCGCAATGCCGACGATGCGGCTTGCCTAGGTTGTGCGAGTGCGCAGGATCACGCCTCGCACACCAATGGTCCGCCAGTCGTCCGCCAGAGTCAACCCGGCCTCATGCGGGTCTTCACGTCATTGACATGAGCAGATTGTGTCCGCCAGCGGCGGCCACCTCGAGCGCGCGCTTGGCCTGTTCCTGGCCCTTCACGTCGCGCAGGTCCGGCGCGTCGACCCCGGAGAGGGCCGGACCCGGCTCGGGCCGCCGCATGACCTGGGTCCCGCGGAAGTGATTGACCACGGCGATCAGAGAGCGCGGCGCGAGGATCTCGAGCTCGCCCGCCCAGGCGGCCTCGCCGCCGTTGGCCTCGGGACAGATGAGGCCAAGCCCCATGGAGCCGGCCGCCACCGCCGCCGGCAGCGCCCCCGACACCGCCGCGATCCTGCCGTCCAGCCCGAGCTCGCCGACCGCCATCCAGCCATCGAGCGCATCGATCGGCAGCACGCCCATCGAGGCCAGCAAGGCCAAGGCGATCGGCAGGTCGAAATGGCTGCCCTCCTTGGGCAGGTCGGCCGGCGCGAGATTGGCCACGACCCTCTTGGCCGGGAAGGCCAGGCCGATTCCCGCCAGCGCCCCCCGCACCCGCTCGCGGCTTTCGGCTACCGCCTTGTCGCCAAGGCCCACGACCTGGAAACTGCCCTGCTGGCCGTGGGTCGCTGTGACCTCGACGTCCACCCGTCGGGCCTCCACCCCCTCGAACGCGACCGTGACCACCTTGGCGAACATGGCTCCTCCAGAGAGGAACAAACAATGAACCAACAGGGCTCGCAATCGGCCTCAGGTTGTGGCGCCGAGGGAAGGGAGATGGTGCCGCCTAGGTGACTCGAACACCTGACCTACGCATTACGAATGCGCCGCTCTACCGGCTGAGCTAAGGCGGCCCGTCTGGGCGGGGACGCGGGGCGTCCCGAAGGCGGGCCTGTTTAGCGACAGGCGCGCGCGGCGCCAAGGGCCGTCAGCGGCTCGTCGTCGATCGCCGCGGGCGGCGGGTGCGCGGGGCGGGCGTGGGCTCCGGAGCCTCCGGCGCCTCCCCCTCCATCCAGTCGCCCGGATCGTCGGGCGCCCGCCAGGGCGGCAGGTCGGGCTCGGGCGGCGGCGGCGCAGGCTCCTCGCGCCGCTCAGGCTCGATGCGGTTCTCGACAAGCGCGGCTTCGCGCCGGACGTGACGCGGGTGCAGCAGTTCGTGACGGTAGGCCCAGGCCTCGGTGACGCGCGCCCAATCGGACGGGGAATAGGCGAAGGCGCGTCCCAGCGGATCGATCTCGGACCAACCCAGCTCGGCCGGGGCTTCGGCCGCCTCGGCCGACAGGGTGCGGGCCTCCGCGATGCGGCCGCCGGCCCAGGCAAGGCGGGCGCGGAGGTCGAGCAGCCGACGGCTCGGCGGTTCTCCCGCCAGGGATTCGGCCGCCGCGTCGCCGGCAGGGGCGTCCCCGACCACCAAGGCGCGCTCGATCTCGAGGATGCGGCTCTCGCGGTGCTTTGGATTGCGGCCGATCAGGCGCGCGAAGCGGTCGGCGCGCTCGGCCGGGCTCTCGTCGGTGCGCAGGTCACGATAGGCAAGGGCGATGGCCGGGTGAGGCCGCGCCGACCAGGCCCGCAGCAGGACCACCTCGGCCCGCCCGATGCGGCCCAGCCGCGACTGCAGTCCGGCGGCCACGACCGCGGCGGGCGGGAAATCCGGCGAGAGGGCCGAGGCCTTCAGCGCGTCACGGGCGTGGGACAGCGAAACCGTCTCGGACCGCTCCAGGGCGGCGCGCGCGGTCAGGACTGCGGCCCGGGCGCGATCGACCTCCGCCGCCCCCAGCGACTTGCGCACACGGCCGCCGCCCAGCAGGACCAGGGCCTCGTCCCAGTCTCCGGCCTCCAGGCGGTCCTCGAACAGCATGCGCCAGGCCCAGGACGACCCGCGGCCGGCGGTCTCGGCGGCGCGGGCCTGTTCCAGGGCGCCCTCGCGGTTGCCCGAGGCTCGCGCCAGATCGGCCAGGCCGCGGCGGCCGGCGCCTTGCCCCTCGACTGTGGCGAGCAGCGCCTCATACGCGGTCCGGGCGGTTTCGATCTCGCCGGAAGCCTCGGCCGACTGCGCGGCCAGGAGCGCGGTCAGGACGGGGGCCTCGTCGGCCATTTCGGTGGCGCGACGGCTGAGGCGGCGAGCCTCGGCCACGTCGCCTGTGGCGAGCGCCAGAAAGCCGCGGCCCAGCGAAGCGGCGGCCTCGCGCCTACGCGCCTCCGCCCGGGCCAGAGCGGCGCGGCGCGGCGCGTTTCCGATCCAGATGACCAATCGCCAGAAGGCCACGGCCAGCAGGGCCAGGGCGCCGATCAGGACCGCGCCGGCCGCGGCGGTGGTGTCGAGTCTCCAGCCGAGCCATTCCGCGGTCAGGCTGCCCGCGTCGCCCGAGGCGGCGACCGCCACGAGCGCCAGGGCCATCCCGGCCAGGAGGACCAGGCCAAGCCGGATCACAGCGGCCCGCCCGTATCGGCGGTGGTGACGCCCGACAGGTCGCCGAGCGCCTGGGCGCGCAGGGCATTGATGCGGCGTTCGATCTCGACCCGGCGTTCCGCGGGAGCCGTCCAGTCGACCATGGCCTCGCGGGCCGGCGCCGGCAGGGACTGGAGCTGGGCCAGGGCGCCCTCCAGGTCGCCCTCCTGGACGCGGCGCTCGGCCCGGGCGAGCACGGCGTCCACGCCTTCGCCCTCCAGCGACCCGATGCGCCGCAGATTGAAGATCGCGCCGAACCAGCGCGACAGCGAGGCGAAGAAGCCGTCGCCATCCTCTCCGCGCGCGGCGCGGGCCGCGCGGGCGGCGGCGCGCGGATAGTCGGCGGCAAGTTGGGCGCGGGTCGGAGCGCCCTGTTCGGCCAGTTCGCGCAGCGCGCGGATACCGCGCGCGGTCGGGGTCAGGCGTTCAAGCGAGGCCAGTTCGCCCGCGAAGGGTTCCGAGCCCTCGGCGGCGTCGGCCAGGGCGGCGGCGGCCACGGCGGCGGCGGCGGCGCGCGACATGCGCGCCTGTGCGGCCTCCAGCGCGACGATCCTCTGCTCCAGGACGTTGGCCTCCTCGGCCTCGACCTGGACATTGTCGCCGGCCGAGCCCGTGACGGGCGTCTGGCGCTGGGACTGCCGTCGGGCCAGTTCGAGCTCGCTTTCCAGCTGGGCGACGCGGTTGCGGAGCGCGGCGCGCTCCTCGGCCTCGCTCACGGGCGGGGCGGGGCCGATGGCGCGGGCGATGCGGTCGCGGAAAGCCCCGGCGCCGACCGCGATGATGACCAGTACGACCGCAAGCGCGATCAGGGCCAGGACGCGTGGGGACAGGCCCTGGCGGTCGCGCACGGGATGCGGCGGCTCGGGCTCGATGCGGGGCCGGTCGTGCGGAGGACTGTCCGTCATGTATCGCCTTCCGACAGGGTCACGGCGCACAGCTTAAGCAAGGACGGCTCGTCAGGGAACGGCGCGCATGCGATCGCCGCGACGCGGCCCTCAAGAGGCGCGGCCGCGGCTTCGGAGATGGCCAGGACCGACAGCGGGGCCAGGCGATCGGCCGGGACGTGGCGGGCGACCGCCTCGGCGGCGCGGCCGGAATGGATCAGGACGTGGGTGAGGCCGTCGGCCGTGATGGCGTGGCGCGGCTCGATCTCCACGGTCTCGTAGATGGGCAGGCTGACCACCTCCACGCCGCCGGCGGCCGTGAGGCCGACGAGATCGCCGGCCGGACGCCGGGGCGCGATGTGCAGCGCGCGGACGGGCTTGGCCCCGATAATCAGGCGGGCCAGATCGCGCACGTCGCCCGAGGCGCTTCGCACCTCGCCGAACCCGGCGTCCGCCAGGGCCTGGGCGGTGACGTCCCCGACGGCGAAGACGGGCAGGTCGCGGCGGCTGTCCCGGTCGGCGAAGACACGCACGCCGTTGGGACTGGTGAAGACCAGGGCGTCGGACTCGTCGAGGCTGATCGGCGACTCCAGCGGCCGGACCTCGAGCACCGGATCGACCAGGGCTTCCAGGCCGCGGTCGGCCAGGCGCCGGGCGGTCTGGTCCGCGCCGGGCTGGGTCCGGGTGACCCAGACGCTCATTCCAGCAGCAGGTCCCCGGCCTCGGCCTTGATCTCGGCGCCGAGGCGCAGACCGAGCTGACGCGCCTCGGCGGCGTCGACGGCGCCGGACCCCTCGCGGCGCCAGCAAGCGGCGCCGTCGGGCGCGAGCGCCTCGACCGCCAGTTCGACGCGGTCGTCCACGATGCGAGCGAAGGCGCCCATGGCGGTGCGGCAGGAGGCCTCGAGCGCCGTCAGGGCGCCGCGTTCCGCCGCAACGCAGATCTCGGTCGGGGCATGGTTGAGCCGATTGAGCCAGTCGGCCCAGTCGCTTCCCTCGCGCGCCTGGAGCGCCAGGGCGCCCTGTCCGGGGGCGGGCGGGGCCGCCCAGGGGTCAAGGAAACCGCGCGCCTGGGCGTTGAGGCCGAGCCTGTTCAGGCCGGCGGCCGCCAGCAGGATGGCGTCGAAGTCGCCGGCCGCCAGCCGCGCCAGCCGCGTGTCGACGTTGCCGCGCAGGGTCTCGACGACCAGATCGGGACGCGCCTTCAGCGCCTGGGCCTGGCGTCTCAGGCTGGCGGTGCCGAGCCGCGCGCCCTGAGGCAAGGCGGCCATCGAGTCCCATTCGCCGCTGACAAAGGCGTCGCGCGGGTCCTCGCGCACGGGGATGGCGGCGACGCACAGGCCCGGGGGCTGTTCCGCCGGGACGTCCTTCATGGAGTGGACGGCCACATCGATGCGGCCGTCGAGGAGACATTCCTCGATCTCCTTGGTGAACAGCGCCTTGCCCCCGATGTCAGTGAGGCGGCGGTCCTGGATGCGGTCGCCGGTGGTGGTGATGAAGACGAGCGGCGCGACCTCGTCGGCGGCCTCCGGCGGCGCGCCGAGCGCAGCCGTGATGGCGGCCTGGATGTGGCCGGACTGCGTCCGGGCCAGCAGCGACTTCCGGGTTCCGATGCGGATGGGGGGGATCGGGCTCACGCTTGCGTCTGACAGGGCGTAGGGGCTAGGTCCGCCGCGAATGGCGACCCCCCGCGACTATACGGTTCTGGGCCTCGAGACCAGTTGCGACGAGACGGCCGCGGCGGTCGTCCGCCGTCGCGCGGACGGCCGGGTCGAGGTGCTGTCCTCCGTCGTGGCCAGCCAGCAGGACCACGCCCCCTTCGGCGGCGTGGTGCCCGAGATCGCGGCGCGCGGCCATGTGCGGGTCATCGACGGCATCGCCCGCGACGCCCTGACAGAGGCCGGCCTTGGCCTCGACGCCATCGACGGGATCGCCGCCACGGCGGGCCCCGGCCTGGTCGGCGGGGTGATGGTGGGCCTCAGCTTCGGCAAGGGGCTGGCGGTGGCGCGCGGCCTGCCGCTGGTGGCGGTCAACCATCTGGAGGGCCACGCCCTGTCGGCCCGGCTGGGTGCGGAAGCCGCCTATCCCTTCCTGCTGCTGCTGGTTTCGGGCGGGCACTGTCAGCTGCTGGAGGTGCGCGGCGTCGGCGACATGACCCGGCTTGGCTCGACCATCGACGACGCGGCCGGCGAGGCCTTCGACAAGACGGCCAAGGTGCTGGGCCTCGGCTATCCGGGTGGGCCGGCGCTGGAGCGTCTGGCGGCGTCGGGCGACGCGGCGCGCTATCCGCTGCCGCGCGCGCTGCTCGGACGCGGCGGCTTCGACTTCTCCTTCTCGGGGCTGAAGACGGCCGCGGCCCGCGCCGCGGCTACCTGCGAGACCGAGCAGGACCGCGCCGACCTGGCCGCATCCGTTCAGGCCGCGATCGCGCGCCAGCTGTCCGAGCGTTCCGAGAAGGCGATGGCGGACTACGCCGGGCGGCACGCCAATCGTCTGTTCGTCGTCGCCGGCGGCGTCGCGGCCAACGGTGCGGTCCGAGCGGCGCTCAAGGCCGCCTGCGAGCGGCAGGGCTTCGACTTCCTGGCGCCGCCGCTGGCCTACTGCACCGACAACGCCGCCATGATCGCCTTGGCAGGAGCCGAACGGTTGGCCATGGGTTTGACCTCCGGACTGGACGCCAGGGCCCGTCCGCGATGGCCGCTGGACGAAGCCGCCGCCCTGGCCGACCCTACCCACAAGCCCGGCCGCAAGGGAGCCAAGGCATGACCGATCTGAAGTCCGTCGGCGTCATCGGCGGCGGCGCCTGGGGCACCGCGCTCGCCCAGGCCTGCGTCCGCGCCGGGCTCACCGTCACCCTGCAGGCCCGCGAGCCGGAGGTGGTGGAGAGCATCAACGCCCGCCACGAGAACGAGGCCTTCCTGCCCGGCGTGAAGCTGGACACGTCGGTGCGCGCCACCGCCGACTTCGCCGATCTGGCTGGGCTCGATTTCATCCTGGCCGTGCCCCCGGCTCAGCACATGCGCTCGACCCTGACCGCCTTCGCCCCGCATGCGCGCGCGGGCCTGCCGGTGGTGCTCTGCTCTAAAGGGGTCGAGCGCGGCTCTCTGAAGCTGATGGCCGACGTTCTGGCGGAGACCATCCCCGACGCTCGGGCGGCTGTCCTGTCAGGGCCGAGCTTCGCCGCCGACGTGTCGCGCGGCCTGCCCACGGCCGTCACCCTGGCCTGTCCCGACCGGGCGCTGGGCGAGGCGCTGGTGCAGGCGGTCGCGGGCCCCGCCTTCCGTCCCTACTGGGCCGACGACCTGGTCGGGGCCGAAGTCGGGGGCGCGATCAAGAACGTGCTGGCCATCGCCTGCGGCATGTCCGAGGGGCGGGGCCTGGGCCGGTCGGCGCATGCGGCCCTGATCACACGAGGCTTCGCCGAGATGACCCGTCTGGGCGTGGCGCTCGGCGGACGGGCCGAGACGGTGGCGGGCCTGTGCGGCCTGGGCGACCTGGTCCTGACGTGCTCGAGCCCGCAGTCGCGCAACATGAGCGTGGGCCTCGCGCTCGGCCAGGGCCTGACCCTCTACCAGGCGCTGGAGGGCAAGCGCTCGGTCGCCGAGGGCGTCGACAGCGCCCCGGCCGTCCGCCAACTGGCCGCCAGGCTGGGTGTCGAGACCCCCATCTGCGAGGCCGTGGCCGCCATCCTCGCCGGCGAGATCGCCGTGGACGAGGCCATCGACGGCCTGCTGAACCGTCCACTGAAGGCGGAGAGGTGACGGACGCGCCCCCGCCGCCCGAGCGCCCCCGCGTCTGGAAGACCCCGCCGGGCGTGGCGGTCTGCGCGCTCGCCGACCTGAAGGACCCCGGCGCGCGCTCCATTGTGGTGCAGATCGGCGAGGCCTTCTTTCACGGCTTGCTCGTGCGCAAGGACGGCGAGGTGCGCGGCTACGTCGACCGCTGCCCGCACGCCGGCTATCCGCTGGCCGTCGAGCTGGACCGCTATCTTTCGAACGACGGCGAGCTGATTCTTTGCTCCTGGCACGGGGCGGTCTTCCAGCCCCTGACCGGCGAGTGCGTCGGCGGCCCGGCGGCCGGCGGGCGGCTGACGCCCTGGCCGGTAGTGGTCGACGGCGCCGTCATCCGCACGGCTTAAGCGTCTGGCCTGACGCGAGGGAACCGTCTATTGGAGCCGCGCCCCCGCGAGAGGGCGAAAACAGGCTTTCAGGAGCGGTCCATGCGCGTCGGCGTGCCCAAGGAAATCAAGAAGAACGAACACCGCATCGGCCTGACGCCGACCGCGGCGCGGGAATACGTCGCCCACGGCCATACCGTCTCGATCGAGACCGGCGCGGGCCTCGGCGCGGGCTTCACCGACGACGACTACGTCAAGGCGGGCGCACAGATCTCGCCCGACGCCAGGACGATCTTCGCCGAGAACGACATGATCGTGAAGGTCAAGGAGCCCCAGAAGGTCGAGTGGGAGATGCTTCGCGAGGGCCAGATCCTGTTCACCTACCTGCACCTGGCGCCCGATCCGGACCAGACGCGCGGCCTGATGGAATCCAGGTGCGCCGCCGTGGCCTATGAGACGGTCACCGACGCCAAGGGCGGCCTGCCGCTGCTGGCCCCGATGTCCGAGGTCGCCGGCCGCATCGCGGTCTTCTCGGCGGCCGAGACCCTGCTGAAGCACAACGGCGGCATGGGCCTGCTGTTCTGCGGCGTCCCGGGCGTGGCCCCGGCGCGCGTGCTGGTGCTGGGCGGCGGCGTCGTCGGCCTGAACGCGGCGCGCATGGCGCTCGGCCTCGGCGCCGAGGTGGTGGTGCTGGAACGCTCCATCCCGCGCATGGCCTATATCGACGAAGTCACCGGCGGCCGGGTCATCACCCGCTATTCCTCGATCGGCGCGATCGAGGAGGAGATGGTCAAGGCCGACGTGATCATCGGCGCCGTGCTGGTGCCGGGCGCCTCGGCCCCCAAGCTGATCAAGCGCGATGACCTCAAGAAGATGAAGAACGGCTCGGTGCTCGTCGACGTCGCCATCGACCAGGGCGGTTGCTTCGAGACGTCGAAGCCCACGACCCACGAGGACCCGACCTACGTCATCGACGGCGTGGTCCACTATTGCGTGGCCAACATGCCGGGCGCCGCGCCGCGGACCTCGTCGGAGGCCCTGAACAACGCCACCCTGCCCTTCGGCCTGGCGCTCGCGGACAAGGGCCTGGACGCGCTCAAGGCCAATCCGCACCTGGCGCGCGGCCTGAACGTCCTGAACGGCAAGCTGACCTATCCGGCCGTGGGCGAGGCGCTCGGCCTGGATTGGGAAGACCCGTACGGCGTCTGGGGCTAGGTCGGCCAGGTCTCCGGCGAGGCGCCTAGCACCTCGCCGGCCAGGTACAGCGATCCGCAGATGAGGATGCGTCCGGCGCCTTCAGCGCGGGCCTGATCCAGCGCGGCCTCGACCGAAGCCGCTGAAGCGGCCTCGAAGCCTGAGCGGCGCGCGGCGTCCGCGAGGCTCTCGGGGGTGTGGCAGGCGCCTTCGAAGGCCACGGTGAACACCCGCGCATCGAGCCCGCGCAGGGCGTCGAAGAAACCGCCGGCGTTCTTGTTGCTCAGCATGCCGACGATCAGGGCCATCGGCCGCGGATCGCGCGCCTGGAGAGCCATCAGCGCCTCGCGCACGGCGGCGGCCGCATGCGGATTGTGCCCGCCGTCCAGCCACAGTTCGGCCTCGCCGGCCTGCTGGGCGTAGCGCCCGGCGGTGAGGCGCTGCATCCGCGCCGGCCAGGACGCGGTGCGCAGCCCCTCGGCGATGGCGGCCTCCGGCAGGCCCAGTTCCAGCGCGGCGGCGACGGCCAGCCCGGCGTTGGCGATCTGGTGCGGACCGGTCAGCGCGGGCGCCGGCAAGTCCAGGAACCGCGCCTGGTTCTGGAAGGCGAGGCCGCCGCGCTCGGCCCAGGCGTCGAAGTCCACGCCCATCACCGTCAGAGGCGCGCCGACCTCGGCCGCGCGCGCCTCGATCACCGCCATGGCCGTCTCGTGCTGGCGGGCAATGACCGCCGGGCGGCCGGGCTTGAGGATTCCCGCCTTCTCGCCCGCCACCCCGGCCAGCTCGCCGCCGAGGAACTCCGCGTGGTCCAGATCGACCGGGGTGATCACCGACAGGCGCGGGTCGACCACATTGGTGGCGTCCAGCTTGCCGCCGAGCCCGACCTCGACGATCGCCAGCTCCGCGGGTACCTCCGCCATGACCATGAAGGCGGCTGCGGTGGTCATCTCGAAGACGGTCGCCTGCACGCCTGCGTCCACCGCCTCCAGCCGGTCGAGGATCGCGTCGATGTCGGCGTCCTCGATCAGCCGCCCCGCGAGCCGGATGCGCTCATTGAACCGCACCAGGTGAGGCGAGGTGTTGACGTGGACCCTCAGGCCCGCCGCCTCGGCCATGGCGCGGAGGAAGGCGACGGTCGAGCCCTTGCCGTTGGTGCCTGCCACATGAACCACCGGCGGCAATCGCCTGTGCGGATCCCCCACCGCCGCCAGCAGGGCGCGCACCCGCTCCAGCGACAGGTCGATGCGCATGGGATTGCGAGCCGCCAGCCGGGCGGAGATCGGATCCACCTGGAGTGGTTACGCCGCCTTCGCGGCGCGGCCGTCCATCAGCATGCCGATGATCGCGCCCAGGGTCTCCGGCAGTTCGGCGCGGGGGACGACCTTGTCGACCATGCCCTTTTCCTGGAGGTACTCGGAGCGCTGGAAACCGGGGGGCAGCTTCTCGCGGATGGTCTGTTCGATCACGCGAGGGCCGGCGAAGCCGATCAGGGCGCCCGGCTCGGCCAGATGGACGTCGCCCAGCATGGCGTAGGAGGCGGTCACGCCGCCCGTGGTCGGGTCGGTCAGGACCACCAGATAGGGCAGGCCGGCCTTCTTCATCTCCTGGATGGCAAGGGTGGTGCGGGCCATCTGCATCAGGCTGAGCGCGCCTTCCTGCATGCGGGCGCCGCCGGCGGCGGTGAAGCAGATCATAGGGCAGTCGCGCTCGATCGCGGCCCGGGCGGCGGCGATGAAGCCCTCGCCGGCGGCCATGCCGAGCGAGCCGCCCATGAAGCTGAAGTCCTGGACCAGCACCACGGCCTGACGGCCGCGGATGGTCCCGAAGCCGATCGACATGGCGTCACGCGCGCCAGTCGCCTTGCGGGCGGCGTTCAGGCGCTCGCGATAGGGCCGGCCGTCGGAGAACTTGAGCGGGTCCTCGGGGACCTCCGGGGTCGGCAGGGCCTCGAACTGGCCGCCGTCGAAGGTGATCGACAGGCGCTGCTGCGCATTGATGCGCATGTGCTTGCCCGACGGAGTGACCCACAGCGCGGCCTCGAGCTCGGGCCGGTAGATCATCTCGCCAGTATCGGGGTCCTTGACCCACAGGTTCTCGGGCGTGTCGCGACGGCCCACGATCTTGCGCACGCCCGGCGCGATGCGCGCCAGCCAGCCGCCGCCGCCGGAGCGGTCGCGCCGTTCTGCGGGGGGACGCTGAGGGCCCCTCGGGTCGTCGGGCTTTCCGGCCATCGCCATCGTCTAGCGCTCTTTCTCCGCGCGTGCGAGCCGCGCGGCCCTCACGGCTGACTTCAGGTCCGCCGCCATCGAGATAACCGCCGGGACCACCGGTCGGTTCTCCGAAAGCGCGCGGTCGATCTCCTCGACCAGGGCCGACCCGACCACCACCGCGTCCGCGACGCGTGCGACCTCGGCCGCCCGTTCGGGCGTCTTGATGCCGAAGCCGACCGCCACGGGCAAGCCCGTCGCGGCCCGCACCCGCGCCACGGCCGGGGCCACGGCCGAGGCGTCGGCCTCCTTAACCCCGGTCACGCCGGCCACGGAGACGTAATAGACAAAGCCCGAGGTGTCCTCGGCCACGACCTTCAGCCGCGCGTCGTCGGTGGTCGGCGTGGCCAGCCGGATCAACGAGAGTTGATGGGCGTTCAGCGCCGCGGCCAGTTCCTTGGCCTCCTCCGGCGGGCAGTCGACGATGATCAGGCCGTCGACCCCGGCGTCCGCCGCATCGGCGGCGAAGGCGTCGTAGCCATGGCTCTCGACCGGGTTGAGGTAGCCCATCAGGACGATGGGCGTGTCGGCGTCCGCTGTGCGGAACCTCCGGACCATGTCCAGCACGTCGCGTATCTTCGTGCCCGCCTTCAGCGACCGCTGCGCCGCCTTCTGGATCGCCGGCCCCTCGGCCATCGGGTCCGAGAAGGGCATGCCGAGCTCAATGATGTCGGCCTGGCCCGCAAGCTGGGTCAGGATCTCGAAGGAGGCGTCCGGGCCCGGATCGCCGGCCATGACGTAGGTCACGAAGGCGGCGCGGTCCTCGGCGGCGAGCCGCGCGAAGGTGGTCTGCAGACGCGAGGCGCTCAAAGCTCGACCCCGAGGTGCTTGGCGACGGTGAAGATGTCCTTGTCGCCGCGGCCAGACATCAGCAGCACCACGTCGCCGTCCTTGCCGACCTCGCGGGCGACCTCGGCGACGCGGGCGAGCGCGTGGGCCGGCTCGAGCGCCGGGATGATGCCCTCCAGCCGCGAGCAGAGCTGGAAGGCCTCCAGCGCCTCCTCGTCGGTGGCCGAGCGGTATTCGGCCCGGCCGATGTCGTGCAGCCAGGCGTGCTCCGGCCCGATGCCGGGATAGTCCAGGCCCGCCGAGATCGAGTGGCCCTCGATGATCTGGCCGTCGTCGTCCTGGAGCAGATAGGTCCGGTTGCCGTGCAGCACGCCCGGGCGTCCGCCCTTCAGGCTGGCGGCGTGGTCGGGGGTGTCGAGGCCGTGGCCCGCCGCCTCGACCCCGATCAGGCGCACGTCCTCGTCGGCGATGAAGGGGTGGAAGGCGCCGATGGCGTTCGAGCCGCCGCCGATGCAGGCGACGACCGCGTCCGGCAGTCGGCCGGCCTGGGCTAGGGACTGTTCGCGGATCTCCTTGCCGATCACCGACTGGAAGTCGCGCACCATGGCCGGATAGGGGTGCGGGCCCGCCGCCGTGCCGATGATGTAGTAGGTGTCCTCGACGTTCGAGACCCAGTCGCGCATGGCCTCGTTCATGGCGTCCTTCAGCGTCGCCCGGCCCGAGATCACTGGCCGCACCTCGGCGCCCAGAAGCTTCATGCGGAAGACGTTCGGCTGCTGCCGCTCGACATCGACCGCGCCCATGTAGACCACGCAGGGCAGGCCAAAACGGGCGCTGACGGTGGCCGAGGCGACGCCATGCTGGCCGGCGCCGGTCTCGGCGATGATGCGGGTCTTGCCCATGCGCCGGGCCAGCAGGATCTGGCCCATGCAGTTGTTGATCTTGTGCGCGCCCGTGTGATTCAGGTCCTCGCGCTTCAGCCAGATGCGCGCCCCGCCGAAATGCTCGGTCAGCCGCTCGGCGAAATAGAGCGGACTGGCGCGGCCGACGTAGTCCTTCAGGAAGCCGTCCAGCTCGGCCTGGAAAGACGGGTCGGCCTTCGCCGCCGCATAGGCGTGATCCAGCTCGTGGATCAGCGGCATCAGGGTCTCGGCCACGAACCGGCCGCCGTAGGGACCGAAGCGGCCGTTCTGGTCCGGCCAGGCGTAGGCGTTCGATAGGGTCACGGTCGTTCTCAGGCCTTGAGGGAGGTGGCCTTGGCCCGGGCCAGAAAGGCGCGGATCAGGGCGGGGTCCTTAACACCCGGGGCGCTTTCCACGCCAGAGGAGACGTCGACCATCGGGGCGCCGGTGATCGCCACCGCCTCGGTCACATTGTCCGGCGTCAGCCCCCCGGCCAGGAACCACGACCGTCCGAGATCGCGCCCCTGAAGCAGGCTCCAGTCGAAGGCGTGGCCCATGCCGCCGGGCCGGTCGGCGTTCTTGGGCGGCCGGGCGTCGAGCATCAGGTGGTCCGCCGCGTCGCGCCAGGCCTCGGCGGCGTCCAGGTTCTCGGACGAAGAAACGGGCAGGGCCTTGATGACGCCTGCGCCGGTCAGCTCCCGGACCTCGGCCGCCCGCTCGGGCGTCTCCGATCCATGCAGCTGGAAAAGGTCCGGGCGGACCGTCTCATGGATGCGCTCGATCTGCGCGTCGTCGGCGTCCACGATCAGGGCCACGACCCTCGCCCGGCCGCGCGCGGCCTCGGCCAGGCGGGCGGCCGGTTCGAGCTCCAGATGGCGGGGACTGCGTGGGAAGAACACGAAGCCCAAATACGCGGCGCCCGCCCCGATGGACGCCTCGACGGCCTCGAGCGTCGTCACCCCGCAGATCTTGGCCAGGACGGTCATGCGCCGCATTGGCCACGCCGGCTGCGGCAAGACAACGCCTGTCGGTAACCTCCCGCGATTTCGGGCGTTTAGACGCCCATGCCGCAGGGCTCTGAACGCTATGACCGGTTCCGCCAGCGGGCGCGCAGCGCGGCGCGCCGCATGGACCAGCGCTTGCGAAAGACCACCGACCGGCTGCAGGAGTGGAAGCGCGCCCGCATCGACCCCCCGCTGAGGCCAGCCTACGCCGCCGTCGCTCCCGCCGCCGAACGCTACCGCGACTGGCGCGACCGCTTCATGGCTTCGGAGTTCGCCCCCGCGCCGCTGTCGAAGCCGGGCAAGGCGGAATACTGGACCTTCGGCGTCTTCGCGGCCTTCCTGCTGTCGGTGCTGCTGTTCCTGGCCTGGTTCGACTGGAACCACCTGCGCGGGCCGATCGGACGCTATGCGTCCGAGCGTTTAGACCGGGACATAGCCAATGTAGGGAATCACGACGTCGACGTCTTCCGATGGAGCCCCGAGATCCACGTCGAGGGCCTGAAGATCGGCGGGCCGGACTGGGCGGACGAGCGGGACACGGCCGACATCGAGACGCTCGACGTCGCGGTCCGCCTGCTGCCGCTGCTGACCGGAAACGTCGAGCTGCCGTCCATCCAGGCGACCAACGCCGAGGTGGTGCTGATCGAGGACGCCGAAGGCCGCCAGAGCTGGGTCCTCGGCGGCGACGAGGCGAGCGAGGAGTCGGCCAACCTGCCAGTGATCCAGCGGCTGGTCGTCGAGAACGGCAGGCTGATCTACGAGAACGCCCGGCGCAGCATCACGCTGAACGCCACAGTCGACGCCACCGAGACCGCGGAAACCGGCGAGGGCGGCTTCCGCCTCGTTGGGGAAGGGACGCTGAACGGCAATCCGCTGACGCTTACGGTCACGGGCGGGCCGCTGATCCACGTCAAGCGCGACCGGCCCTACGCGTTCGACGCCTCGCTTCGGGGCGGCGGCACGGTCATCACCGCGGAGGGGTCGATCATCCGGCCCTTCGACCTGCGTCACGTCCAGGCCGACATCACCGCCCGCGGCCAGGACCTGGCCGACGCCTACTACCTGACCACCGTGCCCTTCCCCAACACGCCGCCCTATCGGCTGACCGGCCGGCTGAGCCGCGACGAGGAGACCTGGCGGTTCAACGACTTCACCGGCCGGGTCGGGGACTCGGACCTGTCCGGCGACGTCGAGGTGTCCAAGCCGGGCGAGCGCCGTCTGGTCGAGGCGACCCTGCGCTCCACCTCGCTGGACCTGGACGACCTGCTGGCCCTGACCGGCGCTCCGCCGGACACGGGTGAGACCGCCTCGGCGGAGCAGGAGGCCATGGCGGGCCAGCTGCGTGCGCAGGGCCGCCTGCTGCCCGACGCGCCCCTGTTCGTGGAGCGGCTGCGGACCATGGACGCCCGGGTCGACTTCCGCGCCACCTCGGTGCGGCGCAACGAGCTGGCCGTGCGCGCCGTGAGGCTGGGGGTGACCCTGGACCACGGCGTGCTGAACCTCGACCCCATCGCCTTCGACTTCGCCTCGGGCCGGTTGAACGCCACGGCGCGGATCGATGGCTCGCGCGACACGCCCTACACCAACCTCGACGCGCGCCTGACCGGCTATCCGATCCAGACCATCGTGCCTGCGGTCGGCGGCTCCCAGCCGATCTCGGGCGCCATCACGGCGCGCGCGCGGCTGGAGGGGCCGGGGGCCTCGGTGCACCGGTTCGCATCGAACTCGTCAGGGACCATCAGCGTAGTCATGCCCCAGGGCCAGATGCGGCAGGCCTTCGCGGAGCTGCTGGGTATCAACGTCGGAGCGGGCCTGTTCCAGCTCCTGTCGGGCGACCATTCGCCGACGCCGGTGCGATGCGCGGTGGCCGACTTCCGCGTGGCGGGCGGCACGGCCACGGCCCGGACCCTGGTGGTCGATACCGGCGTGGTCCTGGTCAACGGCTCGGGCTCGATCGACCTCGGGTCGGAGCGGATGAACCTGCGGCTCGACGGCGAGACCAAGGAGCCGCGCCTGCTGCGCGTCTGGGCGCCGATCACGGTCAACGGCCCGATCCGCCGGCCCGGGCTCGGCGTCGAGGGCGGCGAGGTGGCGGCCCAGGTCGGCATCGCCGCGGCGCTCGGCGCGCTGGTCAGCCCGCTGGCCGCCATCCTGCCCTTCGTGGACCCGGGCCTGGCCGAGGACGCCGACTGCGGCGCCCTGATCGCCTCGGCCGGCTGACTACGACTGCATCGTCCAGCCCTCGACGCCCATGGCCGCCTGGCGGACGGCTTCCGAGCGCGTCGGGTGGGGGTGGCAGATGCGGGCCAGGTCCTCGGACGAGCCGCCGAAGGCCATGAGCACGCAGGCTTCGCCAATCAGCTCGCCGGCCTGCGGCCCGAAGATGTGCACCCCCAGCACCCGGTCGGTGGCCGCGTCGGCCAGCACCTTCGCGAAACCCTCGGTCTCATGATTGATCTTGGCGCGCGAGTTGGCGGCGAAGGCGAACTTGCCGACCTTGTAGGCGACGCCGGCTTCCTTCAGCTGCTCCTCGGTCTTGCCAACCCAGGCGACTTCCGGCGCCGTGTAGACCACGGAGGGCACGAGGTCGTAGTCGACGTGTCCGGCCTTGCCGGCGATCAGTTCGATGCAGGCGACAGCGTCCTCCTCGGCCTTGTGGGCCAGCATCGGGCCGTGGGTCACGTCGCCGATCACCCACAGACCATCCGCGATCCGGAAGTGTTTGGCCTCGATGAAGCCGCGCTTGTCCGGCGTGACGCCGACGGTCTCGAGCCCGAGGCCTTGGGTGTACGGACGTCGCCCGATGGCCACCAGCACCGCGTCGGCGGTCAGCGTCTCGGCCGCGCCGCCCTTGGCCGGCTCCACCGTCAAGGTGACCGTCTCGCCCTCGACCTTCGCGGCGGTGACCTTCGCCCCGAGCTTGAACTTCATGCCCTGCTTGGTGAGCGCCCGCTGGAAGGTGCGGGCGGTTTCGCCGTCCATGCCCGGGGTGATGCGGTCGAGGAATTCGACCACTGTCACCTCGGCGCCCAGCCGGCGCCAGACCGAGCCGAGCTCTAGCCCGATGATGCCCGCGCCGATGACGACCAGGTGCTTCGGGACCTCCGGCAGCGAAAGCGCTCCGGTGGAGTCCACGATCCGGCCCTCGACGAAGTCCACGCCCGGCAGGGGCGTTGGCTCCGAGCCCGTGGCGATGACGATATTGCGGGCTTCCAGAGTCGACTTCGTGCCGTCGGCGGCCTCGACCTCGACCTTGCCCGGGCCGGTGATGCGGCCGCGGCCCCCGATCCACTCGACCTTGTTCTTCTTGAACAGGAACTCGATGCCACGCGTCAGCGCCGAGACGCTCTCGTCCTTGGCGGCCATCATCTGACCGAGGTTCAGCGTGGGCGCGACGTCGATCCCGATCTTGGCGAACTCGCCCTGGGCCTGATCGTAGAGCTCCGAGGCATGCAGCAGAGCCTTTGACGGCATGCAGCCGACGTTCAGGCAGGTCCCGCCCAGCGTCCCGCGCATCTCAACACAGGCGGCCTTCAGGCCCAGCTGGCCGGCCCGGATGGCGGCGTTGTAGCCGCCCGGCCCGCCCCCGATGATGATGACGTCATAGGCTTGCTGGGCGGCGGCTTCGGCCATGGGAGATTCCTTGTGGGGCGGCGCGGCGGACACATAAGCCCCCAGCGGTGGAGGTCAACTCGCGGGGTCAGACCAGCAGCGCGCGGATGACGCCGTCGAGCACCTTGCGGCCATGCGGCGTGGCGGCGAGGCGGCCGCTCGAGAGGGTGAGGAAGCCGGCCTCGATCAGGGGTTCGACCCGGGCGTTGATTTCCAGCGGCGCCAGGGCGGCGAGCGCGACGCCTTCGACGGTGCGCAGGCCCAGCATCAGGCGCTCCTCAGCGGCCGCCAAGGGCGAGAGGGGGTCGGTCTCGGCGAAGCCCGCCTCTGCCTCGCCCACAGCGGCGACATAGTCCTCGATGCGGCGGTGAGCGGCGGTGGCGGTGCGGGCGCCGTTCAGGTTCAGCCGCCCGTGGGCGCCGGGGCCGACGCCCAGATATTCGACGCCGCGCCAGACGGCGAGGTTGTGGGCCGAGCGGGCGGCCTCGCCGCGCGCGTGGTTCGAGACCTCATAGGCGGACAGGCCCGTGGCCTCCAGGACCTCCTGGGTGACGTCGTAGAGGCTCTCCTGGTCGTCCTCCGGCGGGGGGATCAGGGTCCCCCGCCGATGGGCGCGGCCAAAGGCCGTCTCGGGCTCGATGGTCAGCTGATAGGGCGAGACGTGCTCCGGGGCGAGCGCGATGGCCTCGGCCAGCTCCGCGCGCCAGGCCTCCGCGGTCTGGCCCGGCCGCGCATAGATCAGGTCGATCGAGACGCGCCCGAAGACAGCCTGGGCGGCCGCCACCGCCCGGCGGGCTGAAGCCGCGTCATGATCCCTGCCGAGGAAGCGCAGGGCCTCGTCGTCCAGCGACTGCACGCCGAGAGACAGGCGGTTCACCCCGGCGTCCGCGAAGGCGCGGTAGCGCGCGGTTTCGGCGTCGGTGGGATTGGCCTCGAGCGTGACCTCGATCGGGGCGGTCGACGGGAACAGCGCCCGGGCCGTCTCGATCAGCCGACCGGCCGCCTCCGGCGGCATCAGCGACGGGGTGCCGCCGCCGAAGAAGATCGAGACGAGCCGGCGCGGACCGAGCATGGCGGCCTGGGCCCGCAGGTCGGCCTCCATCGCGGCGGCCAGTCCTGCCTGCTCCTCGGTGCGGCCGCGGTCCCGCACGACGTTGAAGTCGCAGTAGGGACAGATCCGCGCGCAATAGGGCCAGTGGAGGTAGACCGCGACTGGGGGCGCCTCAGTCAATCAGGGCGGCCTTCAGCTTGGCGAAGGCGCGGGCGCGGTGGCTGACGGCGTCCTTGGCGACCGGGTCCATCTCGCCGAAGGTCTGGTCGGCGCCTTCCGGCAGGAAAATCGGATCGTAGCCGAAACCCCGGTCGCCGCGCGGCGGAAAGACCAGCGTCCCCTCGACGAGGCCCTCGACCGCCACCACTGGCCCGCCGGGCCAGGCGACGGCCAGCGCGCTGGTGAAAAAGGCCGAACGGTCAGGATGGTCACCCAGCTCCCGCTCGACCCGGGCCATGGCGACCGAGAAGTCCTTGCCCTCGCCGGCCCAGCGCGCCGAATAGATACCCGGTGCGCCGTTCAGTCCGCGCACCGACAGCCCTGAATCATCGGCCAGGGACACGACGCCCGAGGCCTCGGCGGCGTGGCGCGCCTTCAGAACCGCGTTGCCGACGAAGGTCGATTCGGTCTCGTCCGGCTCCGGCAATCCCAGCTCGGAAGCGGCCAGAACCTCGAATTCGCCGCCCAGAAGCTCGGCGATCTCGACCGCCTTGCCGGGATTGTGGGTCGCGACCAGCAGGCGCGAACCCTTGTGAAGCTTGAGAGTCATGGGTGCGCCTTACGCGATCGTAATGCATTGCGAAAGTTTAATATCGAAAAACGATAAATCCGCTTGCCTGTTTTTCGATGTGCCCATATTGATAATCGACATGAACGGGGCCGCAACCGTTCGCAGGTGCAAAAAATGACACCGACTTAATGATGCGGCGCAGCAAAAGAGCTTCGGCTCAGGAAAACGGAGAAAGACGATGCAAACCATGAACGCTTCCATGTGGATGGAAAAGGTCGGCATGACCCTGATCAACGGCATCCTGGTCGCCGGCATCCCGGCCGCCCTGATCGCCATCCTGGTCCAGTCCTTCTAAGCCTCAGGCGTTCTGCTATGACGCCTGAGTGCGTGATCCCAGACCCCGCATGCGGTGACACCCCGGCGCCGCATGCGGTGATCTCGCGCCAGACCTTCCGCCGGGCCTGAGAGACCTCACCCGCCATGCGCGCCCTGGGACCCGGTTCCGTCTCGAGCCTGCTCAAGATCGCGCTCGACGTGGCCTTCTTCCTGCTCTGGGTCGTGCTCGGCGTGCTCGTCCTGGGCCTGGTCGCAAGCTTCTTCGTACCGCTCGACAACTTCAGCGCCACCTTTGAGGACGACGCGGGCCAGGTCCGCGAACTCGCCCTCACCCGCTCGCTGGTCGCCTGTTCGCTGCTCGGCGTGATCGCCTGGATTGGCGGCTTCGTGGCCATCGTCCACCGCCTGCGCCGCATTTTCGCGACCCTGACCGCCGGCGACCCCTTCCGGCCCGAGAACACGCGCCGCCTGCGCGAGATCGGGCTGTTCCTGTCCCTTATCGTGGCGGCCCAGTTCGCCACCCAGTATGTCGGGTCGCGCATCGCGCCCGGCGCCATCGAGGCGCCCGGCTTCACCCAGCTGATGACCCCACTCTTCTCGGTGCTCGTTGTCTTCGTCCTGGCCGAGGTCTTCCGCGAGGGCGCCCGCCTGCGCCGCGAGCAGGAGTTGACCATCTGATGGCCATCCGCGTGAACCTCGACCGCCTGCTGCTCGAACGCCGGATGTCCCTGACGGAACTGGCGGACCGGGTCGGCGTGACCCTCGCCAATCTCTCGATCCTCAAGACAGGCAAGGCCCGCGCCGTCCGTTTCTCGACGCTCGACGCGCTCTGCCGCGAGCTGCGCTGCCAGCCGGGCGACCTGCTGGGCTACGAGCCCGGCCCGGCCGAGATCGTCGACGACGAGGACGAAGCGGCGGCCTGATGGCGCGCCGCACGCTCACGCCCGACGAACGCCGCCTCTGGAGCCG
>NZ_JANJTL010000162.1 GCF_024711105.1 Brevundimonas sp. | reverse complement strand
GGGCTCCGGCATGAAGGTTTCGCCATTGGCGATGGGCCTGAGCGTGGCCTCCCGAACCGTCGGCTGGGCCGGCTGTTCCGAGCTCTCAATCGCGGCCTTGCGCGTCTCGGTGGCGGGATCGCAGGCCGTCAGGCCCAGGAGCGAAACGGCAAACAGAAAGGACTTCACTGGAGGACTCCTCTTCTGAACGGCCAAGCTTTGCACTTTGACAGGGCGGCGCGCCAGTCCTACCGCGCGGGTGTGACAATCCTGACTCTCGATGAGCTGGCGGCCTCCACGCCCCCCAACACGCCCTGGCTGGGGCTGGACCTTGGGGAGAAGACCATCGGCGTGGCGGTCTCGGACCTGACCCGCACCATCGCCAGCCCGCTTCAGCTCATCCGCAAGACCAAGTTCACCGCCGACGCCGAGGCGCTGTTCAGGCTGATGGACGGACGCGGCGCGACCGGGCTGGTCATCGGCCTGCCGGTGAACATGGACGGATCTGAGGGGCCGCGCGCGCAGTCGGCTCGCGCCTTCGCGCGCAACCTGGAGCGCATCCGCCCCGTGTCGGTCGCCCTGTGGGACGAGCGGCTGTCGACCTCGGCGGTCGAACGCTTCCTGATCGAGGACCTGGACCTCAACCGCAAGCGGCGCGCCCAGGTCGTGGACCGCACGGCGGCGGCGTGGATCCTTCAGGGGGCGCTGGATCGGCTCGGCTATACCGGTTGAGGCCTTCCCGAAGCGGTCGCGCCCGCCTATAGCCCGGCTTTGATGACCCAGCCGGCTGACGTTTCCGAAGCGATCCGAGAGCGGCTGTTCCCGTTCCCCCGAGCGCACCTGCTGTCGGCCGGCGATCTGCAGCGGCCGGACCTCGAAGCCCTGCTCGACCTCGCGGACGCCTTCATCGACCTGAACCGGCGCGGCTCCAAGAAGCTGGACCTGCTCAAGGGTCGGACGCTCATCAACCTGTTCTTCGAGAATTCGACCCGGACGCAGAGCTCCTTCGAACTGGCCGGCAAACGGCTCGGCGCCGACGTGGTCAACATGAACGCCCGCACCTCCTCGGTGTCCAAGGGCGAGACCCTGATCGATACGGCCATGACGCTGAACGCCATGCGGCCGGACCTGCTGGTGGTGCGGCACTGGGGTTCGGGCGCTGCGGACCTCCTGGCGCGCAAGGTCGGCTGTTCGGTAATCAACGCCGGCGACGGGCAGCACGAGCATCCGACCCAGGCCCTGCTAGACCTGCTGACCATCCGGCGGGCCTTCGGGACCGACGTCGGCCGCCTGACCGTCGCGATCTGCGGCGACATCCTGCACAGCCGGGTGGCCCGCTCGAACGCCATCCTGCTGTCAGGCATGGGGTGCGCGGTGCGGCTGGTCGGGCCGCCGACGCTGATGCCCGCCGACGCCGACCGCTGGGGCGCGGCCGTCTTCCACTCCATGGAGGAGGGGATCGCCGGCGCCGACGTGGTGATGATGCTGCGGCTCCAGCTTGAGCGGATGAACGGGGCGCTGGTGCCGTCGACGCGCGAGTATTTCCGGTTCTGGGGCCTGGACGCCGACAAGCTGGCCCTGGCCGCGCCCGGCGCCAAGGTGATGCACCCGGGCCCGATGAACCGGGGCGTGGAGATCGACTCCGGCGTCGCCGACGATCCGGAGGTGTCGCTGATCCAGGACCAGGTCGAGGCGGGCGTAGCCATGCGCATGGCGGTGCTGGCGTCCCTGTCCGAGCGGCTGGAGGACGAGGCATGAGCGCGGCCCAGCCCATCGCCTTCGTCAACGCCCGGCTGATCGATCCGGACAGCGGCTATGACGGCCCCGGCTGCCTGCTGGCGTGCGATGGGGTCATCGCTGAGGTCCGGCGCAGCCCGACCTTCGACAGCCGCCCGGCCGAGGCGCGGCTGATCGACTGCGAAGGTGCGGCGCTCGCGCCCGGCCTGATCGACCTTCGGGTCAAGACGGGCGAGCCCGGCGGGGCCGCGGCGGAGACCCTGAAATCCGCCGCCGAGGCCGCCGCCGCGGGCGGCGTCACCACCCTGGTCCTGCAGCCCGACACCGACCCGCCGGTGGACGAGCCGGCGCTGGTGGATTTCCTGCTGCGCCGGGGGCGTGACCTCGGGCTGGTCAAGATGCTGGCCGCAGGCGCCGCCACCAAGGCCCTGAAGGGGGAGCAACTCGCCGAGATCGGCCTGATGGCCGAGGCGGGGGCGGCCTATTTCACTGACGTGGACAGGCCGGTCCGCGATCCGCGGGTGCTGCGCCGGGCCATGGCCTATGCCGGGGCCTTCAACGCCCTGATCGCGCATCGGCCCGCCGACCCCTGGCTGAGCGAAGGCGCGTCGGCCACCGAAGGCGAACTGGCCGGCCGCATGGGTCTGCCCAGCGTGCCCGCTGTCGCCGAACGCATCATGCTGGAGCGCGACCTGGCGCTGGCCGAACTGACCGGCGCGCGCCTGCTCGTCGACCAGATCACGACGGCCGAAGCCCTGGACAGCCTGGCCCGCGCCCGCGCCAAGGGGCTGGAGGTCGCCGCCGGCGTCTCGATCAACCACCTCAGCTTCAATGAGGTGGACGTCGGCGAGTACCGCACCTTCCTGAAGCTCGACCCGCCGCTGCGCGCCGAGGCGGACCGATTGGCCCTGATCGAGGCCCTGCGTGGCGGCCTGATCGATGTCATCGTCTCGGCCCACGCGCCGGCTCCGGCCGAGGGCAAGCGCCTGCCGTTCGCCGAGGCGACGCCCGGCGCGGTGGGGCTGGAGACCCTGCTGCCCGCCGCGTTGAATCTGCACCACGCCGCGGGCCTCGATCTGCTC
>NZ_JANJTL010000060.1 GCF_024711105.1 Brevundimonas sp. | reverse complement strand
ATCGTCGACCTGATCCGGAACTTCCGCTTCACCGTCGATGACGATGCCGGCAACGTCTATGGCGGCGGCACACTGGAGTGGCTGCCCACAGGCCTCTATTCGACCCGCAGTATCCCGGTTGTCCGCAGCCGCTATCCGCTGTGGGATCAGCCGGAACTGGCGCGCGAGGTCGAGGCGGGCCGCCACATGCTGCCCGACACGGCGACGGGCCGGCGGGAGACCATCGTGACCAGTCCCGTCCGCGCCGAGCCCCAGTACGTCCAGACCATGCCCGGCCCGTCGCCCTGGCCGCTGGCCGGAGCGATCTTCACGGCCGGCTTCTTCCTGCTGCTCACCGTCCAGCTCTACTGGCCCGCCGTCACCTCCGGCGTGATCGCGGTCGCGTGCGTCCTCCGCTGGCTCTGGGACACGGACTGGCGGCCGGAGGTGGAGACCGCCGACCTCGGCGCGGGCGTCCGCGTGCCGACCTATGTCACCGGCCCGATGAGCCACGGCTGGTGGGCGATGTCGGTCCTGCTGATCGTCATCGGCATGATCTTCCTGATGGCAGTGTTCAGCTACGTCTTCCTGTGGAGCCGGGGACCGGAGCTCTGGATCGATCCGCCGTCCGCAATGCGGCTGGCCGGCGTCCTTGGCCTGAACGCCGTGGCCGGGGCGGGCGCCGTGGCGGCATGCCGGATCATCCGTCGCCAGGGGCGCTGGCGCGCCTGGGCGGCGGCGTCGATGACCGCTGTGGCAAGCCTGGCGCTGGCGACGGCGGCGGCCCTCTCCTTCTGGGCCTGGCGGGAAGCCGGTCTCTTACCGCAGGCGACGTCCCAGGGCGCCATGGTCCATGCCCTGCTATCGTTGCAGGTTTTTCTGGCGGCTATCGGCGTCATCATGGGCGGATATGCGGTGGTCCGCGCCGCGCAGGGCCACCTCTCGGATCGCCGGCCGGCGACGCTGGACACCATCGGGCTTTTCCTCGGATACGCGGCCTTGCAGGGCCTCGCCGCCACGGCGCTCGTCCATGCGTTTCCGGGCCCGGCGGCATGACCCGCTGGACGTTCCTGCTGGGAGGGCTGGTCATCTGGGCGGCCCACTTCTCGGGCGCCTACGCCATCGCCAGCATCGCCGACGTGCAGGGAACGCCCGACCACCCGGCAGCCCTTGTGTCGGTCGGGGCGATCACCCTTGTCGCCTTGGCTCTGAACGGCGCGATCCTGCTGTGGGCGGCCCGGTGTCCCCGCTTCCTTGAGCACGACGACCCCGAACTCGCCCGCCTGTGGCGCGGGGTCGGCGGCCTCGGCGCCCTGACGTCGGCCTTGTTCGTCATCTGGCAGGGCCTGCCGGCGGTGCTTGCCGTCTAGCGGTTCGACTCTCCTCACTGCGGCACGGTCCCCCCCGGACGTCGAACGCAGATATTCACGCGCGTGAGAGGGAATATTGACAGATGCGCAAAGGCGTGTCCCCCTACTCTCGTCGAGCGCCTCCAATGACGAGGGGCGTCGGGGAGGAAATTCGAGATGAGGGCGACACTCTTCGCTTCAGCGTGCGCGGCTGCCGTCGCGGTGTTTCTGCCGGCCCAGGCCATGGCCGCGATCCAGGCGCAGCCGGAGCAACCGGATAATCAGGAGGACTCAACCACCGTCGGAGAGGTCATCGTGACCGCGACCCGGCGCGAGGAGCGCCTCCAGGACGTCCCTCTGGCGGTCACCACCTATTCCCAGGAAGAGCTGAACGAGCGGGGCATCGTCGGCTACGAAGGCCTGGCCATCGAGACGCCGGGGGTGGTGCTCAACCGTCCGACGGCCAACTTCAACAACTTCACCGCCCGCGGCATCGCCACGAACGGCTACGGCGCGAACCTCCAGAGCACCGTCGCGGTCTACATCGACGAACTGCCGATTTCGGCCAACGGCAACTCCACCATCCTCGATCCCAGCCTTTACGACGTGGAGCGCATCGAGTTCCTGCGCGGGCCGCAGGGCACCCTGTTCGGCTCCGGCTCTCTGGCCGGCGCCCTGCGCATACTCACCCACGATCCGGATCCGACGGGGTTCGGCGCCTCGGTGCTCGTCGACTTCGGACTGACCGAGGAAGGTTCGCTTCGGCAGCGCTACAACGGCATGGTCAATGTGCCGCTGATCGAGAACGAGCTGGCGCTGCGCCTCGTCGGTTTCGTGCGCAACGAGGACGGATGGGTCGATAACGTCGGCACGGGCGTCGAGAACTCGAACCGCCTGGTCCAGTACGGCGGGCGCGCCATCCTGCAGTGGGAGCCGACCGAGCGTTTCACCACGCGCCTGATGTACTCGCACGAGATCAGCAATCCGCGGGATTCGTCGCTCACCAATCCGCTGCGCGGCATCGACGTGCGCAGCTCGGACCGCCCTGATCGCTTCACGAGCGACATGGAGAACTTCAACGCCACCTTCGAATATCAGTTCGACGGCGCGCGACTGACCAGCTCGACGACCTACGGCACCTACAACCAGCGCTTCTATGTCGACCTGGCCGGCACCTTCGGCGGCGCCATCGCCTTCGCGCTCGACGCCGACGCCTACGACGACAACTTCGTCCACGAGAGCCGGATCGTCTCCGACGCGGGCGGGCGCATCGACTGGTCAGCGGGCGTCTTCTACTTCCGCCGGCGCCGCGACGTAGACTACGGCTACCGCTCGAACCCGGCCTTCCTGGCCGCGCGCGGGATCACCGGCCTGCCGGACGAGTACTACCAGCGGTTCGGCGTCCACATCATCTCGAACGAACTGGCCGGCTTCGGCGAGATCACCTACCGCTTCACGCCGGATCTGTGGATCACCGGCGGGCTGCGCTACGGCACGACCGACGCCCAAGGCTTCACCGAAGCCTGGGGCTACAGCAGCGACTATCTGATCCGGGCTCTGTTCGGCATCCCCGGGCCGGTGACAGTGACGGGGATCACGCCGGCGACCGGCGTGGTGGCGGAAGAGACCGGGCCCTCGTACCGGCTCAGCCTGTCGTGGCGGCCGGTCCCGTCGATCACGACCTATGCGGCGGTGGCGACGGGCTTCAGGCCTCCGATCGTGAACGCGCGGGCCGGCGCCGTCAGCACGCTCGATCCGACCGACATCGTGATCCCTTACGGTGCGTCCTCGGACAACCTCCTGAACTACGAGGTCGGCATCAAGGGCAACTGGTTCGACCGCAGGCTCTTCGCCAACATCGCCCTCTATTACATCGACTGGAACGACATCCAGGTTCAGGCCAACCGCGTGTCGGACTCGGTCCAGTTCGCGACCAACATCGGCGAAGCGACCAGCAAGGGCATCGAGTTCGAGATGATCGCCTACCCATTCACGGGCTGGACGGTGGCGCTGAACGGATCGTTCAACCAGGCGGAAGTGACGGCGCTCACGCCCCAGGAGGCCGGGTTCTCGGGCGCGGTGCTGGGGGCTCGCCTCGCCGGACCGGAGTTCCAGGGGTCGCTGAGGATCACATATGACTGGGAGCTGCAGCCGGGCGTTGACGCAAACGCCTCCGTGGCGATCGCCCACGTCGACGACTTCCCGAACGCCTTCCCGAACACGCCAGGCCGGCCCACGGTGCCGCTCGCGACCTACGACAATACGGACGAGTACACCTTCGTGAACGCGAACCTCGCGGTCGCCTTCGACCAAGTGACAGTGGGCGCCTATATCGAGAACGTCTTCAATGACCGCTCGGTGACCTATGTGCACCCCGAAGCCTTCCTCGACGCCCGCTACGCCCGCGTGCGTCCGCGCACGGTGGGCGTCCGCATCGGATACGAGTTCTAGGGCATGAGCGTAGCCTCCTCCCCAATCCCGGGCGCGCCGCCGGCGCGTCCGGGGGCGCGGGCCTGGTTCGTCCTGGCCGTGCTGTGCTTCGTCTATGTACTCAACTTCTTGGACCGGCAGCTGCTGTCGATCCTGGCCAAGCCGATCCAGGACGACCTGGGCGTGACCGACGGTCAGTTGGGCATGATCAGCGGTCTCTACTTCGCGCTCTTCTACTGCATCCTGGCGATCCCGGTGGGCTGGCTGGCCGACCGGACCAACCGCACCAAGGTGCTGGCCTTCTCCTGCGCCCTTTGGAGTGCGGCGACCGCGGCCTGCGGGCTCTCGACCAACTATCCGCAGCTCGCGGTTTCGCGCATGGCGGTGGGCGTCGGTGAGGCTGGCGGCGTGCCGCCGTCCTACGCGATTATCTCGGACTACTTCCCGTCCGGCACGCGGGGCACGGCGCTCAGCCTGTTCAATCTCGGACCGCCGATAGGCCAGGCGCTCGGCGTCGCGTTCGGGGCGACCGTGGCCGCGGCCTTCTCCTGGCGCGACGCCTTCATCTGGATCGGCGTGATCGGGGTGGTGACCGCGATCGTGGTCTGGCTGTTCGTCAAGGAGCCCAAGAAGGGCGGTCTCGACCAGCCGCTCCAGGCCCAGCCCCCCGCTGACGCCGCGCCGGCGCCCAGAGCCGGGTTCTGGGACACCTGCCGGATGTACTTCGCCAATCCGGTGCTGCGCGGCATGGCGCTGGCCTGCGGCGCCACCCAGTTCGTGACCTACGCCCTGCTCAACTTCGCGACCCTGTTCCTGATGCGCGAAAAGGGCATGACGCTCCAGGAGGTCGCCCTGTGGTACGCCCTGGTCGTCGGCTTCGGCATCGGCGCGGGCATGTTCATCTCCGGCCGGCTGATCGACCACCTCGCGAAGAAGTCAAAGACCTTCTACGCCTGGCTGCCCGCCGTCGGCCTGGCGCTGGCGGCGCCCCTGTTCGCGGCGTTCGTCTGGGCTCCGACCTGGCAGATGGCTCTGGCCTTCCTGACCCTGCCGATGGCGCTGAACTACTTCTACCTGTCGCCGGCGGTGACCCTGGTGCAGGAGGAGGTCCGACCGGATCAGCGCGTGATGTCCGGCGCCCTGCTGCTGCTGGTCATGAACCTGATCGGCCTCGGTCTGGGGCCGACCTACCTCGGCGCGGCCAGCGACTTCTTCCGGGCCCAGTTCCCGGACAACTCACTGCAGATGGCCTTCTACACCCTGATCCCCTTCTACGGTCTGGCCATCGTCATGTTCATCGGACTGGCGCGGAAAATTCGGCACCTGCATCCGGCGAAGGGGGCTTCGTGATGCGGGGCCTGGTTGCAGCGGCGGCGCTGGCCCTGGCGGCCTGCGCCCATGGCGCCCCGGCGGTTTCACAGCCGGTGGTCGAGGCGCCCGCCGGAACCTTGAGGGGCGTCTCCCAGGGTGATGTGAATGCGTTCCGGGGCATCCCCTACGCCCAGCCACCGGTCGGCTGGCGACGCTGGCGGCCCCCGGCTGAGCTGCCGCGCTGGTCAGGAGTTCGCGACGCCGCCGACTTCGGCCCGGCGTGCCACCAGCCGACGGCGCGCGGGACCAGCATCTATGCGGGCGAGGCCCCCGAGATGAGCGAGGACTGTCTGTCGCTCAACATCTGGGCGCCCGACGACGCCGAGGGACTGCCGGTCTTTGTCTGGATCCACGGCGGCGCGCTTACGACCGGCGCGAGCTCGGAAGCCATGTACGACGGGGCGGCCCTGGCCCGCGAAGGCCTTGTCGTCGTCTCGATCAACTATCGCCTCGGCGTGCTGGGCTATCTCGCTCACCCGGAGCTGAGCAGCGAGTCCAGCCGCAACATCTCGGGCAACTACGGCCTGCAGGACCAGATCGCCGCGCTGCGGTGGGTCGAGCGTAACATCGCGGCTTTCGGCGGCGACCCGGGTCAGGTGACCATCGCCGGGGAGTCGGCGGGCGCGCTCAGCGTCATGTACCTGATGGCCTCGCCGGAGGCGCGGGGCCTGTTCGACAGGGCGATCGCACAGAGCGCCTACATGATCTCGACGCCGGAGCTGCGCTCTCGCCGCTACGGCGACTTCGCAGCCGAGGAGGTTGGGCTGTGGCTGCAGGTCCAACTCGGCCGCCAGAACCTGGCCGAAATGCGCGGCATGGACGCCCAGGAACTGACCGTGGCAGCCGTCCAGGCGGGCTACGCCCCCTGGGGCACAATCGACGGGCATTACCTGCCCGAGCAGCTGGTCACGATCTTCGATCGCGGCGAGCAGGCGCCCGTGCCGCTTCTGGCCGGTTTCAATCAGGGCGAGATCCGCTCGCTGCGGATGCTGCTGCCGCCCTCGCCGCCCGCCGAGGCGGCGGCCTATGAGCAGGCCATCCGGGATCGTTACGGCGATCTGGCCGACGCCTTCCTGGCGCTCTATCCGTCGGCTGACATCCCCGAGAGCCTGCTGGCCACCCAGCGCGACGGCCTCTACGGCTGGACCGCGGAGCGTCTCGCGCGCCGCCAGACCGCGCTCGGCCAGCCGGCATACCTGTACCTCTTCGATCATGGCTATCCGGCCACGGACGAGGCGGGCCTTCACGCCTTCCACGCCGCCGAAATCCCCTACGTCTTCGGCACGCACGGACGCACCGCCCCGCGTTGGCCGACCGCGCCGGATACGCCCGAGGAACGGGCCTTCACCGAGGCCATGCAGGACTACTGGGCCAGCTTCGCCCGGGGCGAGACGCCGTCCGCCGAGGGCCAGCCCGCCTGGCCAGCCTATGGGGAGACCCGCGCCTACATGGCGTTCGAGCAGACGCCCACGCCACGAGAGCGGCTGATGCCGGGCATGTTCGATCTGCAGGAGTCCCTGGTGTGCCGTCGCCGCCACGCCGGCGGCACGCCCTGGAACTGGAACTTCGGCGTCATCTCGCCGCCGTTGCCGCCCGCGTCCCCGGCGTGCCCATGACCGACGGGGAGATGCAGGCCTATCCCCTGACCCTCGACAAGTTCCTCGATCATGCCGCCAAGTGGAGCGGGGAGGCCGAGGTCGTTACGGGCAGGGCGGACGCGGAGCCCCTCCGCATCGGCTACGCCGCGCTACGCGAGCGGAGCCGCAAGGTCTCGGCCGTCCTCACCGGGCTCGGCGTCGGCAAGGGCGACCGTGTCGCCACGCTGGCGTGGAACTCCCAGGCCCACCTTGAGGCCTGGTACGGGATCGTCGGAATCGGCGCGGTCTGCCACACGCTGAACCCCCGGCTGACCGAGGCGCAGCTGGCGTCCATGGTCGGCCAGTCCCAGGCGCGGCTTCTGATCGCCAGCAGCGACCTGGCGCCGCTCGCGCGCCGGATCGCCGCCCGCACGCCGACGCTCGACCGGGTGCTGGTCATCGACAACGAGGTGGCCGGAGAGCCCGACGACCTCGAGACGATGCTGGACGCCGCCTCCAATCCGGTGGCCTGGGGCGGTTTCGACGAGACGACACCCGCCGGCCTCTGCTTCACCTCGGGCACGACCGGGGCTCCCAAGGGCGTCACCTACACCCACCGGTCCAGCTATCTGCACACCTTGCGGCTGCTCCAGGCGGATGTGCTCGGGCTGAGGTCTACGGACACGGTGCTTGCGGCGGTCCCGATGTTCCACGCCAACGCCTGGGGCCTGCCGTTCGCAGCGCCCGCGGCCGGGGCGCGGCTGGTGCTGCCCGGGCGGCGCCTGGATGGAGCGCATCTGGCGTCCCTGATCAACGGCGAGCGTGTGACTCTGGCCGTCGGGGTGGCCACCGTCTGGCTCGGCTTGGTCGAACATCTCGAGGCCACTGGCGAAACGACGCCCACCCTGCGGCGCGTGACCGTCGGCGGCGCACCGTTGGCGCCCGCGCTGATGGAGCGCATCGAAAAGGGGCTGGGCGTCACCGTCCAGACCAGCTGGGGCATGACCGAGCTGTCTCCCGTCGGCTCCTTCGCGCCGCCGGACGATCCGGACCGTGCGCCTCACATCTCGGGTCGCCCGGCGGTCGGGATCGACCTGCTGCTCACCGACGCCGAGGGCCGCCCTCTCCCCGACCAGCGGGGCGCGGAGGGTCACCTGCGGGTCCGGGGCGATGCGGTGGTGAAGCGCTATTTCGGTGAGACCGCCCCGGCGACCGACGCCGACGGCTGGTTCCCGACCGGCGACCTCGCCCGCATCGACGCGCGCGGCGCCCTGATCATCACCGGCCGGGCCAAGGATCTGATCAAATCCGGGGGTGAGTGGATCAACCCCGCCGAGATCGAGGCCGTCGTCAGCGAGCACCCCGAGGTTTCCTTGGCCGCCGTGATCGGCCGGCCCGATCCCAAATGGGGCGAGCGGCCCATCCTGGTCGTTCAGACCCGCGAGACCGGCTCGGTGACGGACGACGCCCTGCTTGCCCCATTGCGCGACCGGGTCGCGCCGTGGTGGATTCCCGATGAGGTCATCCGGCTGGAGCGCATGCCCCTGGCTTCGACCGGCAAGATCGACAAGATGCGCCTGAGAGTTGACTATGGCGGCTGTTAAATCGTCCTCGGCGACTTCCGACACGCTCGAGCAGGAGCGTGGCGAGGAACCGCGTCGGCCGCCCCGGCGGCGGACCAAGGTCGAACAGCGCGCCGACATGATGGAGCAGATCCTCGACGCGGCCGAGCGGCTGTTCTCCAAGCACGGGCTGAACGGGGTGACGCTCAAGGACGTGGCCGCCCAGGTGGGCGTCCACCACACGCTGCTGAACTACTATTTCACGGACAAGAAAAAGCTCTTCGACGAGGTCTTCGCCCGTCGCGCGGTGGTGACCAGCACCCTGCGGATGGAGGCGCTGGAAGCCTACGACGCGGCCTGCGGCGGCCGCCCGACCGTCGAGGGCGCGCTGCGCGCCTTCCTCGACACCGACCTGGACCTCTACATCCAGGGCGGAGAGCCCTGGAAGAATTACGGCGCGCTAGGCGCCCAGGTCGCCAACACGCCCGAGTGGGGCGCCGAACTGATGGACCAGCACTTCGATCCGGTGGTGCTCAAGCTCATCGGCCTGCTCAAGCGCGCCCTGCCGGACTGCGCCGAGGAGGACATCTTCTGGGGCTATCACTTCGTCACCGGCGCCTTGATGCTGACGCTGGCCCGCACCGGCCGGATCGACAAGCTGTCGGGCGGGTTGTGCGACTCCGACGACTTCGTCGCGGTCAAGGACCGCATGGCCTCCTTCATGGCGGGTGGCTTCCTGTCCATCTGCAAGCCGAAGGCCGGCAAGGCCTAGCCCTACTCAATCTCAAACGGAGACAGGCATGACCCTGGAAGGTCGCGTCGCGATCGTGACGGGCGCAGGCGGCGGGCTCGGCCGCCAGCACGCGCTGTATCTCGCCCGCAAGGGCGCCCGTGTGATCGTCAACGATCTGGATCAGGCGACCGCCGACCGGGTCGCGGCCGAGATCGTCTCGGCCGGAGGCGCGGCGAGCGGCTGCGCCGGCTCGGTCACAGACGTCGACGCGGTCCAGGCCATGGTCGGCCGCGCGCTTTCGGACTGCGGCCGGGTCGACGTCCTGATCAACAATGCAGGGATCCTGCGCGACAAGACCTTCGCCAAGATGAGCCTCGAGGACTTCCGCCTCGTCGTCGACATCCACCTGATGGGCGCGGCCATCTGTTCCAAGGCGGTTTGGGAGCCCATGCGCGAGCAGAAGTTCGGCCGCATCGTCATGACGACGTCCTCGTCCGGCCTTTACGGCAACTTCGGCCAGTCGAACTACGGCGCGGCCAAGATGGCGCTGGTCGGGCTGATGCAGACGCTGGCTCTGGAAGGCGAAAAGTACAACGTCCGGGTCAACTGCCTTGCGCCGACGGCGGCCACGGGCATGACCGAGGGCGTGCTGACGCCCGAGCAGCTGTCTCGCCTGGACCCGGCCCTGGTCAGCCCCGCGCTGCTGCCCCTCGTCTCGGACGACGCGCCTACCCGGGCAATCGTCTGCGCCGGCGCCGGACACTTCGCTCGCGCCTACGTCACCCTCACCGAGGGCGTCTTCATCGGTGGCGGCCCCGACGCCGGCGAGCAACTCATCGCCCGCTGGGACGACGCCTCGGACCCCGCCGGCTCGATCGTGCCCGCCTACGGCTTCACCCAGGCCGAACGAGAGGTCGCGAGCGCCGCCTGAAAGAGAAAAGGGCTGGCCGGGCCATAACGCCCCCCGGTTCACCGCCAGCTGTTGGCGACACCTGCCGGCGCCGCCCTGATTGGCCCCCGGCGCCGTCGGCGCGACCGTCCGCGTAGCCGACGTCAGGAGCGGAGCAAGGGCAAGAGACCGGTTCTCAAGCCGCGATCACCCATCGCCAGCACGCGGCCGTCGGCGCTCGAAAGGCTATCCCAGCCGCAGACGAGCCCCCCGGCCCCTTCGATCAGGGGCTTATGGGGGGCCCAGTCCCAGAGCTTGAGGCCGGATTCCAGCACGACGTCGATCTGGCCGGCGGCGACCATGGCGTAGGCGTAGGCGTCGCAGCCGAGGCGGCTCATGCGGGCGCCGGCTCGAACACGGCGCCAGGCCTCGGCCTCCTCGCCCGCGAACAGAGCCGGGTCGGTGGTGGATACGGTGGCGTGGGCCAGCGACGGGCAGGAGCGCGTCTGCAAGGCGCGGTCTGGATGATCGGGGCGAACCAGTCTCGATCCGACCGTCGTGCCGATGAAGACCTCCTGCAGATAGGGCTGGGCGACGACGCCGAGCACCGGCTCGCCCGCGTGCAGGAGGGCGATCAGGGTGGTCCACAGCGGCAGGCCGGAGACATAGGCGCGTGTGCCGTCGATGGGGTCCAGCACCCAGACCCAGTCGGCGTCGGGCCGGTCCTCGCCGTACTCCTCGCCGATCACCCCGTGGTCAGGAAAGCGGGCAGCGATGGCCCGGCGCAGCACGGCCTCCGCGTCGCGGTCGGCAGCCGTGACGGGGTCGAAGGCGCCAGCCGCGCCCTTGTCGACCACGGCCAGCTCCTGGCGGAACCCTGGCAGCGTCACCTCGGCCGCGGCGGTGGCGAGGTCCAGGGCGAAGGGCTCGAAATCTGCGGGCGACATGACCGGGCTGTAGCGACGCGACCGTCCAGGCTCCACGCAAAAATGCTCCTCGCCGCTTGACGTGCGTATCAGCGTAGTAATACAGCGGCACACATGACGGAGCGACCGACACCCGCCGAAGCGCGGCTCTACGCCGCCATCCTGGCGCTGAAGACGCCCGAGGAAGTGCGCGACTTCCTGGCCGACCTGTGCACGCCCGCGGAGGTGCGCGCCTTCATCGAGCGGCTTGAAGTGGCGCGCCTACTGGACGCGGGCGACCTGTCCTATCGGCAGATCGCCGAACGAGCAGGCGCCAGCACGACCACCGTCGTGCGCGTGGCGCGTTTCCTCAAGGAGATGCCCTTCAAGGGCTATCGCCGCGCGCTCGACCGGATGAAGGAGACCGGCCAGTGAGCGGGACCGAAGACCGCCTGCGCATCGCCCTGCAGAAGAGCGGACGCCTGTCCGAGCGCAGCCTCGAACTCATGCGCGAGGCGGGCCTGCGCGTCATGAAGGGCGCCAACGACCTGCTCTACAGGATCGAGAACCACCCGATCGATGTGCTGCGCGTGCGCGACGACGACATCACCACCTTCGTGGCCGACGGCGTCTGCGACCTCGGGATCATCGGCCTGAACGTGCTCGAGGAGCACGCGGCGCGCCGCAACGGCCCGCGGCCGGAGGTGGTCATGCCGCTCGGATTCGGGCGGTGCGCGCTGAAGATCGCCGTGCCGAACGAGGCCGGCTGGCCCGGCCCCGGGGCCCTGGCGGGGCGCCGGATCGCCACCTCCTATCCCGGCGTGCTGCAGGCCTGGCTGCGCGACCAGGCGGTCGAGGCCGAAGTGGTCGAGCTGCATGGCGCCGTCGAGGTGGCGCCTCGCCTGAAGGTGGCGCACGCCATCTGCGACCTCGTCTCCACCGGGGCGACTCTGGAGGCCAACGGCCTGAAGCCGGTCGAGACGGTGCTGGAGAGCGAGGCGGTGCTCGTCCGCGCGCCCGGCGGCGTGCCTCAGCGCCATGCGCATCTCGCCGACATCCTGACGGACCGGCTGAGAGGCGTCGTGGCCTCCCAGGGCACCAAGTACATCATGCTGAACGCCCCCCGCTCGTCGCTGGAGGAGATCACTCGGCTGCTGCCGGGCGCAGGGTCGCCGACCATCACGCCGCTGGCCGGCAAGGAGGACGCCGTCGCGGTGCACGCCGTCTGCCAGGAGAACGTCTTCTGGGAGACGCTCGAGGGACTGAAGGGGGCCGGCGCCTCGGCCATCCTCGTCCTGCCCATCGAAAAGATGATGATGTAACGGCCCATGCGATTGATCGACTGGAACGCGGCCGCAGCGGCGGACCGTGAGAGAGCCCTGCTGCGCCCGACGCAGACCCGCAGCGCGGAGGTCAGCGCCCGGGTCAGCGAGATCCTCGCCGATGTGCGCGAGCGCGGCGGCGAGGCCGTGGACGACTGGTCCAACCGTCTGGACGGGGCCCCTGCCCGCCGTCTCGCGATCACCGACGCGAGGGCGGCCGAGGCGGCCGCCCGCGTCGCGCCGGAGGACCGGGCCGCGCTGAAGCTGGCGGCGGGCGCGATCCGACACTTTCACGAGGCGGACCGGCCAGCGGACGGTCCCGAGATCGAGACCCTGCCCGGGGTGTTCAGCCGTCGCGTCTGGCGTCCGCTGGACCGCGTTGGGCTCTATGTGCCGGGCGGCACCGCGCTCCTGTTCTCCACCCTGCTGATGCTGGCCGTCCCGGCGGAGGTCGCAGGCGTGGCCGAGCGGGTCGTTGTGACGCCGCCGCGCAGGGACGGCTCGGTCGATCCGATGATCATCCTCGCCGCGCGCGAGGCGGGGCTGGAAGCCATCTGGCTGGTCGGCGGCGCCCAGGCCGTCGGGGCCCTGGCCTATGGCGCGGGCCTGCCGCGGGTCGACAAGATCTTCGGCCCTGGCAACGCCTGGGTGGCCGAGGCCAAGCGGCAGGTGAGCTCCGAGCCCGGCGGGCCCGCGATCGACCTGCCGGCCGGGCCGAGCGAACTCCTGGTCATCGCCGACGAAGGCGCCGATCCGGACCTCGTCGCCGCCGACCTGCTCGGCCAGGCTGAGCACGACGTCGACGCCCAGGTCCTGCTGGTCACGCCCAGCCCCGCCCTGGCGCGGCTGGCGGCCGAGGCCGTCGAACGGCGCCTGCAGGGCCTGCCGCGCGCCGACATCGCCCGCCGCTCGCTGGACGCCGCCGCAATCATCCTGTGCCGCGACCCGGCAGAGGCGGTCGCCATCGCCAACGCCTATGGGCCCGAGCACCTGTCGCTGCAGGTGCGCGATCCGGACGCCCTGATCGCCAACGTCCGTCATGCCGGGACCGTCTTCGCCGGCGACGCGGCGGCCGAAACCTTCGGGGACTATCTGGCCGGCCCCAGCCACGTGCTGCCGACCGACGGGGCGGCGCGGGCCTTCTCCGGCGTGACCACCGCCGCCTTCATGAAGAGCTTCGCCGTGCAGCGCGTCTCGCGCGACGGCCTGCCCCACCTCGCCGAGGCGGCGGGACGGCTGGCGCGGCTGGAGGGTCTGGAGGCCCACGCCCAGGCCGCCGATCTGCGGATGGAGCGCCTGAGGCCATGACCACACTCGCCCAACGCCTCGCCCGGCCGGAGATCCGCGACCTGCCGCCGTTCCAGCTCGCAGAGCGGGGCGCGGCGGACGACGTCCAGCTGGACGCCAACGAGAACCCGTTTCCGCCCCTGGTCGACGGCCCGCTGGCGCGCGACCTGAACCGCTATCCGGACCCGCGCCCCGAAAGCCTGCGCGCGCGCATGGCCGCGCTCTACGGCGTGCCGACGGACCGTCTGCTCCTGACGCGCGGCGGGGACGACGCGATCGACATCCTGGTTCGCGCCTTCTGCCGGCCTGGAGAGGATGCGGTCCTGGTCCGCCCCCCGACCTTCGGCGCCTACGCCCACTTCGCCCGGATGAGCGGCGCGCGGGTGATCGAGCGGCCGCTCGGCCAGGACTTTCGCTTCGATGTCGAGTCGACGGTCGCCGTGGCGCGCGAGGACAGCGCGGTCAAGCTGGTCTTCGTCTGCTCGCCCAACAACCCGACGGGGACCCTGACGCCGGCCGCCGACATCCGCGCCCTGGCCGAGGCCATGTCCGACACCCTGGTCCTCGTGGACGAGGCCTATGTCGAGTTCGCGGACGGCGAGAGCGTCGCCCCGCTGGCCGGCGAAATCCCAAACCTGCTCGTGCTGCGCACCCTGTCCAAGGCCTACGGCCTGGCGAGCGCGCGCGTCGGGTGCCTGATCGGCGATCCCGAGGTGCTGGAGATGGCCGGCCGGACCCTGCCGCCCTATCCCCTGCCCGGCCCCTCGATCGCAGCGGCGGAGCTGGCGCTTTCGGCGTCTCGCCGGCCCGTCGTCGAGGCTCGCATCGAGCTGCTGAAGACCGAGCGGCGACGGGTGGCGGAGCGGCTCTCGGCCTCGCCGTGGCTTACGTCCGTGCAGGAGGGCGGCGGCAACTTCCTGCTGCTCGAAACCAACGCGCCCGAGGCGCTCGCGGTCCGACTGCGCGAGCGCGGCGTGCGGGCCCGCTTTCGACCGCAGGTGTCTCCGGGCGCGGTGCGCTTGAGCATCGGGTCCCCGGAGGAGAACGACCTCGCCCTGGCCGCCTTCGGGGTCGAGACGCCCGACCGTCCCGCCCGTCGCGCCGAGCTCAGCCGCGACACCCGCGAGACCCGCATCGCTGTGGCCGTTGACCTCGACGCCCCGGCGCCGCGTCGCGTGCGCACCGGCGTGGGCTTCTACGACCACATGCTCGATCAGATCGCCGCGCACGCGGGCATCTCCCTCATCCTCGCCTGCGAGGGCGACCTCGAGACCGACCCGCACCACACGGTCGAGGACAGCGCGCTGGCGCTCGGCGCGGCCCTGAAAGCCGCGCTGGGGGACCGGAAGGGCATCGGCCGCTACGGATTCGTCACGCCCATGGATGACGCCGAGGCCGCGATCAGCCTCGACCTGTCGGCGCGGCCCTTCTGCCGATTCGAGGGGGAGTTCGCGACCGACCGCCTCGGCGACTATCCCACCGCGCTCACGCCGCACGTGTTCCGCTCGCTGGCCGACAGCCTGGGCGCGGCCATCCACGTCCGCGTCACCGGCGACGACGACCACCACAAGACCGAGGCCTGCTTCAAGGCCTTCGGCCGCGCCCTGCGTCAGGCCGTTCGCATCGAGGGCGGCGAGGTGCCGTCAACCAAGGGCGTGCTGTGAGCCTAGTCGTCGTGGACATCGGCGTCGGCAACACGGCCTCCATGATCTGGGCGCTGGAGCGGCTCGGCGGCCAGCCGCGGCTGTCGAGCGACGCCGCCTGCATCGCCGAGGCGGAACGCTTGGTCTTTCCCGGCGTCGGCGCGGCCGGCTTCGCCGCCGGGCGGATCTTGGCCCTGGGCCTGACGGAGGCGCTGCGTGCGTTCGACCGGCCGCTGCTGGGTGTCTGCCTCGGCATGCAGATGCTCTTCCAAGGCAGCGAGGAAGGGGACGCGCCGGGGCTTGGACGCCTGGCGGGCATGGTGAGGCGCCTCGAGCCCTCGCCCGAACGGCCCTCGCCCCACATGGGCTGGAACCGGCTGTCAAAGCTGACGGACGATCCGCTGCTGGAGGGGATCGAGGATGGGGCCTATGCCTATTTCGTGCACGGCTACGCCGCGCCGGTCACGCCCGAGACGCTCGCCGCCTGCGCCTATGGCGGGGACTTCTCCGCGGTCGTGCGTCAGGGGCGGGCCTGGGGCTGCCAGTTCCACCCGGAGCGGTCCGGCCCCGTCGGGGCGCGCGTCCTGCGCAACTTCCTGGACCTGCCATGCTGATCTACCCGGCCATCGACCTGCGCGCGGGCGAGTGCGTGCGGCTTCTGCACGGCCGCTTCGACGCCGTGACCCGCTATGACGCCGATCCCCTCGCCCGCCTGGCCGCCTTCGAGGCCGCGGGCGCCGAGTGGGTCCACATCGTGGACCTCGACGGGGCCGAGGCCGGGGAGCCCCGCCAACACGAGCTGATCGGCCGCATGGCCGCGGCGACCGGGGTGCGCATCCAGACCGGCGGTGGCGTCCGCAAGGAAGAGGACGTCGCCCGCCTGCTCGACGCCGGCGCCGAGCGCGTGGTGGTCGGGAGTCTGGCGGTGCGGCGGCCCGACACGGTCATCGAATGGCTGGACCGCTTCGGCGCCGATCGTGTGACGCTGGCGCTGGACGTGCGGATGATCGACGGCGGGCCGATGGTCGCCACCGACGGCTGGACCAAGGGCTCGGGCCTGTCGCTGTGGCAGGCGCTGCACCGTCTGTCGGCGGGCCGGCCCCGGCACGTTCTGGTCACCGAGATTTCGCGCGACGGCGCGCTGGAGGGCCCCAACCTCGACCTCGCCGCCGAAATCGTGCGCCGCCAACCGCGCCTCGCCTACCAGGCCTCCGGCGGCGTGGCCTCGCTCGCCGACCTCGCCGCCCTTAAGGCCGCCGGGGCCACCAGCGCGATCGTCGGGCGCGCGCTCTACGAAGGCCGCTTCACACTGGAAGAGGCGCTCGGTGCTGGCTAGGCGGATCATCCCCTGCCTGGACGTGCGCGACGGACGCGTCGTGAAGGGCGTGCGGTTCCGGGACCACGTCGACGTGGGCGACCCCGTGGAGATGGCGCGCGCCTATTCCGCCGACGGGGCGGACGAACTGGTCTTCTACGACATCACCGCCAGCCCTGAGGGCCGCGGCCCCGAGCTCGGCTGGATCGAGGCGGTGGCCCGCGTTATCGACATTCCCTTCTGCGTTGCCGGCGGCATCCGCACGCTTGACCAGGCGCTGGCCTGCCTGTCAGCGGGCGCCGACAAGGTCTCCATCAACTCCCCGGCCCTGGAGCGTCCCGAACTCATCGAGGAGATCTCCCAGGTTGCGGGCTCCCAATGCGTCGTCGTCGGCGTCGACAGCGAGCGCGTGGACAGCCAGTGGCGCGTGCGCCAGTACACGGGGGACCCGTCGCGCCAGAAAGATGCGGGGCGGCTGACGCTCGACTGGATCGCTGAGGCGCAAGCCCGCGGCGCCGGAGAGATCGTCCTCAACTGCATGGACCGCGACGGCGTGCGGCAGGGCTATGACATCGAACAGCTCCAGGCCGCCCGAAGCCGGCTGAGCATCCCGCTGATCGCATCCGGCGGCGCGGGCTCGGCCGATCATTTTCGCGACGTCTTCGATCAGGCCGACGTCTCCGGCGCCCTGGCCGCCAGCGTCTTCCATTCCAGCAAGCTAACCATTCCCGACCTCAAGCAAAGGCTGGCCCGATGGGACATCCCCGTACGCCTCTGACCCTGGCCGATCTCGACCGGCTGGACTGGTCCAAGGGTTCCGACGGTCTGCTGCCCGCCGTCGTGCAGGACGCCGCGACGCTCCAGGTGCTGATGCAGGCGTGGATGAACCGCGACGCGCTCGCGGAGACGCTGGAAAGCGGCGAGGCCACGTTCTGGTCGCGCAGCCGCGAGGCGCGTTGGCGCAAGGGCGAGACCTCCGGCAACCGCCTGCGCGTCGTCCAGGTCCTGACCGACTGCGACGCCGACAGCCTGCTGCTGCGGGTGGAACCGACCGGGCCCGTCTGCCACGAGGGCAGCGTCAGCTGTTTCGGCCTCGGCGACGCGCCGGGCGTCGGCTGGCTGGCCCGGCTGGAACAGACCATCGCCACTCGCGCGGCGGCCGATCCCGAGACGAGCTACACCGCACGGCTACTCGCCGCAGGCCCCATGCGCCTCGGCCAGAAGGTCGGGGAAGAGGGCGTGGAGGTCGCGCTCGCGGGCGCGGCCGGGTCACCGGATCAGCTCCGGGAGGAAGCCGCCGACCTCATCTACCACCTGATCGTGCTGCTCAGGGCGCGCGAGCTCGGGCTGCAGCACATCGTCTCGGAGTTGCGCTCCAGGCAGGCGGCGAGCGACGGCGCACTCTGATCGGTCGGCTCCGCGGACCGAGGTGGGAGAGGGATCCCCGACCCGCGGAGCGCGACCTGCGGCTGGGCCTAGAAGCGGCGGGCCAGGCCGATGGAGACGACCCAGGGGTCGAGGCTGACATCGCTCTGCAGCGCGCCGCCGTTGATCGTGGCGTCGGTGTCGAACCAGACCTTCTTGACGTCGAAGTTCAGGCTCCACGGCCCGGTCAGCTGGACATCGGCGCCCGCCTGAAGCGCGAGGCCGACACCGTTGTCGAGATCGACGGTGAAGCCATTCATGTCGTCGCCGCTGAAGAAGATCATGGCGTTGACCCCGGCCCCGACGTAGGGGCTGACCTGGGCGTTAGGGGTCGGTCGGTACTGAAGGGTCACAACCGGCGGCAGGACCCACGTCTCATGCACCGCGACGTCCGTTCCCGGCCCCTGGGCGCGGATTTCGTGTTGGGTGGCGCCGAGGATCGCCTCCACCGCCCAGTGGTCGGACACGAAATAGGTGAAGCCCAGGGTGGGCATCACCGACTCGCCCACGTCGACGTGCAGGCCGGTCGCTGCGCCGCCGGAAGTCAGAATGGGGTCGTCGGCGGACGAGGAGACGGACGTCACCCGCCCGGTCACGATCAAAGTTCCCTGCCCGATCGGCTCCGGCGCGGTCTGGGCGGCGGCGGTTCCGGCATAGGCCATGGCGCTCCCGGCGAGAGCGAGGGCAAGCAGCGAGTTCTTCATGATCAGGTCCCCGGCGCCGCCGGCTCGATCGGCCGGCTCCGACGCCTGGAGCGGTGATAAGCTTGGCCTTAGCCGCCGCCCTTGATCCATCTCAAAAGACCACAAGGAATTTAGGGCTGATCAGGATACGCGGGCGTGCCGGTTCGCGGCGGCGTCGAAATACGGATCGAAGGCGGCCGCGATCAGCCGGACGAAACGGCGTCCCGCCGGCGTGGCCTGAACCCGGCCATGATCCGAGGCGGCCAGGCCTTCGGCCTCGCAGACCGCAAGCCTCAGGAGATCCGGGCGCAGCATCTCGAGGCCAGCCCCATGCGACGCGCAGACGGCCAGGAGGTCGACCGCGAAGTCGCACATGAGTCGCTCGATGATCTCGGCGCGCAGGCGATCGCCTTGCGTAAGCTGGACGCCGCGCGCCACGGGCAGGCATTTCTCGGCCACGGTCGTACGCCACGCCAGTTCTGCGGTGTGATTCTGCCAATAGCCTTCGGCGGTGCGGCTGATAGACGAGGCTCCCAGCCCGATCAGGGCCTCCGATCCGTCGTCCGTATAGCCCTGGAAATTCCGATGAAGACGCCCGGCGCGGGCCGCGCGGGCGAGGCTGTCAGAGGGAAGGGCGAAATGGTCGATGCCGATCGCGGCGTAGCCCGCGTCCCAGAGCTTGTCCGCCGCCGCCTGGCTCTGCGCCAGACGCTGGGCCGTGTCGGGCAACCGTGTCTCGTCGATAAGACGCTGGTGCGGCTTCATCCACGGCACGTGGGCGTAGCCGAACAGGGCGATCCGGTCCGGCCGGAGGGTGAGGACCTGATCCAGGGTCCGCAAGACATCGCGCACGCCCTGCTCCGGCAGTCCGTACATCAGGTCGAGGTTTAGCGAACGAACACCAGCCGCGCGCAGCCAGCCAGCGGCGCGCTCGACGACCCCGAACGGCTCGATCCGATTGACGGCCTGCTGGACGACCGGAGACAGATCCTGAACGCCGAGGCTGGCGCGGGTGAGCCCGCGATCCGTGGCGGCCTGGACCCACGCCTCGGTCAGGGTGGCCGGATCGAGTTCAGCGGCGATCTCGTCCGCCGCGTCGAGGTCGAACGCCGAGCCCAAGAGATCGAAGAGCCGATTGAGATCCTCAGGCGACAGCATGTTGGGCGTGCCGCCGCCCAGGTGCAGGCAGGCGACCCTGAGTCGACGGCCCGCCGCCTCTGCAGTCATGCGCGCTTCGGCGCCGATCAGCTCGACATAGCTGGAGATGACTTCCCGACGGTTCACCGCCCGGGTGTTGCAGCCGCAGTACCAGCAGAGGCGCTTGCAGAAGGGCAGGTGCACATAGAGGGAAACCGGCTCGCCGTCTGGGAGGGCGGCGAGCCAGCGGCGGGCCTCGGCCTCCCCCACCGCCGGCGTGAACTGGGCGGCGGTGGGAAAGCTGGTGTAGCGCGGCGCGTTCCGGTCCAGCCTCGCCAGGTTTGCATCGGAGGCCGGAGCCGAGACGGGCTGGGCGGTCACGTCGTCAGTCCGCGCCGTCCACGCCCTCGTCGGTCATGTGGAACTCGTGCCACAGGCCGTTGAGGATACCGAAGCCGACGGCCACGCCGAGGCCGAGAATCCAGGTGAAGTACCACATCGTCTTGAACTCCTCGGTCAGTAGAGGTCGGGGTTGGTGCGCACCGCGGCGACCGTCGAACGGCCCCAGAGCACGCGATAGACCCAGGCCGTGTAGGCCAACACGATGGGCAGGAAGATGATCGTGCAGACCAGCATGATGAACAGGGTCAGGTGGCTGGACGACGCGTTCCAGACCGTCAGGCTGGACTGCGGATCGACCGAGCTGGGCAGGATGAAGGGGAACATCGACAGGCCCACTGTCGAGATGATCCCGAGCGCCGACACCGACGATCCGGTGAGGGCAAGGGGCTCGGATTTGAGCCGCAGACCCAGGAGCGCGGCGAGCGCGCCCACGAAGCCCAGGACCGGGGCGGCGATCATCCAGGGATAGGCGCCATAGTTGTCCATCCACGCTCCGGGCGCGGCCGCGACGGTGGTGCGCAAGGGGTTGGAAGCCCCGCCCATGTCCGCGGCGCCCTCGATGCGGAAGCCGAGGTCGCCAAAGGCCACGAACAGTCCCCCCACCGCGAACAGCACCACGCTGAGGAGCGCCGCGACGATGCCGATCCGACGTGCGCGGTCCTGGATCGGACCGCGCTCGACCTTCACTCCGAGCCAGGCGGCGCCGTGAAGCACCAGCATGGTCACCGACAGCAGGCCGCAAACCAGGCTGAAGGGCGTGAACAGGCCCAGCAGCGATCCCTCGTAGGTCGAGCGCAGGGTGTCATCGAGCCGGAAGGGAGCGCCGATCAGGACGTTGCCGACGGCGACGCCGAACACCAGGGCCGGCACGAAGCCACCGACGAACAGCGCCCAGTCCCAGAAGGACCGCCAGCGCGGATCATCCCGCTTGGACCGGTACTTGAAGGCGACCGGCCTGAGGATCAGCGCCGACAGCACCAGAAACATGGCCAGATAGAAGCCGGAGAAGCTGACGGCGTAGACGAAGGGCCAGGCCGCGAAGATCGCGCCGCCGCCCAGGATGAACCACACCTGGTTGCCTTCCCACGTCGGGCCGACGGTGTTGATGACCGCCCGCCGCTCTTCATCGGTCTTGCCGACGAAGGGAAGGAGAGCGCCGACGCCAAGGTCGAAGCCGTCCGTCAGGGCGAAACCGATCAGGAGGATGCCGAGCAGGGCCCACCAGATCAGCCTGAGGGTTCCGTAGTCGAGAGGGAGTTCCATCGTTGGATGTCCTTGTTGCTCAGGCGACGGCCGGTTGCGGAGCTTGCGGCGTCTCGGCCACGGGAGGCTCAAGCACGTCGGGAATGGCGCCGGGGCCCTTCTTGATGGTCTTGAGGATGAGGCCGACCTCGACGACGGCCAGGGCGCCGTAGAAGACGGTGAAGCCGATGATCGTGGCCCACAGCTGGGGTACGGTCAGGCTGGAGGCGCCCAGGAAGGTCGGGAGCACCCCGTCCACGGCCCAGGGCTGACGGCCGACCTCGGCGACGACCCAGCCGAGTTCCGCCGCGATCCAGGGCAGCGGGATGGCCAGGACGGCCAGCCGCAGGAACCACTTCGTCTCGTGCTTGCGCAGCGTGGCCAGGACGAAGGCCGTGGCGAACAGCCCGATCATCAGGAAGCCGATCCCGGCCATGATGCGGAAGGTCCAGAACATCACTGGTACGTTCGGCACGGTGCTCCAGGCGGCCAGCTCGATCTGTTCGGGAGTCGCCTGGCGCGGATCGGCGACGTACTGCTGCAGAAGCAGGCCATAACCGAGGTCGTTGCGCCGCTCCTCGAAGGCCGCGCGGGCCGCGGTGTCCGCCGGATCGGCCTTGACCCGCTCGAGGGCGTCATAGGCGAGCACCCCGGACTCGATCCGGTCCTGGGCCACTGCGACCAGCTCGAGAATGCCCTGCACCTCGCCATCGAGGCTGCGCGTTGCGATCAGGCCCAGCACATAGGGAATGCGGATCTCGTAGTCGGTGCGGCGCTCTTCGAGGCTCGGGAAGCCGATAGCCGTCAGGCCGGCGGGCGCTTCTTCGGTCTCCCACATGGCCTCGATGGCTGCGAGCTTCATCTGCTGGTTGTCGGTCAGCGCGTATCCGCTCTCGTCGCCTAGCACGACGACCGACAGGGAGGACGCCAGGCCGAAGGCGGCCGCGACTGTCATCGAGCGTTTGGCGAAGGCCTTGTGGCGGCCCTTCAGCAGATAGAAGGCCGAGACGCCGAGCACGAAGGCCGCGGCGATCACGTAGCCGGCCGAGACGGTGTGAACGAACTTGGCCTGAGCGACCGGATTGAACAGCACCGCGGCGAAGTCGGTCACCTCCATCCGCATCGTGTCCGGATTGAAGGCCGAGCCGACCGGGTTCTGCATCCAGCCGTTGGCGATCAGGATCCACAGCGCCGACAGGTTGGTGCCCAACGCCACCAGGAAAGTCACCGCCAGGTGGCCCACCTTGGACAGCTTGTCCCAGCCGAAGAACATCAGTCCGACGAAGGTCGCCTCCAGGAAGAAGGCCATCAGGCCCTCGATCGCCAGGGGCGCTCCGAAAATGTCTCCGACGTAGTGGCTGTAATAGCTCCAGTTCATCCCGAACTGGAATTCCATGGTGATGCCGGTCGCGACGCCGAGCACGAAGTTGATGCCGAACAGCGTCCCCCAGAAACGGGTGATGGTTCGCCAGATCGGCCGGCGGGTCATCACATAGATCGACTCCATGATGACCAGCATGAAACTGAGCCCCAACGTCAGGGGCACGAAGAGGAAGTGATAGAGCGCTGTCAGCGCGAACTGCAGGCGCGAGAGGTCTACGACCGCCAGGTCGATCATGGGGAGGCTCCGTTCGGTCGGATACCGACTGCGCCTCCGCTAGGGCGGCCGACGCCTGGCCGCTTTGATTTCGATCAAGGTTGCGGCCGTGGCGTCTGGCAAGAGCGCAGCATGTCGCTTGCTCCTCCTGATCCCGACGCCGCCCGCGCATGGCTGCGCGAGGCGTCTCGCCCGCACCGGCGGCGTCTGGCCCTGGTCGCCGCCGTGGCCGTGGCGGACGTCTTGCCGGCCATCGCCCTGGCAGCGGGCCTCGCCCTCGGCGTGTCGGCGCTAGCCGGAGGGGATGCGGCAGGCGTGGCGCTCGGTGCGGCGCTGGCCCTCGCCGGTTTCCTGGGGCGGGGCCTGCTTCAACCGGTCGCGCTCGGCCTTGGCGCTCAGGCTGCGGCCGGGGCAAAGAACCACCTGCGGACCGGGCTGATCTCCGCCCTGGTGTCATCGGGGCAGGCCGGCGCGGCGAATGTCACCCAGGCGATCGAGGGCGTCGAGGCGCTCGACGGCTACTGGTCCCGCTATGCGGCCGCGCGCGCGGCGGCGAGCGCGAGCCCCTTGATCGTCATCGCCACGGTCGCCTTGGCGAGCCCGGTCGCCGCTGGAATCCTCGCCGCGACCTTGATCCCCTTTGTGGCCGGGATGGCGCTCGCCGGAACGGCCGCCGCCGCAGAGAGCCGTCGCCAGTTCGAGGCCATGGAACGCCTGTCGGGCCTGTTCCTCGACCGCATCCGCGCCCTGCCCGCGATTCTCTCGTTTCAGGCCGAAGAGCGCACCGTCCACGAAGTGGCCACGGCCTCGCACGAGCTAGCGGTGCGCACGCAGAAGGTCCTGCGGATCGCCTTCCTGTCATCGGGCGTCCTGGAGTTCTTCTCGGCGCTGTCCGTGGCTCTGGTCGCCGTCTATTGCGGCTTCAACCTGCTGCGCCTGCTTCCCTTCCCGGCGCCGGAGCAGCTCGATCTGGCTCGCGCCTTCTTCGCGCTGGCGCTGGCGCCGGAGGTGTATGCGCCGATCCGACGGCTGGCCGCCGCCTACCATGACCGGCAGGCCGCCGAGGCCGCCGCGCCGTCGCTGGGAGCCGGACGCGAAGAGGCCGTCGACCGGCCACGCGCCGCGGCCCTGCGCTATCCTCCGTCGATCGCCTTCGCCCAAGCCCGGGTCGTCTACGGCGGTCGCCCCGTGCTCGACGGCTTCGATCTGACTTTGCGGCCCGGCGAGACGGTGGCCCTGGTCGGCGCCAGCGGCTCGGGCAAGACCACGATCCTGAAGCTGTTGCTCGGCCTGGCGCCGCTGACGGGCGGCCGCATCGACATCGACGGTTGCGACCTCGTCCGGTTCGGCGACCTTTCGGCCTCCATAGGCTGGGCGGGGCAGGACCCGGTCGTCATGGCCGGCACGCTCGCGGAGAACATCGACCTCGGGCGGACCGGCGCGAGCCGGGACGCGATCGCGGCCGCCGCGGCTACGGCAGGCCTGGCCCTTGACCTGGACCGGCGGTTGGACGAGCGCGGTGGAGGCCTGTCGGGCGGCGAGCGGCGGCGCCTCGGCCTGGCGCGCGCGCTCCTCAAGGACGCGCCGATCTTCCTGTTGGACGAGCCGACCGCCAACCTCGACGCGGAGTCCGAGGCCGCCTTGCTGCCCGCTCTGAGACGCGCCTGCCAAGGCAGAACCTGCCTGATCGCCACCCACTCGGCGGCCTTGGCCGCCATCGCCGACAGGCAGGTGCGGCTATGAAGGGGCAGGGCGTCGCCGACCTGATCCAGGCCCAGGTTCGGGCGCAACGGGCGACGCTGCTGCTGTCGTCCCTCACCGCCGCCGCGGTTTCGATGGCGGCGGCGGCCCTCCTCGGCGTCTCGGGCTGGTTTCTCACTGGCGCAGCCCTGGCGGGGCTTGCCGGCCCCGCTGCTGCGCAGGCGTTCAACTATCTTGTGCCCAGCGCGGTCATCCGGCTGCTGGCCATACTGCGCACGGGACTGCGCTATGTGGAACGGGTCAGCGGCCACCAGGCCGCGCTCGACGCCTTGGCTGAACTGCGCCCCGAACTCTTCCGCCGGACTGCGGCGAAGGCGCCCGAACAGCTGCTCGCCGCGGCGAGCGGCGAGGTCTCTTCCCGGCTGGTCCAGGACGTGGACACAGTCCAGTCTGCTTTCGTGCGTCGATCCGCGCCCTGGGCGGCGGTCGGAGGCATGGCCGCAGGCGTCGCCCTGGCGTCGGTGGCCGGGTGGCCGTCCGCCCTGATCACCCTGAGCGCCGTCCTCGCCAGCCTGCTGCTGGCGCGCTTCCTCGGTCGGAGACTGGCCGATGCGGCCGGACGGGAATCCCAGGAGGCCCTGGGCCGGCTCAAGTCCCAGGTCTCGGCGCTGGAACAAGCCGCGCCGGAACTTCGCGCCTACGGGGCGGCCGGCTGGGCCCAGGGACGAGTGGCGTCACGTGCGGCCGAGCTCGACGCGGCCCGGCTTCGGCTCGCTCGCGCGGCCGGCTGGATCGCCTTCGCCCAGCTCGGGGTGGCCGGCATCGCCGTCGCGGTCATCCTGAGCGTGTCGCCTGGATCAGATCCGGCAGCCACGACCCTGGCGGTCCTCGCCGCCATCGCCGCTGTCGAGGGCGCGGGCGCCTATGCCGAGGCGGCGCGCCAGGCCGGAACCGTGACTGCGGCCGTCGAACGCCTTGACAGCCTTGGCGGCGCGCCTGACGAAATTGGCCGGAACCTCCCCTCCGGGCACGGGCTCGAACTGAACGGCCGCGCCGTCCTAGCCTCCGGCCATCGACTGGCCATCGTCGGCCCATCGGCCTGCGGCAAGACGAGCCTCATCGAGCGCCTGATGGCGCTGCGGGCGGCCCGGGCCGGCGAATGGCGTGCCGGCGGGTCCGACATCGTGGACCTGTCGCCACAATCGCTTCGGCCGTTCTTCGCCTATGCCGCCCAGGAGCCACGCTTCATTGGGGGCACGGTGCGGGAGAACCTCTGCCTGGCCGCGCCGCCCGCCGCCGATTCCGATCTGTGGCGCGCGCTTCAGGACGCTGGACTGGCGGAGCGGTTCCGGGCGGCGCAGGGGCTCGAGACCCGACTTGCGGACAACGCCCGGGAGCTCTCCGGTGGCGAGCGCCGGCGGCTCGCCCTGGCCCGCGCCTATCTCAAGCCCGCGCCCTGGCTCGTCCTGGACGAACCGACCGAGGGCCTGGACGAAGTCATCGCGAACAAAGTGATCGACAATCTGGAGCGCCGCCTCGCCGCGACGGGCCAAGGACTGATCCTCATCACCCACCGCAAGGATGCGCTCCGGCTGGTCGCCGATGTCGTCCGGATGGGGCCGGCCGTCGTCGAGCCGGCGGAGCAGGTTGTCTGCTAGCCACCCGATTCGCTGCCGCTCGGGCAGGTGCCGTCAGGCGCGCGCAGGATCAATGGCGCCCAGCGCGCATGGTCGCCGGATGACACGCAGCGTTCGCTGAGATCGCACAGGTCGCGAGGCAGTCCGTGACTGGCGCAGATGTCCTGGATGGTGGAACCCTCCCCCGCGACAGGAGTTCGCGCGACGATGACGGAGCCGCCCGAGGCGGTCTCGACCGGCTCGGGCTCTCGCGGGACACCGGTCACCAGTCCGAGCCCGACCGCGCCCAGCACTGCGAGCGCCAGCACAATCCTTGGCCAGAACCTCAGCAGCGCCGGAGCCCGTCGGGGCGGCCGCACATCCGGCGCAGGCGCGGGCTCCTTCCAGGCGGGCGCGTCGCGCGATCCTGGAAAGACCGGGGCGTTCGGATCCGGGCGGCCGCTGAGGTTCCAGTCGTCCGACATCAGCGCCTCCGCCCGTCGGCGAGCCGGTCTCGCAGGCCACGGCTGACGATCCGCGCGGCCAGGTTCGCCGCATCATTCGACCCCCGGCTCTCATGCTGCAGATTGACCACCACCACATAGGCCCGCAGCGGCCGTGCCCGGCCATCATAGGCGCGGCCGTCGTCGCCCAGCGCCAGCCCCTCGCGACCGTAGGCCGCCACGACCAGGGCGATGACCTTGCCGGTGGGGGTGTCCGGATCGCCCGTGTCGCCGATGATCTCCGCACGGGACGCCACGCGCACCAGCAGCGGCGCCTGCTCGCCCTGCCGGATCAGGAAGGGCGTCCCGCCCTCGGCCATCTGCCCTGCATAGCGCTCCAGGGTCCGGATGACTCCGGCGGGGGTGACCCCCGCCACGTCCCGCAGGCTCTCGCGCGCCACCGCGTCACGGCTGAGAAGCCCGAGCGCCCGCTCGCGATCCGCGCGGCTCATCCCGGGCCGTATCTCGATGCGGCTACCGGACTGTGCGCCCAGCTGGAGCGCGCCGCGTGCCGACACCCTGAGGCGGTCTCGGCGGATCAGCATGTTGATGGCGCGGTCCACGGGCCGATAGCGGCGGCTGACCACCACCGGCGTCCCGGTCTTGGCGAAGGCGCCCAACACCTGTCCCTGGGCGGCCAAGGCTTCCTGAAGAGCCGCGAGGCTCCCCGGCAGCTCGGTGGACGCGGCGGTCCCGGCGGGCACAAGCGTGAGGGCGTGAGTGATGCGGCGCCTGACCTCGGCGTTCAGTCCCAGCGGCCCGGAGGTCGACGATGTCCCGTGGAAGGAGGCGCTGACGCGCACGCCGGTCACCAAGCGGGCGTAGGCCTCGGCCAGCTTCACCGCCGACCAGACTCCGTCGCCGTTGCCCAGCGCCGACGGCACGACCTGGCTGCGGAAGTCCCGGGCTCCGATCAGGCCCAGCGCCTCGGGTTGGGGCGTGGAGGCGACAAAGCGGCAGGCGTCGACGCCGTCGTACTGGCTCACCAGCCGCGCCCAGGGAGACGGCTGGCCGCCGCCGTCTTCCGAGGCGCACCGGCTGACGCCTCCACTCGCGGACCGGAGGCCGGCGTCGATATCGAACAGGTCCTCGAGCGTATCGGCCCAACGCATCTGGCGGTCGTGGCCGGTCGGCGCCGCCTGGCAGCGCCCGTCACGTCCCAGACGTTCGAACACCGACTTGGGGCGCGAGGTGAGAGTCTCGCCCCCCAGCCTGTAGACCTGCCCCGGCGCGAGCGGACAGCGCTGCCCCCCCGTGTCGGGAGATCCGAGCAGCAGGAGCGAGGCGGCGTAAAGGTTGTCGGAGTCCCGCAGGAAGGCGTCGAAGCCGATCCAGTCGGGACTTAGGTGGTTGGAGATCGGCGACGACAGGGGCAGTCCGAGCAGATTATCGGCCTCCTGCTGGCCCTGAATCTCGAGGCCTAGCAAGGACGGGCTCCGGTGCAGGATGGCGGCGGCCATCAAGGGCTTGGCCGCCGATCCGACCGGCAGGAGCTGCAGGTTCTGATTCACCGCCCGGGCCCGGCCGAGGACGTCATCCTGATCGATCCAGGGACGACCCTGGGCGCCGCCTCGCGGCGCGCTGGCCATGGCCAATACCTCGCCGGTGAGGGCGTCCATGATGGTGATGGCGCCGGTTCCCTCGTCTGTCCCACCGGCCTGGCCTGAGAGGTGTTCGTCGAGCACCGACTGGGCGAGCTGCTGGAGGTCGCGGTCGAGCGTGGTGACGATGTCCGCCGACGGCGGGCCTGCGGAGAAGGCGCTGATGACGTCGCGTTCGACGGCCTGGCTCCACTGGGCGATCTCGGACGCGTGATAACGCCCGCCCGCCGCTCCCGGCGCCGAGACGACGCCGTCGTCCACCCTGCCCCCGCCGCGCACAAGCACGAGGCGCCGGCCGCTCTCCGACCGGACGCTCAGCCGCTCGCCCTCGGCCAGAACCTCGAAGCGGGCGCCTTGGCCCAGCTGCGTCGGCCCCACGTCGACGACACAGGCCCCGAGGTCATCGGCGAACACGCCGACCTGATCGCCGATGCGCCGGATGCGCAGGCTCGGCCGCTCGGAGGGGCCGTCGCAGAACACATCCACGGCGCGGCCTGCGATCTCGTGCGCTCCAGCGGACCGCGAAAGGTCGAGCGTGCGGATGTCTGGATCGCCCGTGCCGATCGGCGCCGAAGAGGGGGTGAGACGCAGCCGGGGCGTGCCCGAGCCTCCCTCAAGCACGATCACGTCCTGGACGGGCGCCTCCGCGGCCTCGCGATAGCGCAACGCGCCTCGCCAGGCGCGACGCTCGACCGGAAAGGGCGGCGGGGTGAAATGCAGGAAGGGCGTGACGCCGGTCACCACCCCGTTGTCGATCTCCCACAGGCCGGGATCGTTGCGCCGAATGTCCTGTAGCAGGAACGACGCCAGGGCGTATTCCAGGTACCGGGTGTCGGGGTCGGCATAGACCGCCGGGGCGAGGTCCACGATCGGCGCGCCGTCCCCCGCGCGTTCGTTGAAGACGAGCCGGCGCGGCGCGATGAAATGAACCCGGACGAACCGCGAATAGGCGTCCTCCTCCTGCGACGCCGCCAGCCCCCGGCCTGCAGACCCGCCGGTGAGCACCGGCAGCAGAAGAAGCAGGAGCAACCCCGCCGCCGCCATCAGGGCCCTTGCAGCGCCGTTCCGCAGCTCAGTCATGGGCGGGCTCCCGGACTGAGCAAAGTGTCGCCAGCAGCAGGGCGGCGAGCATCAGGCCCTCGATAAGGTCCGCCATGGACCAGGGCGCGAGGAAATAGACGTTCCGACCCGTGAACGGCGCTGCGAGGAGGTTGGCCAGCACGATGTAGGTCGAGACGGTCGCCAGCGTCAGGCCGGCCAGCGCCCCCAACCACGCGGATGGCCGCGCGGCGGCCTGACTGGCCGCCCAGCAGCCGGCCAAGGCCAAGGCTCCGGGCACGAGCAGGAAGGCCGCGGCCCCGAGCCTTCCGAACGGAGACACCAGGTGCACCGCGGCCGCGTTATCGGTCAGGTGGAAGGCGCGCAGCACGGTGACTTCGGGAAGGTTGAAATACCCCCGGCCTAGGAAGGTGTCGCCGTAGGACCGCAGATGGGTGAGGGTGTCCTGAAGCCCCTCGGAGCTTCGCGTCCCGACCTGCGCCAGGCGATCTGGATCAAAGGCGGCCAGAAGCCGCAGGTTCTGGTCGGACTGGGCCACCGCCGCCTCCAGGTCGATCTCCGCCTGGGCGCGGGTGTCGAGGACGGGCTGCAGATTGGCCGCCAGGATCAGGGCCGCGACGGCGCCCGCCGGCGCGATCCACAGGGCGCGGGGACGCCAGGCGATGAGGGCCATGCCCACAGCCAGCGCCACGACGATGACATACGCCAGGCCGAACGGCCGGCCGAGCGCGAACACGAGCGCTCCGACCACGGCGACGCCCGCGCCAAGCGCCCAGGCGCCGTCGAGGCCGAACGACCTGAGCGATTGCGCGCCGGCGGCTGTGACGATGACGGCCGCAGCGATCACCGGCAGGGCGTGCACCGAAAAACCGACGTCGCGGGCGATGTAGCTGGCCGCCCCGACGCCGAGCGCAAGCGCCGCCGCGAGCGTCAGACCCGCCAGGACCGGCGACCAGTCCCTCCGGAACGGCGGCCATTCGGGCGGATTCCGCCAGTGTCCGTCCCAGGCACGCCAGCCGCGCGCGATCAGGGGCGCGAAGATCAGCAGCGTGGCGGGCACGAAGAACAGGCTGAGCGCGAGGCGGAACGGGCCGATCGGCAAGCTTTCCTGCCAGCCGGCGAAAGTCAGGGCGGCGCGCAGTCCGAGCAGGATGACCGCACCGACCATGGCCACCGCCAAGGGTCGGTCGGCGGTGAACACGTCGAACTTTGTCACCAGAGGACGAAGGAAGTCCCAGGCGATCCAGATTCCGCCGCCGACCAGCAACAGGACCGCGACGACGATGGTCTCTTGCAGCGGCGCGCCCATGGCGCGACCGGCCCACAGACAGGCCAGGGTGATGACAGCCATGGCGGCGGCGCCCGGCCAAAGAGCTCTCCGGCTCGGATGGGCGGCGAGCAGCACGAAGGCGCCGAGCGGAAGGGCGACCAGCGCGGCCGGAACCGCCTGTTGCGCCTTCGACGCGGCATCGACGAAGGCGCCTTCGACGGCGACCAGAAGGCGCATCGCGAGCAGGAACTCGACCGCGGCGAATGCAATCCCCGCCAAGGGGTCCTCGACCCTCAGCCGCCAGCTGACGCAAAGGAATGCGACCAGGCTCAGGCCGGCCAGCCACCACAGGGCCGGATAGAGGCCCGAACGGAAATCGAGCGGCTGCAGGCCCAGCCCGACCTGCCGGTCGCCGCCGATCACGATCCCGCCGGCGAAGGACTCGTCCCCGCCGCCGCCCCGGTGAAGCACGGACGCCTCGCGGCTTGTGCGCGCCGCATCGATCGAGACCCCCGCGAGATCGGCCTCGAAATTCTGACCCAGCAGACTGAACCCCACCACGCGCTCATTGGCGCGGGCCGGACGGACCGCCTCCCCGCCGGACGCGAAACGCAAAGTCGGCCGTTCGCCGGTGTCGCCCGCGAGATCTAGTGTGACGGTCTGGGGCGTCTCGGGCGCGATCGCCAGCCGACCGTCCGCGATGGCGAGATCGAACGAACGCCTGAGCGACAGCCGGCCCGCCCGGCCTTGGGCCGCGCCGAGCGGAGCCTGGCCCGCGTCGGCCTCGAAGACGTCGAGCCGCAGGCGCTCGCCCGCGGCTAGGCGGACGGTCGCTGCGGCCCCGGCGCGATAAAGACGCCCCTCCGCGTCTGTGAAGGCGAAGCCATCGGCGTCTGCGGACTGTGCGGCGCCCGGCCCAGTGATCGGAGTGGCGGCGTCGAAATAGGCGCGGGACGGCCGCGTCTCCTCCAGCACTTGCGCCGCCTGCCCGCAGGCGGCGAGGCAGGCCTGATCGCCCGCCGCCGGGCTCGCGCCGAGCCAGGTCGCCTCCCCGCCTTGCGACACGCGAAAGAGCGCGCGGCTTCCCGGACCCGTCTGGCGCAGCAGGCGCAGGGCCACACCATCGTCGGTCGCTTCGAGGGCCAGGGCCGTCGGCGGCAGGACGCCGCGCCCCAGCCGTGCCGCGCCGGGCGGCGCAATGACGATGTCATCGACGGCCGGGTCTCCGCCCAGGGTGTAGATACGGCCCGGATCCAGCTCGAGGGACATCGAGCCGAGCGCCACGCGCAGCTGACCATGCGGCCCATCCACGGCGTTGGGCGCCGCGATGCGTCCCGCAATGAGAAGGGCGATCGTGAGCAGCGAGGTCCAGACCGGGGCCCAGCGACGCCATCCTCGAGACTGAAGGCCGGACGCCGCCAGGACGAGCGACAGGCCGACGCAGAGGATCAGCAGCAGCATCATGGCCTGCCGGACGCGCTTTCCGTGCCGTGCGCCATGCGATCCGAGTGGTGCCGCGCACCGAAGGTGCGGCGATAGCCGGCCGCCACCTGCAGATGAAGCCAGAAGGCGAGCCCGGTTACGGCCAGCCAGAACAGGCCCCATCCGGCCACCCACAGCGGCGGGCGGTCGTTGTAATAGCCTATCCGCGCAAGCGGCCGTTCCCAGAACCAGGGGAAGCCGTCGCTGTCGACGAGGGCCAGCAGCGGACGCGCCTCGGCCAGGCCGTTACGGCGGCGGGTTGTCTCGGCGCGCTCCAGCAGGGCGTCGGCAAGCCGTCCGGACACCTCACTGCGCCAGGTCTCAAGGAAATCCCGTGTCTCGGGACCCAGGTTGGCGATGGTCGAACCGTCGCTGCGGAAGGCGCGAAACTGACCGGTTTCCAGGAGTTGCCGTTCGCGCCTGACCCAGAGCCAGAGATCAAGGATCTCCCGGTCCTCCGCGCCCAGCGAAACCGCCGGGAACCAGGACGCCTCGTCACGCGCCCGGATGCGCGACTCGAACATCTCGCGCGTCGGGGAGGACGCGCCGAGCGGCCACGGGTCCCCCTCCGCGTAGATCGGTCTCGGCGACACGACGGCCAGGCCCGCGATACGCGCCCAGGTTTCCGACGGTGGGTCTTCCGGATCCGCTTCCTCGTCGCCCTGCCGGGCCTTCAGGGTCTGGTACAGCCGGGCGACCGTCTCGAAGTCGCCTTGCGCGGCAGCCGCTGCGGCCAGATTGGCCGCCAGCTCCGGATAGGCCAGCACATAGCCTGGCGACGACGCCAGCGCCGGATCGGCGTCCTCATAGGCGTCGGACCCCTGCCCCTCCCGCATCCGCGCAAACAGACGGGCGTTATGGATGTGGGCCGTGCTGAAATCGAAGAGGTCGCAGTTCGGACCATCCTGGCAGGCGGCGAGATTGACGAAGGGGCCCAGCTGCCGGTGCGACTTCGCGCGCGTCGCCGCCTCCAGCGCGCTTGCGAACTCGGCGTCGGCGCGGCGGAGGTCGTCGTCCGAGGCCACCAGCGCCAAGCCCAGGCCATAGTGTGTCACCGCCTGGTATTGAGCGAGCCGCCGCTCAACCAAAGGCTCGCGTTCTGGCGCCGATTCCGCATAGGCGGCGTATTCGGCGAGCGCCCGCTCGAAGGCCTGGGCCGCTGATCCGGGATTTGGACCGCACAGGTCGACCAGCCCCTGATGGTAGAGGAACAGGCCGCGGTCCTGGCTGGAGCCATTCGCTAGCTCGCCCATCGCCGCCTGCGCGTCGGCGATCTCGGCCGGGACGCTGTCGGCGTCGCCCTGAATCCAGGCCGCACACGCGGGCGCCGCGGTCCGAAGCGCCTGGGTCGCCCTGATGAAGGGGGCGCGCAGCTCGTCGCGCATGCCGAAAACCTGGCCGCTGGCGATCGGCGGCGCGGCCTGGGCCGGCGGAAAGGCCGGCGCGAGAGGATCGCGCAGGAGCGGCAGGCTGCGCAGCATCTCGAGTTCCGACCGCGTGGGCGCCCTCAGTTCGGCGCGTTCCGCCGCGCCCAGTGTGACCGAGTGGCGCGCGGCGTTCGCCGTAGGAAAGGCCACCGGCCAGAAGTGGACGCCGGCGACCAGAAGTCCGACCGCCGTCCAGAGCACGATCGCGCTGCGGCGGTTGGTCAGCAACCTGAGGAGCAGGGCGCGCATCCGGTCCATCGCGCGCCTCAGTTCCGACGCCAGGCCCGCGCATAGGCGGGATCAAACAACCGCCTGACCGCCATGGCGATGGTTGGCGTCTCCAGCGCGCGCAGCAGCCAGGGCCTGCGGCAGTGATCGATGGCGGGCAGGAGCCAGTCGCGAAGGAGACTGCCGACGCCCGCGCTTTCGCGCTCCTCGTGGAAGACCCGAGTGAAGGTGTCGTTGCGCTGGGCGGTCAGGAAGTCGGCGGTGAAGGCGGCGAAGCGGCGCGACAGGTGCGCGAAGTAGCGACCGCCCAGCCCGTATTCCAGCATGGTCAGGGCCGGATCACGGTCGAAGGTGTTGAGCTGGGACGGCGGCACGCGCCGCAGCAGTTCGTCGGCGCGTGACAGCAGGAGCGCGCCGGGAATCGGCAGGCGGCCGGCCTCGGAGCGACGCTCCATGATCTGGGAAAAGCTGAGCGCCCCTACGGTCTCGACCGCCTCGGCCGCCGCCTGGGCGCGGGCCTCGTCCGTGGCCGCGCCGCGGCGACCTGGGCTGCGAAGCCGGCGGGCCACCTCCTTGCGCAACAGGCTGATGGCGATGGTCATCGGCTCGAGGCTGTCGATGAACCGGTCCATGTCCTCCTTGCGCTCGCGGCGGAGCTCCCGTTCCGAGCGAGGGTCGTCGTCGCCGTGCTCGACGTAGAGCTTGGGCTGGAGCACGTGGAAGGCCGGCGCGACGAACAGGATCGCGTCGGCGAAGGCGAAGATCGTGTAGACGCGCCGGAAGAAGTCGTCCGATCCGCCGACGAACCCCTTCTGCATCAGCGGCCGAAACCAGTCCCCAGGGATGTCGTAGAGGTCGAAATCCCGAGGCGAACCTTTGGTCCCGTAGTGGAATTGGTAGAGCAGGACGTCCTTGGTCCGGCCTACGACACGGGCGTCTTCGCTGACGAACCCCTCGAAGGCCGTGCAGGTGTAGTCGCGCTGCAGGATCGTCTTCAGCCGACGGGCGAGGAAACTCTTGCCCGTTGTCGCCAGGCCCACGATCAGGATCACCTTGCGGCCGTTGCGGCGCGCCGACAGGCAGCGCCGGACGATGTCGCTGGGATCGACGACGGTGGCAGGCGTGTCGTCGGCCTCTTCCTCGTCCTCGATCTCGGGATCGTCAGAGATCTCGCGCTTGAGGGGTTCGGTCGTTTCGAAGCGGTGGGTCGAGGGGCCCGGCTCAGCCTCGGGTTCGTCGGTCTCGATCAGAGGCACGAACTCGGTCTCCGCCTCTTCGAGCGGGGCGGGTTCCGCTGGAGCGGACGGGCGGGACCGGGAGCGCTTCGGGGCCGGCGGCGCAGGCGGGGCGCCGGCAGGGTCGAGTTCGGGCAGCACCGCGGGGGACAGGTGCCGCATGACGTTGAGCGAACTGGCCAGCTGGCGAACGTCGCGGGCCGGCAGGCCGGCGGAACGGACCAGGGGAAGGACGTCGCGAACATAGGCGGTCAGGAGTTCGGCGGCGGCCTCCGGGCTGCGTTCGCGCAGGTCCTCGGCGGCGGTGGCCACGACCGCGAACAGGACGTCTGCCGCCGCGGCGGCTTGCGCGCTTGAGACATCCGGGCCGAGCTGCCTATGCGCTTCCAGGCCCAGCGCCTCGAACCGCATGGTCTCCACCAGTTCGGGACGCAGGCGATCGTACACGGCCGCGACCCGGGCGTCGTCGCGCGTCGGCGGAGGCGCGACGACCGCCGATTTGGCTGAGCCCCGGGTCGATCCTGTGCGACGCGGACCCCGGCTCATGACCGGGCCTCGGCGGACTGGAGCAGTTCGCGACCGCGCCGATGGAGTTGCAGCAGCACGGTGGCCTCGCGGGCGAGCGCGGAAGCGTCCCGGCGACGCCAGGCCCGCTCGGCGGCTCCTCGGGCGCGTCTCCTGCACACGGCGGCGAACACCTCGCGGCGGTCCTGGGCGCGAGCGGCGCTCACGATCGGTAGCGCGTCGCGGACATCTACGGCCGCGGCCTGGGCCACCACCTCCAAGGCGGCGTCGCGATGATCCGGCGCCCGCCAGGCGAGTCCGGCGAGGCGCGCCAGCGCCTGTCTCAGCCGGCCGGGCTCGACGTCGGTCGAGCGAAGCGTCACGTCGATGAACGCGGTCCAGTCGACCTCGCGAGGCGGGGCGCCGGCGAGCGCGGTCAGGAAGGGTGCAAGGAGGTCCGGCTGGGCCGAGGGCGCGACCAGATAAACCGGGGTCAGGGCCGCGATGGCGTCTTTGGACAGGGCGTGAAGCGCGCCGTGTTCCACGGCGAGGCGTGCCGGCGTGTAGGCTGGATCAGCCTCCAGCCGGCTCGCGCGCAGACGCGGAAGGACGTTCTCGACATAGAGGCGGATCAGCTCAGCGCCGGTCCTCGCCGGGACAGACGCCACCGCGCCTTCGAGCAAACGAGGCAGGGCCAGCCGCAGCACCGACGGGGCGTTTGGCTTGAGCGCATAGTCGAAGAACCTCGAGAGCGCCGAAGTCTGGCCCAGCTCAAGCGAAGGCCGCAGGGACTGCAGCATTCCCCGGACCACTTCGGCCACGTCCGCCTCGGTTGCGGCCTTGACCTTGCCCGCGGGCACGACGCCCGTCCGGTATTCGCGCAGGCTGTGCCAGGCGACCGTCGGTTCGGAGAGCCCCTCGCCGTTGGCGGTCGCTCCGATGGGAATGGCCTCTGGCCCCAGCGGGTCGCGTCCGGCCTTGCCAAGTAGAAGGTCAAAGTCCCGGCGGGGAGGCCCCGAACCCTCGCTGGCGAGGCCGCTCCAGGTGCAATAGCTGACGTCCGCCCGCCATCGGCCGACCCGCTCCCACAGGCCGAATAGCGCCCCCTCCGGCGAAAGCGGCGAGAGGTACGCCTCGCCGGGCGCCTCGACCGCGATCTGCGATCGATTGAACCTCTCCTGATCCGGCCACATCCGGTACGCGGCGCGGTCGAACGCCTCGACGTAGTCGGTGAGGGCCTCGGCGCTCGATTCCGCGGGAGCCAGCCGGCAAAGGCGCGCCGGAAGCCGGTCGCCGGTCTCCGGGAGATGCGCCGACGGGAAGGCCGTCTGCAGGAGGCGGTGCGTGGCCCAGTCAATGGCGTCCAGGTCCTCCACCGAGAGGATCGCCGCCCAGGCCACAATGACCGCGCCCATCGAGCCGCGCCCCAGATGGCTGATGCGGATCAAACCCCAGTGGGCGGCCCCTCCGTCCGGCCGGTAGTCCAGAGGGACGAACACGAAATAGGGCGCCGAGCGGCGTCTCTCGGCGCGCCAGGCCATGTAGAAGACCTTTTCGATCGCCGCGCGCGCCTCCTCGGACAGTCCGCCGTCATCCGGCTCGGCCAGCAGGCGAACGTCCGCCCCGTTGGCGAGGGTGCCGTAGGCGGCGTGACGAACCGTGACGGAGGAAGGCGCGGCCATATCGGTCAGGGCGCGGCCATCAGAATGCAGGAGGGGTCGAGTCCCGGCTCGGCGCCCTCCGCCTCAGTCGTCGCCTCGGCGCACCGGGCGCGGGCGATGACGTCGGCGACCGCCGCCCTGCCCGCAGGATCGTCCAGGAGATCTTCGGACCGTTCGGCCCAGCTGGGGCAGTCCTCTTCCGCGCCGATCTCGCCGCAGAGTGTGCGACGCGCGGCCAGCCTCTCCTCGGCCGGCCAGGTTTCGACCGTCTGCACCACGTCGCTCCAGGCGGTCTCAGGATCGAGCGACTGCGTCTGCACGGGCGGCGGCTGTCCTTCGGCCGCCGGCGCCGGCCGGAAGAGCGTGTAGGCGCTGACCGCGATCAGCAGGACCAGGAACACCACACAGAGTGCCCACGGCAGCATGTCGGGCCTGCCCAGCCAGGGCATCGCCGGCCCCGGGCCTCGCGGGTCCGGCGCCACGGCGAAGCCGGGTCCGTCGGACGCTTGCTCCGGGACAAGGTTCCGACCGCGGGGCTCCCCGTCGGCTGCGCCCGCATCGTCGCGCCGCATCGCGCCCGAGCGGGCCTGGCGGGCTTCCCGGAGCAGGGCCTCGAGAAGCTGCCGGTCCTGGGCCGCGAGGGTGACGGTCAGGCTCCTGCGCGAAACCTCCGACGCCAGCTCCTTGCCGAGTTGGCCCACGATGCGATCGGATTCGCCGGTCTTCAGCAGCTCGAGCACGAAATGGCCGAGCTCACGCCTGAGCTCTTCCATCTCCTCGTCGAAGGCGTCGGCTCCTGGCATCGGCAGCCCCCCGGTCGGGCCGCCTGACACGCCGGTCGACGCGCCGCTCCCCCCCGCCGACTTCTGCAAAGCTCAAGAGGCGAGTCAACTGCGCGGAACGCCCTGCCGCGAACTCAATCCGCGCCGCGGGCGCCCAAAACAACTTTTCTGCGCCGCGAATCCCCTAGACTTTCAGAACATTTGTCAAGTTTCTGAATTTGATCATTTTTCTAAGCAAGTTTGCGGAACCGACCTCGAGGCGCCACGTTTACGGGATCGTGTGTGGAATAGCAGGTGAGGTGCGGTTCGACGGCCAGGCCGTCGATCCAGGGGTGGTTGCGCGTATCACGGATGCGCTCTCCAGACGTGGGCCGGACTCGTCCGGACAGGTGGTCAGGGGGCGCATCGGGTTCGGCCACAGACGGCTCCGGATCATCGATCTGTCGCCCAGGTCCGAACAACCGATGGTCGACGCAGACCTCGGCCTGACGCTCGTCTTCAACGGCTGCATCTACAACTATCCCGAGCTGCGCGCCGAGCTGGAAGCCAAGGGCTACCGCTTCTTCTCGCACGGCGACACCGAGGTCATCCTCAAGGCGTGGCACGCCTGGGGCGTCGACTGCGTCGACCGCCTGAAGGGCATGTTCGCCTTTGTCCTGCATGAGCGGGACACCGACCGGGTCGTGATGGCCAGGGATCGCTTCGGCATCAAGCCGCTCTATCTGTCCGAGGCGCCGGGGCGGCTGAGGTTCGCCTCATCGCTGCCGGCGCTGCTGCGCGGCGGCGATGTCGACACCACAATCGATCCGGTCGCCCTGCACAGCTACATGACCTTCCATGCGGTCGTGCCGGCCCCCCGCACCATCCTGAAGGGCGTGAGCAAGTTCCCCGCCGCCACCATCCGGGTGATCGAGCCGGACGGGACGTCCACGGACCGACGCTACTGGAACCCGCCGTACGACCGCGCCCCCTCCGAGGCCGGCCTGTCGGCGCAAGAGTGGCGTGACCGCGTGCTCGAAAGCCTGCGCGAAGCGGTGCGTCGGCGCATGGTGTCGGACGTGCCGGTCGGCGTCCTGCTGTCCGGCGGTGTCGATTCCAGCGTCATCGTCGGCCTGTTGGCCGAGATGGGCCAGAAGGACCTGATGACCTTCTCGGTTGGTTTCGAGTCCGCCAACGGCGAGGAGGGCGACGAGTTCGTTTATTCTGACCTCATCGCGCGTCACTTCGGCACGGACCACCACAAGATCTTCGTGCGGTCGGACCGGCTGATGGAGGCGCTGCCCGGCACCTTCGCGGCCATGAGCGAGCCGATGGTCTCCTACGACAACGTCGGCTTCTACCTGCTGTCGCAGGAGGTCTCGCAGCACATCAAGGTGGTCCAGTCCGGCCAGGGCGCGGACGAGGTGTTCGGCGGCTATCACTGGTACCCGCCGCTGGTCGGGTCGGACGATCCCCTGGCGGCCTATTCCCGGGCTTTCTTTGACCGCGATCACCTGACCCTGCGCGATCAGCTGGCGGACGACTGGGTGATCGACGCCGACGTCAGCCGGGCATTCGTCGAAGAGCATTTCGCCCAGCCGGGGGCGAGCGATCCCGTCGACAAGGCGCTGAGGCTCGACTCCCAGGTCATGCTGGTCGAGGACCCGGTCAAGCGCGTCGACAACATGACCATGGCCTGGGGCCTGGAGGCGCGCGTGCCCTTTCTGGACCACGACCTGGTCGAACTCGCCGCCCGCACCCCGCCCGAGCACAAGCTGCGCGATGGGGGCAAGGGCGTGCTCAAGGACGCCGCGCGGCTGGTGATCCCGCACGAGGTGATCGACCGGAAGAAGGGCTACTTCCCCGTGCCGGCGCTGAAATACATCCAGGGGCCGTACTTCGACATGGTGCGCGACGCCCTGTCGTCGCAGGCGGCGAGGGAACGCGGACTGTTCCGCCAGGACTATCTGGACCGGCTCTTCGCCGATCCCACCGGACACATCACGCCCCTGAGGGGTTCAGAGCTTTGGCAGGTCGCGGCGCTCGAGCTGTGGCTGCAGACCCACGGCGTCTGAGGGAGGCCGACATGATGAGCACCGACACGCCCGCGCGGGCGCAAGAGCCGTTGGGCAGGGCTTGCGGCGCGACGCCCCGGACGAACGTCGTGTTCGAGTGCGGCTGGGGCAGGCTGCTGTTTGGCCAGACCTTCTCCCGCCCCGGCGACCTGATCGAGGCTCTGCGGGCCGAGGCGCCCGATTGCCGGGACATCGCCCTCTATGTGGCCGACCCGCACGTGCTGGTGGCGCTGGCTCCGCAGGAGCTGTTCCTGGACCCGTCCCACACCTTCCGGTTGGACCTCGACAGCTACCGCCCCGACGACCGCCCCTTGTCCGGCTTCGAGGTCCGCGCGCTCGCCTCGCCGGACGAGGCCGAGGCCATGGTCAGGGTCTGGGCGGCGCGCCAGATGGTCCCGGCGCCGGCCGACTTCGTCTGGGAGCACCGCGACGACGCCTCGCTGACCTATCTGCTGGCCATTGACGGCGAAGGGCGGGTGCTGGGGGTCGTCATGGGCGTGGACCACTGCCAGGCCTTCGGCGATCCGGAAAACGGTTCGTCGCTGTGGTGCCTGGCGGTCGATCCACAGGCCAGCCAGCCCGGGATCGGCGAGGCGCTGGTCCGGGGTCTGGCCGAGCACTATCGCGATCGGGGCCGTTCGTGGATGGATCTGTCGGTGATCCACGACAACGTCCAGGCCATCGCCCTCTACGAGAAGCTCGGCTTCGATCGCGAGCCTGTCTTCGCCATCAAGCGGAAGAATCCGATCAACGAGCGCCTCTTCACGGGGCCCGCCGACGATGAGGGCCTCAACCCCTATGCTCGGATCATCGTCAACGAGGCGCGTCGGCGCGGCATCTTCGCTGAGGTCACCGATGCGGAAGGCGGCTTCTTCCGCCTGACCCACGGCGGCCGGTCGGTGCATTGTCGCGAAAGTCTCTCGGAACTGACGTCGGGCGTTGCGGTCTCAATCTGCGATGACAAGGCGGTCACCCGGCGCATGGTCCAGCGCGCCGGCGTGCGTGTGCCCGAGCAGATCACGGCCGGCGACCCGGAGCAACTGGCCGCCTTCGTCGCGCGGCACGGGTCGGTGGTGGTCAAGCCGGCTCGCGGCGAGCAGGGCCGTGGCGTCGCCGTGGGCCTGGACACCCTCGAGGAGGTCGAGGAGGCCGTCGCCTACGCCCGGCGGTTCTCGGATCGTGTGCTGGTGGAGGAGCAGGTCACGGGCGAGGACCTGAGGCTGATCGTGATCGACTATCAGCTGGTCGCCGCCGCGGTGCGCCGCCCGGCGCGTGTCATCGGGGACGGCGTGACCGCCATCCGAGGCCTGATCGAACACCAGAGCCGGCGGCGTCAGGCGGCGACCGGCGGCGAATCCTCGATTCCGCTCGACGCCGAAACCGAGCGCTGCGTGGCCCGCGCCGGCTACAGCCTCGACGACGTGGCGCCGGAGGGGGTCGAGATCGCGGTCCGCAAGGCCGCCAACCTGCACACGGGCGGGACGATCCACGACGTCACCGCCGACGTTCATCCCGTGCTGGTCGAAGCCGCCGTGACCGCCGCGCGCGCCATCGAGATACCGGTGACCGGCATCGACTTCATGGTGACCTCGCCGTCCGAGCCGGACTACGCCTTCATCGAGGCGAACGAGCGCCCGGGGCTGGCCAACCATGAACCCCAGCCCACCGCCGAGCGTTTCGTCGATCTGCTGTTTCCGATGACGGTGCCTCCGGCCCTGAGGTCGCCGGGCCGGCTGGAGGTCGGCGCATGACCAAGCTGGACATCGACGTCGACTATCTATCCGGCGAGCTCAAGCGGCTGCTCAGTGTCGACAGCCCCTCGGGCTATACCGACGAGGTGGTCTGGCTGGCTTGCCGGGAGATCGACCGGCTGGGCTACGGCTTCGAGCTGACCCGCCGCGGGGCGATACGGGCGGTCCTGCGCGGCGAAAAGCGGCGACCGGCCCGGTCGATCGTCGCCCACCTCGACACCTTGGGCGCCCAGGTGAAGTCGCTCAAGCCCAACGGCCGTCTGGAGGTCGTCCCCATCGGGCACTGGTCGTCGCGCTTCGCGGAGGGCGCGCGCTGCACTGTATATTCCGACGCCGGCAGCTATCGCGGCACGATCCTTCCGCTCAAGGCTTCGGGCCACACCTTCAACGAGGAGGTCGATACCCAGCCGACTGGCTGGCCCTACGTCGAACTCAGGATCGACGCCCTGGCCGAGACGGCCGACGACCTCGGTGCCCTGGGCATAGCCATCGGCGACATCATCGGGATCGACCCGCAGCCGGAGTTTCTCGAGAACGGCTTCGTGGTGTCGCGGCATCTCGACAACAAGGCGGGCGTGGCCTGCTTGCTGGCGGCGATGGAGGCCATGTCGCGCGCCGGACTCAAACCCGAAGTCGACACCTACTTCCTTTTCACCGTGAATGAAGAGGTCGGCGTGGGTGCATCATCGGTGATGACGCCAGACATCGCTTCGCTGGTCAGCATCGACAACGGAACCACCGCGCCGGGCCAGAACTCGCGCGAGTTCGGAGTCACCGTCAGCATGGCCGACCAGACGGGGCCGTTCGACTGGCACCTGACACGCAAGCTCGTGCGCCTCTGCCAGGACAACGACATCGCCTTCCAGAAGGACGTGTTCCGCTACTACCGCTCCGACGCGGCCTCCGCGATCGAGGCCGGGGCGGACATCCGCACGGCCTTGATCACCTTCGGCATCGACGCCTCGCACGGCTACGAGCGTATCCACCTGCACGCCTTGAGGTCGGTGGCCGAGTTGGTGACCGCCTATGTGGCGAGCCCCATCGAAATCCCGCGCGACGCCGAGCGCATCGGAGGCCTGGGCGGATTCACCCACCAGCCGCACGAGCCAGCCGAGCAGGACGCCAGCGCCCTGGAGTGACCTAGTAGACCACTCCGTCAGTCTCCCGTTCGAGGCTTCGGAGATAGGCGGTGAGATCGGCGAGTTCGGCCTCGCTCAGTTCGACGTCCGGCATGACGGGATGGCCGGTGGTCATGCGCGAGCGAAGATCTGCGTCCTCGAAAAGCAGCCGTGAGGTGGCGGGCAGGTCCCGAAACGCCGGCGCCTCGCCGTCCGGACTACCGCCGTCACGCCCGACGGCGTGACAGGTCGCGCACCGGGCCTGAGCGATCTCGTGGCCTCGCACCTCCGCCAACAGGTCGGCCGACGGCGGCGGGTCGTCCAGTCCCGCGAGCATCGCGAGCACGATGAGAATCAGCGCCATCAGCACCTCCATGCCCCATCGAACACCGCTCGACCGACTTCGCCCATGATCTGAATCAAGTCCCCGGCGTCCGCGCGGATTTGATCGAGATCACGGCGCGCGCACGGCGGCGTTGCACTCTGCGGATCACATGGATCGGCGCCGGACTGACCGCGCGCCTCAGCAGCGAGGTGTCCTGATGGAACTGCATGGATCGACTCTGGTCGTCGTCGCCGACGGCGCCCGGGCGCGCCTGTTCGAAGAACGTGTGAGAGGCGGGCCCCTCACGGAAATCTCGGATCGGCTGGGCGATCTGTCGGCGTCCGGGCCGCGCGGTAGCGGTCACTCGGGGCGGGTGTTCGACCGTTTCGGATCCGGATCGCACACAACCGGCGGAGACTCTCCGAAGGTGCGCGACGAGGCTGCGTTTGTCAGCCGCCTGGCGGGCCGGCTCGACGCCGTGGTCGCCCACGGGCGTTTTGAAGAGGCTGTCTTGATCGCAGCGCCGCGGGCGCTCGGCGGCCTGCGCGCGGCCCTGTCCGGCGCCCTGGCGAAGCGCGTCCAGGGCTCCGAAGCCGCGGACCGTTGCTCCGAAACCGCGGACGAGATCCGCGCCGCCCTGCGGCACATCCGGCTCGGTCGGGCGGAGAGAGCTTGATCCAGATCATGGCCGCGGCCGGCGTACCCAGCCAAGCATGTCGCCAATAAGGGAGAACGCCATGTCCAAGAACGCCGAAAAACTGAACCGCGACATCCACATGCTGGTCTCGGAGATCACCGAGGACCTGCGCCACGCCGCCGACAAGACGGGAGACGAGGCGGCCGAGGCCATGCGCCGCTCGTCCAAGGCGCTGCGCAAGGCCGCCAAGCGCCTGGGCGAGGAGCTCAAGGAAACCGGCCAGGACGCCGTCGAAGGGGTGAAGGCGCATCCGATCGCCACCGCCGCGGTGATCGCATCGGCCGCGGCCCTGATCGGTTTCGCCCTCTCCCGGCGCGGCGGCGAGGACAGCTGAGCCGTGGCCGGCTTCCATCACATCCACCTTGAGCTGGCGCGCGAGCCGGGCGCGCCCTCGGGCGACCGCGGGTTGGGCTACGACCTCGTGGCGCCGCTGGACGCCGAGGGGCGACTGGACGGCGCCCGGTGGAAGGCGGACCCGGCGCGCTCGCGCGTCCGCCGCTTTCGCGACGGTCACACCGAGGCCGTCGGCGGCCTGTCCCACGTGTCGGGCGGGCGCTGGGTGTTCGACTTCGGCGAGGACGACTGCGACGACGAGCGCGGCGTCCGCCTTGAGGACGAGCGGTTCTCGTCCGGCGAATATGTCTCGGTTCGGATGACCGACGGTCGCGTCCACACCTTCAAGGTGACGAGCGTGCGCCCGGTGGAGCCCGCCTGACATGGCGCGCCGGGGGCCCCTGCTGCCCGGTCTGGCGCTGCTGATCGCTTCGGTCCCGCCGCTGCTGATCGCCGCCGCCTTCGTGGCCATTGTGGCGCGAGGCGCCTGGCACGGCGGGCAGGCCGCCCGCGAGGAGGGTCTGATCGCGCTGGTGCTGATCCTCTTTGTGGCGGCCGCGGCGGTCGATGCGATCCTGTTGCTCGTGCTCGGCGTCTGGGCCCGCCTGCGCGACGGCTAGGCTTGCGAGCCTCCTGAAGCCTCGAGGGCCCGCAGGAGCGCGGCGCGGATGTCCTCGGGCCAAGCGATGGCCTTGTGAGTCTCCAGCGAGGTCGCGACGATGCGCTGCTCGGCGCGCCACAGGACTTCGCCCGCGCGCTCGACGCGATGCCGCAGGTCCAGCGAGGAGCGGCCGACCTTCACGACCTCCAGGTGAAAATCGAGCACGTCGCCGTGGAAGCCCGGGCGCTCGAAATGCAGGTTGAGGGTGACGGTCGGCGTGCCGATGCGGCGCTCGGAGACCAGGGCCGGCCAGGGGTGACCGATGTCGGCGAAGAAGGCCTCCATCACCCCCACCATCAGGTGCAGGTAGGAGGGGAAGTAGGCGATGCCGGACGGGTCGCAGTCGCCGAAGGTCAGGGTGCGCGTGGTGGTGAAGGCGGCCATGTCCGGTCATCCCATGACCGTCGCGGCCATGCCAGCTTGAACCTTGGCGCAGGCGCGTCCACTGTCCCGGCCGGTCAGCGAGAGGGAGCCCATGCGCATCGTCTGCATCGGCGGAGGCCCCGCCGGCCTCTACTTCGCCCTGCTTATGAAACGCCGGCATCCGGCCCACCAGATCACTGTCGTCGAGCGCAACCGGCCGTATGACACCTTCGGCTGGGGCATCGTTTTCTCCGACCAGACGATGGAATCGATGCGCCAGTGGGACCCGGAGACGGCCTCCACCATCGAGGACGCCTTCAACCACTGGGACGACATCGAGCTGGTCTTCAAGGGCACGCGCCAGCGCACCACCGGCCACGGCTTCGTCGGCATCGGCCGCAAGAAGATGCTCAACATCCTGCAGGACCGCTGCCTGGAGCTTGGCGTCGAGCTGGTCTTCGAGCGCGAGGTCAGGAGCGACGAGGAGTTTCCGGACGCCGACCTGATCATCGCCGCCGATGGGGTGAACTCGGTGATCCGCGCGCGCTATCCGGAGGTGTTCCAGCCGGACATGCTGATCCGGCCGAACCGCTACATCTGGCTGGGCACCGACAAGGCGTTCGACGCCTTCACCTTCGACTTCCGCCGCACCGCGCACGGCTGGTTCCAGGCGCACATCTACCGCTTTGACGAAACCACCTCGACCTTCATCGTCGAGACGACGGAAGAGGCCTTCCTCGCCCACGGGCTGGACACAGCCGACCAGGACCAGTCGATCGCCTTCTGCGAGGGGCTGTTCGCCGAGACGCTGGACGGCCATCGGCTGATGACCAATGCACGGCACCTGCGCGGCTCGGCCTGGCTGAACTTCCAGCGGCTGGTCTGCGAGCGGTGGAGCTGTTTCAACGGCCGCAGCCATGTCGTCCTGATGGGCGACAGCGCGCACACGGCCCACTTCGCCATCGGCTCGGGCACCAAGCTGGCCATCGACGACGCCATCGAACTGACCCGCCAGTTCGACGCCTTCGGCCACGAGGCGGCGCGGATTCCCGAAGTGCTGGAGGCCTACGAGGCCGAGCGGCGCATCGGCGTGGTGCGCATCCAGAACGCGGCGCGCAACGCCATGGAGTGGTTCGAGGTAGTCGGGCGGCGCTACGCCGACCAGTTCGAGCCGGAGCAGTTCATGTACTCCATGCTGACCCGCTCGCAGCGGATCAGCCACGAGAACCTGCGGCCGCGTGATCCGGTCTGGCTGGAAGGCTATGAGCGCTGGTTCGCCCGGCGGGCGGGCGTCGAGGTCGCTCCCGGCGAAAAGCCGCCGCCCCCGATGTTCACGCCGTACCGCGTGCGCGGGATGGAGCTGGCCAACCGCATCGTGGTCTCGCCCATGGCCATGTATTCGGCGACGGACGGCGTGCCCGACGACTTCCACCTCGTCCACATCGGCGCGCGCGCCATGGGCGGGGCGGCGCTGGTCTTCCCGGAGATGACCTGCGTCTCGCCCGATGCGCGGATCACGCCGGGCTGCCTAGGACTGTGGAACGACGACCAGGCCGAGGCTTTCCGCCGGATGGTCGACTTCGTCCACCGCGAGACGGACGCGAAGATCGGCATGCAGCTGGGTCACGCGGGCCGCAAGGGCTCGACCAGGGTCCCATGGGAGGGCGACGACGAGCCGCTGGATGAGGGAAACTGGCCGCTCATCTCCGCCTCCGCCCTGCCCTATCTGCCGCGGCTTCAGACGCCGCGGGCCATGACGCGCGAGGACATGGACCGGGTCACCGCCGACTTCGTTTCGGCGACGCGCCGGGCGGCCGAGGCCGGCTTCGACATGCTCGAGCTGCACGCGGCGCACGGCTATCTGCTGTCGAGCTTCCTCTCGCCCCTGACCAATGTCCGCGAGGACGAATATGGCGGCGATCACGCGGGCCGGGCGCGCTACCCGCTGGAGGTGTTCCGGGCCATCCGCGAGGTCTGGCCGGACGACCGGCCGATCTCGGTGCGCATCTCGGCGCACGACTGGGCCGAGGGCGGCAACACGGCCGAGGACGCCGCGATCTTCGCCGAGCTGTTCAAGGCGGCGGGCGCCGACCTGATCGACTGCTCCTCGGGCCAGGTCGTGGAGGAGGCCCAGCCGGTATATGGCCGGATGTACCAGACGCCGTTCTCGGACCGGATCCGCAACGAGGTCGATGTGGCCACCATCGCGGTCGGCGCCATTTCCGAGGCGGACCACGCCAACTCGATCATCGCGGCGGGCCGGGCGGACCTTTGCGCCATCGCCCGGCCGCACCTCGCCGATCCTTCCTGGGTGCTGCACGAGGCGGCGCGGATCGGCTATCGAGGCGTGGCCTGGCCGAAGCAGTACCTGTCGGCGCGGCGGCAGTACGAGACCAACCTGGTGCGGGCCGCCGAGGGAACGCGATGAGCCGAGACGCAACCAAGTTCCCTTCTCCCATTGGGAGAAGGTGGCCCGAAGGGCCGGATGAGGGTCGACCCTATCCGAACCTGGCGCCGTTCGACCCTCACCCTTTCGCCCGACCGATCGCGCTGCGCGCTCTCGGGGGCTCAAGCCCTCTCCCATTGGGAGAGGGAGCGCGCTCATGACCGCAACACGACGCCACGCCCTCGTCACGGGCGCCGGCACCGGCATCGGCCGGGCCATCGCGCTGGCGCTGGCCGGCGCGGGCCACGCCGTGACGCTCGCCGGTCGCAGGGCTGAACCGCTGGAGGCGGTCGCAGGCGAGATCGGCGCTGAGCACTGCCTCGTCGCCCCCGGCTTCGACGTGACGGATGCGGGGTCCGTGGAGGCCGGCATCGCAGCCGCGATCGAGCGGTTCGGGGACATCGCGGTGCTGGTGAACTGCGCGGGCGAGGCGCCCTCGGCGCCGTTCGAACGGACGGACCGGGCGACGTGGGACCGGGCGCTGGGCGTGAACCTGACCGGCGCCTTTCTGACGACCCAGGCCGCCCTGCCCTCGCTCCGGCGGGCGGGCGAGGCACGGATCATCAACATCGCCTCGACGGCGGGCCTGACCGGCTACGCCTATGTCACCGCCTATTGCGCGGCCAAGCACGGGCTAGTGGGCCTGACCCGCGCGCTGGCGCTGGAGCTGGCGAAGACGGATGTGACCGTGAACGCGGTCTGCCCGGGCTTCACGGACACGCCGCTGCTGGACGGGGCGGTCGAGACGATCACGTCCAGGACGGGCCGTTCGGCGGACGAGGCGCGGGCCGGGCTGGCGCGGAGCAATCCGCAGGGCCGGCTGGTCACGCCCGAGGAAGTGGCCGACACAGTGCTGTGGCTGGCGGGGCCGGGCGCCTCGGCGATCACCGGCCAGGCGATCGTGGTCGCCGGCGGCGAAGTCATGGCGGGCTGAGGAACGAAGATGACCAATCCGATGCAGGCCAAGCGCCGCGCCTTCAAGGACCACCGAGCCGAGCACTTCCGCTTCGAGACGAGTGAGGACGGGCGGGTCGCGACCATCACGCTCGACCGGCCCGACAAGAAGAACCCCCTGACCTTCGACAGCTATCAGGAGCTGACCGACCTGTTCCGGGCGCTCGGTCAGGCCAGCGACGTGCGGGCCGTGGTCCTGACCGGGGCCGGAGACAACTTCTGTTCGGGCGGGGACGTGTTCGAGATCATCGAGCCCCTGACCCGCATGGCCATGCCGGACCTGATCGCCTTCACCCGGATGACGGGCGACCTGGTGCGCCAGATCCGCGCCTGCCCGCAGCCGGTGATCGCGGCGGTGGACGGGGTCTGCGCGGGCGCGGGCGCCATCCTCGCCATGGCGTCGGACCACCGGATGGCGACGCCGGAGGCGAAGACCGCCTTCCTGTTCACTCGGGTGGGCCTGGCCGGCGCGGACATGGGCGCCTGCGGGATCCTGCCGCGCATCATCGGCCAGGGCCGGGCCGCGGACCTGCTGTTCACCGGCCGGGCCATGACGGCGGCGGAGGGCCACGCCTGGGGCTTCTACAATGCGCTGCATCCGCGCGAGAGCCTGCTGGAGGCCGCCCGGGCCTACGCCCGCAACCTCGCCGACGGCCCGTGGTTCGCCCACGCCATGACAAAGAAGATGCTCGACCAGGAATGGTCCATGGGCATCGAGGAGATGATCGAGTCCGAGGCCCAGGCCCAGGCCATCTGCATGGCCACCGGCGACTTCCGCCGCGCCTTCGAGGCCTTCGCGGCCAAGGAGAAGCCCCGGTTCGAGGGGAACTGAGCCGATGCTGACCGGCCCCTCGCGCGAGCATCTGGACTGGCCGTTCCTGGGCGAGGAGCACCGCGCGCTGGCGCGCGATCTGGACGCCTTCATCGCGGGCGGCGGCCTGGGCGAGATCGATCACCACGACGCGGACGCGGCCTGCAAGGCGCTGGTCCGCAGGCTGGGGGACGCGGGCGTCCTGCGTCATTGCGTGCCTGCGGCCCACGGCGGCGCCTCGGAGGCGATCGACAGCCGGGCGCTGTGCGTGATCCGCGAGACGCTGGCCTGGCATGACGGCCTGGCCGACTTCGCCTTCGCCATGCAGGGGCTGGGCACGGGAGCGATCAGCCTGTCGGGTTCCGACGAGATGAAGGCGCGCGTCCTGCCGAAGGTGGCCGCAGGCGAGTTGATCTCCGCCTTCGCCCTGACCGAACCGGAGGCCGGTTCGGACGTCGCGGCCATGTCGACCTCGGCCCGGCGCGACGGCGACGCCTATGTGCTCGACGGCGAGAAGATCTTCATCTCCAACGGCGGGATCGCGGACGTCTATACGGTCTTCGCCCGGACCGGAGAGGCGCCGGGCACGCGCGGCATATCGGCCTTCGTGGTCTTCGCCGACACGCCGGGCTTCGAGGTGGTCGAGCGTATCGAGACCCTGGCCCCGCATCCCCTGGCGCACATCCGCTTCGACGGCTGCCGCGTGCCGGCCAGTCAGCTGCTGGGCGAGCCGGGCGAGGGCTTCAAGATCGCGATGCGGACCCTCGACATCTTCCGGCCGTCAGTGGCGGCGGCAGCGCTGGGCTTCGCCCGCAGGGCGCTGGATGAGGCCGTGGCGCACGCCCGCTCGCGGCGGATGTTCGGGGCGACCCTGGCGGACCTGCCGACCGCCCAGAGCACGCTCGGCGAAATGGCCACGGCCATCGACGCGGCCTCCCTGCTGGTCATGCGCACGGCCTGGCGGCGCGACGTGCAGAAGCTGAACGCGACGAAGGAGGCGGCCATGGCCAAGATGACCGCCACCGAGAACGCCCAGTGGGTCATCGACCAGGCCCTGCAGATGTTCGGCGGCCGCGGCGTGCGCTCGGGCGAGATCACCGAGCGGCTCTATCGCGAGATCCGGGCCCTGCGGATCTACGAGGGAGCGACCGAGGTGCAGAAGCTGATCATCGGGCGAGAGCTGATGAAGGCGGCGGAGGGGAAGGCCCGATGAGCGACAGTCCCCACCGCATCCTGCAGCCCGAAGGCTGGGCCCGGCCGGTCGGCTACGCCAACGGGATCGAGGCGCGCGGGCGGACCGTCTTCGTGGGCGGGCAGATCGGCTGGAACAGCCAGTGCCGCTTCGAGATCCACGACCTGCCCGGACAGGTGCGCCAGACGCTGGAAAACGTGCTGGCCGTGCTGGCCGAGGCTGGCGCCGGGCCCGAGCACATCACGACCATGACCTGGTACGTCACTGATCGAAAAGCCTACTCAGCCTCGCTGAAGGAGATCGGAGCCGCCTGGAAGGCCGCCATGGGCCGAAACTTCCCGGCCATGGCCGTGGTCGAGGTCTCGGGTCTGATCGAGGACGAGGCGCTGGTGGAGATCCAGGCGACGGCGGTGGTGCCAGACTGATCGGGCTGTCGCTCCGGAAGGAGCGACACAGCGACAGAGCGACATCTCGCGGACTCAGGTGTGTCGCTGATGGAAGAGCGACACCGCGACACAGCGACACCCCCGCGACGTTCAAGGCCTGCCTATATCGATGTCAAAGACCGAGGGCGCAGCTTACGGCCGCTGAGGCCAGCGCTGCGGAACCTGCGGTCAGATTTGGCCAAGACCCTGATCTAGCACGTTTTCGTTCGCGAGAATGCGTGCGTTCAACCCGTCGGCCAAGCTGGCGATCCTGCGGATCAGGGCGCTGTCGGCGTCGAACAGCGGATCGAGCACCGTGAAGTGGTCCAGGGCCTGCAGCGCTTCGAACCGGGTCTCGGCTCCCGCCTTGCCCCAGCGATCGGCCATGTCGCGGCTCTGGCGGATGAACTCCGGGCTTTCGGCTCCGCCCACGACGCAGTCCAGCACTGCCCCGGCCGGGACCGGCCAGTCGATGGGGGAGAGCGCCGCGGCCTCGACCTCTTCGAGCCCCAGGGCAGCGTTGAGGCTCGTCGGAATCAGCGGCCGCAGGTCAAACACGCCCGAGATCGCCACGCCAGCGCTCGCCCGACCTTCCGAAAGCATGGCCGCGGCCATGTGGCCGCCGGCGGAGTGGCCGAACACCACCGGCAGGGCGCCGGTCTCTTCCCGCAGCCGGTCAAGCGCAGTCCGCACCTGGTCGAGGATGCGCCCGAGCCTGACCTGCGGCGCCAGGTCGTAGCTCGGCACGGCGAGCCCCACGCCGTTGGCCAGGAGCGCCGGCGCGATCCCGGAGAACCAGTTCTTGTCGAGCGCCTGCCAGTAGCCCCCGTGCAGGAAGACGGCGATCGGCCGTCCTTCGCCCGCCAGGAACAGGTCCATTCGCTCGCGCGGGCCGTCGCCATAGGCGATCTCGACCGGCGGATGCGCCGCCCGCGCGGCCTCGGCCGAGGCCTTCCAGCGCGCCATGACGGCGGGATGATCGGGACAGCGGGCGCGGTTGTTGTACTCGGCTTCGAGGTCCAAGCCCGCTTCGCCCTTTTGCGCCACGCCGTCCTCCGTTAGTCAGAGGCGCCTAGAGCCCCGGGAACCGCCGCCATGATGACCCCCATCTTCGTCCTCATCAAATGCGAGCTGGGCCACGCCAACGACGTGGCGGCGGATATCGTCGACAATGTCGAGAACGTCTCGGAGGTCTATTCGACCTCGGGCCAGTACGACCTCCTGGCCAAGTTCAACCTGGCGCGCGGGGCCGACATCGGCAGCTTCGTGACCAAGCACGTCCAGACGCGGCCGCACATCCGCGACACCTTCACCATCATCACGTTCTCGCCCTTCGTGCCGTCGAAGGCGGAGTGATTTCTTCGCCCCGTCAGGGGAGAAGAAGGCTCCGCGCACCGGAGGCGCCTCGCGCCGAAGGTCCGCGCGGAAGATGAGGGTTGTGGCTCAGGCCGGTGACATAACCCTCACCTCCCACCCAATCGCTTCGCGTGCCGCTCAGCGGGGCGGGGCCCTCCTCTCCCGCTGCGCGGGCGAGGAAATCGCTCAACCCCGCAGGCGGAAGCGCTGGATCTTGCCGGTCTGGGTCTTGGGCAGGGCGTCGGTGAAGCGGACCGAGCGGGGGTACTTGTAGGGGGCGATGGTCGCCTTGACGTGGTCCTGAAGGATCTGGCGCTCGGCGTCGCAGGCCTCGACGCCCTCGGCCAGCACGACATGGGCCTCGACGATCTGGCCGCGGGCCTCGTCCGGGGCGCCGACGACGGCGCATTCGGCGACGTGGGGATGGGCGAGCAGGGCGGCCTCCACCTCGGGCCCGGCGATGTTGTAGCCGCCGGAAATGATCATGTCGTCCGACCGGGCGACGAAGTGGAAATAGCCGTCCTCGTCCTGCACGAAGGTGTCGCCCGTCAGATTCCAGCCGTCGCGGACGTAGGACCTCTGGCGGTCGTCGGAGAGATAACGACAGCCCGTCGGCCCGCGCACCGCCAGCCGCCCCACCTCCCCGCGCGGAAGCTCGGCCATGTCCTCGCCGACAATGCGGGCCTCGTAGCCGCTCACCGCCCGGCCGGTGCAGCCGGGCCGCGCGTCGTCCAGCCGGTTGGAGATGAAGATGTGCAGCAGCTCGGTCGCCCCGATGCCGTCCAGGATCGGCTTGCCGGTCTTCTGCGTCCAGGCCTCGAAGATGGGCGCCGGCAGGGTCTCGCCGGCCGAGACCGCGGCCCTGAGCGACGACAGATCGGCCCCCTCCTCCAGCCCGGCCAGCATGGCGCGGTAGGCGGTCGGCGCGGTGAAGACCACCGTGGCGCGATAGGTCTCGATGATCTCCATCATGTTCGGCGGAGTGGCGCTCTCCAGCAGGATGCCGGCCGCCCCGAAGCGGAGCGGAAAGACCGCCAGTCCGCCCAGGCCGAAGGTGAAGGCCAGCGGCGGCGAGCCGACGAAGACGTCGTCTGGCGTGACCTGCAGCACCTCCCTGGCGTAGCCGTCGGCGATGATCAGGAGGTCGCGGTGGAAGTGCATGGTCGCCTTGGGCGAGCCGGTCGTGCCCGAGGTGAAGCTGAGCAGGGCCACGTCGTCGCGGCCCGTCTGGACCGCGAGCGGCGTCACCGGCTGGTTCAGGGCGACGCGATCCAGCTCGGCGTCGTGATTGGCGGTGCCGTCGAAGCCGACGACCTGCTTGAGGAAGCGGCTGTCCTTGGCGCAGGCGACCAGTTCGTCCATCAGCCGGGTGTCGCACAGCGCCAGGCCGATCTCGGCCTTGTCGACGATCTGGGACAGTTCGCCCGCGCGCAGCATCGGCATGGTGTTGACCACCACCGCGCCGGCCTTGGTCGCCGCCAGCCAACAGGCCACCATGGCCGGATTGTTCGCCGAGCGGATCAACACCCGGTTCCCGGGCTTGACGCCATAGGTCTCGACCAGCGCCCGGGCCAGCCGGTTGGTCCAGTCGGCAAGCTCCTTGTAGGTCCGCCGGCGCCCATTGCCGATCAGGGCGGTGCGGTCGCCGAAGCCCCGCTCCACCTGCCGGTCGGTCAGTTCGACGGCCGCATTCAGCCGCTCCGGATAGTCGAAGCCGCCCAGCCGAATGTCGGGCCACTGGTCGGCGGGCGGGAGGCTGTCCCGCGCGAAGGTGTCGACGTGCCCCGTCCAGCCCAGCATGCTAACCCTCTCCCGCTTCCCTAGCGGAATGTCTCGCACGGAGGCCGAAGGGCTCCAAGCCCGGGTGCTGTGGGATCAGGCGCGGTGGGGCGCGTAGCCCGGTGATGATGCATCGTCGGCCGGGGCCAGCCGGGTCCGCCAGAGCTCGAAGCTGACGATGGCGACATAGACGAGGGCGGAGACGGCCGCGAATTCGGACAGCTCCTCGAACACTTCGTGCAGCAGCAAGGCCGACGCGGTCATCGTCAGGGCCAGGGCGTAACGGCTCCGCGACACGGTTTCGCCGAGCGGGCCGAGCCGGTCCAGGAGGCCGCGCATCAGGCCAACCCGAACCAGAAGCGCGGCCACCAGGGCCGCACCGCCGATGATTTCGTAGAGCCAGTCGTAGAGGCGCGGATCGACGAAGTTATGCAGGTTGGTCTCGTGCTGGAGATTGGCCTCAGCGAAGGCGCCGGTGGCGCGCCAGTGGAACCAGTGCTGGCCGTAGCTCACCTCCTCAAGCGCCACGAAAACCAGGCCCACGGCGAACAGCACGGCCAGGACCCGGACCGCGAGCGGCGCCTCGCGCCGCAGCGCCAGGCGCACCGACAGCCAGGCGACAAACATCAGGCCGACGAAGGTCAGGGTCTCGACGAAGCCGCCGTCGAAGGTCTCGGAGCCGAAAACCCATTCGAATGGCTGGCCCGACAGGTGCGCCCAGGCGTTCAGCGGAATCAGCCCGACCCACAGCAGGACCAGCACACCGGCGCCGGCCAGGTCTGCGCCCTTGCTGGGTGCGAGGACAGAACGCCCCGGCCGGAACAGCGCCGCCGCCGAAACGGGCGCCGCCAGTAGGCAGGCGAGCACGAAGGCCACCAGGACCGGAAGGTTCTCAATCGAGCCGTCGAACATGGTTCCGGGATATGCCTCAATCCCTAAGGAAGCTTGACGTGCGGGAGCTATCAGCTTGCCCCGGCCAAGCCGTCTTAAGGGCATGTTCGCACTCTTGCGGTCCACAAGGATGGGTCCGTCCGGTCATTCGGCTCATGTCCAGCCTCTCGCCCGCTCTGCACCCTGACGTCGCCCGCACCTCGCGGCGCGAGGACGCACGGCTGACGCTCAGCGAGGGTGTGGCGCTCGCAACGGGCTTCATGACCCTGTTCATCCTTCTGCAGGGCTGGAGCGCGCCGCTCACCGGATGGTCGCTCACGGCCGAGAACTCTGCCCTGCTGCGCAACGCCTTCTGGCCGGCTTACGGCTTCACACTCGTCCTGCTGGCCCAGAGCTGGCGCGAGACCCTGCGCGCGCTGATGAAGTCGGCGCCCCTGCTGGTCCTCGTGGGGTTGGCCTTCGCATCGACCTTCTGGTCGATCGACTCGGAAGCCACCTTCCGCCGATCCGTGGCCCTTCTTTTCACCTGCCTCGCCGGATTCGTGATCGCGGCGCGCTGGCGTTGGCGGACCGTGGCCGAGCTCATCGCCGGCAACATCGCCCTGCTCGCCGTGCTCAGCTTCCTGATCGGAGCCCTGCTGCCCGCCTACGGCCGTATGGAGGAACTGTTCCCCGGCTCGTGGCGAGGCGTCTACACCGAGAAGAATGCGCTGGGCGGCATCATGGCGCTGGGCGTCTGCGTCTCCGTGGCCTCGGCTATTCTGGCGCCACGGCGGCGGCTGCTTTGGATCGCCTCGGTATTGCTCTGCCTGCTGCTGGTCCTGCTTTCGACGTCGAAGACCGCACTCGTGGCCATGGCCCTGGGACTGGCCGCCATGGGCTGGGTGTGGATCGTGCGGCGCGGGCCGGTCAGCGCGGTGGCCTTCACCTGGATTGCGGCGGTCGGCGTGTTCGGTCTGGCGGGCGCGATCGTGCTGGCGCCCGAATTCTTCTTCGACCTGCTCGGCAAGGACGCCACCCTGACGGGCCGGACCGAAATCTGGGAGGCGGCGATCCGTCAGGGCGAGCTCAAGCCGATGTGGGGCTATGGCTATGGCGTGCTCTGGGATCACATGCGCGGCTTCTATCCCGGCGCGTGGATCGCGCACCAGTCTGGCTTCATCGCGGGACACGCCCACAACAGCTGGATCGAGGTGTGGCTCGCGCTGGGCTGGGTCGGGTTGGCGCTATGGAGCCTCTACTGGCTGGTCGTCATGGGCCAGGCGATCGGGGCGGCCTATCGGCATCCCGGGGCCTATCTGGCGCTGCCGCTGCTGGTCATGATCAGCCTGCGCAGCCTCACCGAGGTGCCGACCTTCGACTATCACGACGGGGAATGGACCCTGTTCGTCACCATGGGCGCGGCTCTGGTGCTAGGCTGGCGCGAACTCGACCGGGCGCCCTAGCGCGGCGCGCGAGACCGTCCACCACAGGGCGTAGAGCACCGCCAGCGACAGGGCCATCTCGGCCACCTCCTGGAACATGTGGTGCTGCATCAGCACCGCGGCGCTGAAGGCCAGGGGCACGCCGTGCCGACTGTGGCCGATCCAGCGCGCCGGAGGCCATTGTCGCAGCGCCGTGACGATCGGGCCGAGCCCACGCCCGAAGCGCAGCATCCCGACTAGGCCGGCGATGATCAGGCCTGCAATCGCATAGGCCGCGTCGAAGACCTCGGGAGGGAAGAAATTATGGGCGTTGGTTTCGGACTGCAGGTTGTTTTCGGCGAAGAACGCGGGCGAACCCCAGTTGAACAGCCACTGGCCCCAGCTGATCTCCTCTCCGAACAGGACGAAGGCGCCGGCGGCGGCCAGCGCGTAAAGCGCCCGCTCCCAACCTTGGGTGACGAGCGCCAGCCGGGCGGCGAGAATGGCGGCGCAGGCCCAGGCGGCCACGGTCGCATATTCGGCCAGCCCGCCGTCCCCGACCTCCGGACCGAACAGCCAGAGCAGGGTCTCGGGACGCAAGTGGTTGGCGACCGCGAGCGGCGCCACGAAGGCCCAGGTCACGATCAGGCCATAGCGGCCGAGCACTTCGAGCCAGGTAAAGGGGTCTCCCGAACGGCCTTCGCGCAGCACGGTCAGCGACAACGGCGCTAGGACGAGAAATGCGGCGACCAAGACGGCCGCCGCCAGTGGGTTTTCCAAAGATCCGTCCAACACAGCCGCCTCCTACTCCGACGCGCCGGCGATCCGGCCGTCTCGGACTGGGGGGCGTTCGTGGACTTGAACCACGGACCTGCGGCTTAAGGGGCCGCCGCTCTGCGCGTCTGAGCTAAACGCCCGTACCAATCCGAGACAGAGCCGGATGGCTCACCGGGCGCGGTGCATCGCACATGCCAAGGGGCGGGACCGCGTCGCCGCGGGCCCGCCCCCCGGGGAATATCAGACCAGAACCGGCCTTAGCGCGGGCAGCTGCCGCCGTTGGGGCAGGGCTGCACGTGAACTTCCGGCGGAGCCACGATCACGTCCGACGGACGGACGTGCACCTCCGGCCGCTCCAGATAGATCTGGGCCGGTGACACATAGACGGGCGGGGCGTCGACATAGATCGGCGGGCCGCTGATGTGCACGACCGGGCCCTGAACGTGGATCGGGCGGCCGATGACGCGATAGCCTGGCGCCTGGATGCGCACGGGCGGCGGCGGCGGGCCGGGCCGGTAGAAGTCCACTTCGATCGTGCAGATGCACGGATCATCGGGATGGTGCGGCCGCTCCTGGCAACCGTGGGCGTCCTGCATCGCGGTCGCGGACAGGGCCGTCGTCAGGACAAGGCTAGATAGCCAGAACATGCACGAAACTCCCCAGCTCGTTATGGTTAACGAATAGCAACGCTACATGAAGCGCCTCGGCGACGGAAGCCGACAGGTTTCTCCTGCCGCGCGAATGCAAGGGTTAAGGTCGCATGCCTGTTCTTCGTTCCGCCTCCGCCTGTTAGGGTGAGATCCCAACCACCGCCGGACGGCTGACATGTGGGACGCAGGCCTGATTCTCGCGGCCGCCCTGGTGGCCCAGCCGCAAGCCGCCACGCTGGAAAGCTGTGAGTTCGTCGACGAGCGTTGGGTGTGCCGCTACCGGCTTCCGGACATTCAACTGCTGAGCGAACCGCCGGACGCGCCGGTCACCCTGCCGGTTCCCCTGCCCTCGGCGCCGACGACCAGCACTGACCCCGGCGTGCTGTCCGAGTCGGAATCCGAACTCGTCGCCCGCTGCGCCGAGGCGCGCTGGATCTCATTGTGCTTTCCGTCCCAGCGCGTCGAGGCGCGCCGGCTGAGGGATGAGGCCCGCGCCTATGAGGCGGCGCGGCAGCGTGTGGGCGAACTGATCAGCCAGGGCCAGTGCCAGGCGGCGACCGCGCATGCGCTGAGTGGCGGCTATCTGGCGCTCGCTCGCGAATCCCAGGGCTTCTGCCGGACTCAGTGAGGCGGCGTCGCCGGCTCCTGGACGCATTGTGCGCCTTGCGGACAGGGCTCGAAATGCACCTCCGGCGGCGCGACGATCACCTCCGAAGGCCGCACGATGATCTCCGGTCGCTCCACGTAGATCTGCGCCGGCTCCACATAAACCGGCGGGGCGTCGACGTAGATGCGCGGGCCTTCGATGTAGACCGGCGGGCTCGGCCGGCGCACCGGCCGGCCCCGGACCACATAGTCGCGACGCTCATAGCCGCGCACCTCGTAGTCCCGGCGTGGATAGTCGCCGGGGTGATAGTAGAAGGGCCGCGGATAGTAGTAGGGCGGCAGCCGCTCGCAGCGGCACGGCACGCGATAGTCGTGAGGAACCTCCGGACAGCCGTGCGGATCGTGGGCGACCGTGAAGGCAGCCGTGGCGGCCAATCCCAGGCTCGTCAGCCAGATCATCGGAAGCGGGCCCTCCGGGGCGGTTTCGTTCAGGATTTCAGACCTCGACGCGGGCGCCACCGGATTCTCCCCCCCGGTGTGGCCGCGGCTTGAGGCAAATCAAGGCGCAACCCGCGCGGACCGGCGCAGGTTGGGGCCCTCAAGGAGGGTCCGATGAGCTACAAGTCCATCCTGGTCCTGGCGCTCGGGCGCCATGACGAGCCGGCCATCCACGCCGGTGCCTGGCTGGCCGCCGAGCACGACGCGGTCGCCCACGTCCTGCCGGTCTATCCCGACCTCGCGGCCGACTTCGCCGCCACGGCCACCGCCTTCGGGGGGGCGGCTCCTCCGGGAGCCTTCGACGCCGCCGCCGAGATCGCCGAGGAGAACCAGTCCCGCATCGACGCGGCCTGTTTCGCCGCGGCGGCCGGCGCCGACATCGTGCTGGGGGCCGGCGAAGAAAGCCCCCGCCTCATTTCTCACCCCTACGAGCGCCGCGTCTGGGCGAGCCTTGAGCGGGCCTGCGTCCTCGCCGACCTGGCGGTCGTGTCCGGCGAAATCCTGGGCAAGGAGCACGAACGGACGGTCCAGTTCGTCGAGGAGGTGCTGATGCGCCAGCGGCTGCCGCTGCTGATCGCGCGAGGCTCGCCCGACCAGTTAAGCGGCCGGGCGGTGATCGCCTGGAACGGCCGGATCGAGGCGGCCCGCGCCGTGCGGGCAGCCCTGCCGCTGCTGGGCGGCTGCTCCGACATCGACATCGTCGGGCATGGGGACAACGGCGATCCGGCGCGACCCTCGATGGACCAGCTGTCGGACTTCCTGAAGCTGCATGGGGTCGGGTCGGCGGACATCCTAGCGCTCGCAGGCGACGACCCCGCGACGGCCATATTGACCGCCTGCCAGACCAAACAGGCCGGACTTCTGGTGGCCGGGGCCTACGGGCACTCCCGACTCCGCGAGTTCGTCCTGGGCGGGGTGACGCGCGCCCTGCTTGAGGCGGAGGACGGTCCTTCCCTGCTTCTGGCGCACTAGCCAGACGGCCGCCAGTGCGGGACACAGGGCGCGGGGGCGCCGCGCCCCGTTGACGGGGCGCCATGAGCGAAAGCCGCTTCTTTTCCCGACTGGCCTTCACCTCGGCCAACGAGGACGGCCGCACAGAACTGGCGGCGCTGCGTCTGGGGCCCGAAGACCGCGTCCTGTGCCTGACCGGTAGTGGCGCGCGGGTGTTCGACCTGTTGCTGGGGGATCCGGGCCACGTCGTGGCGCTGGACGTCAATCCGGCCCAGTGCCGCCTGATGCGGCTGAAGATCGCCGCCTGGCGCGCGCTCGACCATGGGGAGATGCTCGACTGGCTGGGCGTGACGGACGGACCCGACCGGCTGGCCCTGCATGCCCGGGTCGAACCGCGACTGTCGGACGAGGACCGGGACGGGTGGCGGCGCAGCGGCGTGATCGGCCACGGGGTCTGGCGAGCCGGCCTGTGGGAGCAGACGCTGCGAACCCTGGCGCGCGGCGCGGGGCTGGCGCGCGGCGCGCTCATCCGTGAGCTGTTCGCCTGCGCCACGGTCGAGGACCAGGCGCGCTTCTGGGCCGAGCGCTGGGACCGGGGCATCTGGCCGCCGGCGCTGCAGCTGCTGGCCGCCAAGCCCCTGTGGCGATGGGTCGGCGAACCGGGCGGCGAACTCCTGCCGTCTGCGGCGGAGTGCGAGCGGATCTTGCGCGAGCGGTTTGTCAGGGCGTCCCAGACCTTCCTGTTCTCGCAGAGCGACTTCGCCTGGCTGATGCTGCGAGGGCGGCATTCGACCGAGGCCCTTCCACTGCATCTGGAACCACAGGCCTTCGACACTATCCGAACGCGGCTGGACCGCATCGAGGTGCGCCAGGGCGGCCTGGATGACCTGCCGGCGGACCACGGCTTTACCGCCTTCTCGCTGTCGGACTTCGGGTCCTACACCGGGCCGGAGCTCTATGCCGCCATCTGGCGGTCGGTGCTGGGCGCCGCGGCGCCGGGCGCGCGCTGGTGCGAACGGGTGCTGCTCAATCCCCTGCCGCCGCCTGAGGCGGCCCGAGTCGACACGGCCCTGTCGGAGCGGCTGTCCCGCGAGGACCGCGCGATCGTTTACGACATCCGGGCCGGGACGATCGGCTAGGGTCGCCAGAGGCGCTCGACGCGGCGCAGCTTTCGGTCAGTCGGCAGCCCGAAGGCGGGTGTGAGGCGCGTCTGGACGACCGCCTCGCCGCCCGCCCGGACGATCGCCTCGATCAGCGCCCGGGCCACGCGAGGCGCCGCCTCGGCCAGGGCGGCGTCCAGTTCGACTTCAACCTCGCCCGGCCCGGTCTGGAGGATGCGGAAATCCGTAATGCGGCGGTCGGCGTCGACGACGGCGTTGCGCAAAATGTCCGGCGTGACGAGCGCGCCGAGGTCGAAGATGTCGTCCTGACGCCCGTGGATGGCCCGCACGGCCCGGAGCGGCGAGCCGCAGGCGCAGGGCTCCTCGGCGAAG
>NZ_JANJTL010000059.1 GCF_024711105.1 Brevundimonas sp. | reverse complement strand
AGCCGGCGAGCAGGGCGCAGGCGAGGCAGAGGGGAAGGGATGCGCGGAAAGCCATATGCCTTCCTAACCCGCTCCTGCCGCCGCCGCCATGCCGACGGGGAGCCCCGGCCGGCGCCGACAGAGACGGACGACCAGGTCGGGCGCCTTTAGCCCTTTCCACCCCTTGGATGCTTGCTGATCGCCTGCCACACCTCATCCGGGGAGGCGCGCATGATCAGGCTGATCGTGCGCAACGGCTCGCCCTCGGAGAATAGCTTCCTCGCGTACTTGATCTGCACTTCCGACAGCGACGCGGTCCGTGGCCGGCGGCCCGCGGTCATCGGGGGACTCCGGTGAGCGCTCGCGAAACTGGCCAGGGCGCGCAAGGCCTCTGCGACCTCGTCTCGCGAGGAGATCGCCATGGATGCCTGCTCTTCGTTGACCCGCACCTCGACGCCCATTTCGACGAGGCCTCTCACCGTCCGCAGGATCTCGGCCAGCGAGCGTCCGAACGCCTCCAGGCCTGTGACATGAACCCGCGAGCCCGCCTTCAATCCCGCGAGGCCGCGGTCAAGCTGTTTGCGTCCTGAAGCATAATCCGCGATGCGGAGGAACGAGGTGCAGCCCGCGGCCAGGAGCCGTTCTTCCTGGCTCTCTGGCGTAGCCTCGCAGCCCAGGTGGATCAGGCCGATGTCCACCGAAACCTCCTGGCCGGCGGCACCACGCGGCGGTGCATCCTCGAGCATGGTCATGCGTCCGACCTAGCGGCCGAATGCGACGGCGCTCCTGCTTTACAGTGAAGGTTTTTTGGCGCTTCGACGACGTTAGCGCCTCTCCGGCTTCGCCGAATGTCCACGATCGCATGTCACACAGCGTGCACGTAGGTGGGTTAGGCAGCGACGTGCCTGAACTGGATCCAGCCCTCGACTTCCTGGTGCACCCGGTCGCCCTTGGATTGCTGGGAGCCGTGATCGGGAGTTTCCTTGCGCTCCTGAGCGTTCGATTGCCGACGGGCGAGCCGGTGGTCGCCACACGGTCTCGCTGCCGGTCCTGCGGCCGCAAGCTGGGTCCGGCTGAACTTGCACCCATCGTGAGCTGGATCGCGCAACGAGGGCGTTGCGCGGGCTGCGCGTCGCCGATTTCACCACGGTATCCCTTGATTGAGGCCGCGGCCGCCGTTCTCGCTGCATGGGCCGCGCTGGCGCAACCAGGCTGGGGGGCCGTGGCCGGAGCGGTTCTGGCGTGGCAACTCCTGCTGATCGCCATCATCGACGCGGAGCATTTCTGGCTGCCCGACGTGCTGACCCTGCCACTCCTGGGGACGGGGCTTGCCGCGGCCGCCTTGATCGAGCCGCACCTGCTGGTTGACCGATTGATCGGGGCAGTGGCGGGCTTCGTCTCGCTCTGGCTCGTCGCCCTGCTTTACCGAAGCTTGCGAGGCCGCGAGGGGCTGGGCGGCGGGGACCCGCGGCTGTTCGCCGGCATCGGCGCTTGGGTCGGCTGGGCGGCGCTGCCGACGGTGCTGGTCTGGGCCTGCCTCGCGGGCCTGTCCGTGGCGCTTGTGGGAGCCGCGCGGGTCCGAAGGCTCGACCTGATCCAGCGCCTGCCATTCGGGACCTTCCTGGCCATCGGGGCCTGGCTCGCCTGGCTGTTCGGCCCGCTCGGCCGAAGCGGTCTCTAGGGCTGGCAGGCCACCAGGCCGGCGACGGGGATCACCAGCTCCGCCCCATCGGACCCCGTGAAACTCAGGGTGGCGTCTTCGGTCACGGCGCCGCCCACCATGCCGCCGCGCGCCGCGAATCTTGTGGTCAGGGTCAGGCTCATGCCGTCTCCCGCCCAGGTCTGCCGCGGATAGTGACCGAAGGCGGCCTCGCCATCGTACTCGGTCCGGGCCAGTTCGATCTGTCGCCCGTGGGCATTCACGCGAATCGTCGGCGGCTGGCTGACGGCGATGGCCAGACGTGTCGCGGGCACGCCCCGTGTCCACAGCGCCAGGGCGCACTGGCCGGACTGAAGCCGCACGGCGTCGACCTCGCCCAGGGGTAGGCCGGTCGCTACGGACCCGCCGGGGCCCGGTCGACCGACGGACGGCAGGGCCGTCCCGCAGGCGGACAGGGCGAGGGCTGCGGCCAGAAGGATCAGGGGTCTCATCGGTTCAGGCTCCCGCGGGCTTCGTAGGTGAGGCCTTCCGGCCCGGGCGCGAAACCCTGCGCCTCCATCAGGGGGGCAAGCAAGGGATCGCGTGGCTGCGCCAGCAGCGTGAGCGTCCAGGCGCCCGACGACCGGACCCGCAGGTCCGCGGCCAGGGCGAACCGCTCGTCCGCGCCGTTCATGCGGGCGAGCAGCAGGCCGTCATGGCAGGCCAGAGCTCCGTCCAGCGCCGGCGCAGTCCAGCCCGGTCCGGCCAGACCGTCGATCCGGACGCGGCCGGACGCCTGCGCGCAGCGGCCGTCCACGAACAGGATGTCGGACTGGGTGAGGGTGGCGGTTCCCCCGGCCTGTCCCGGAAGGCCGAAAGTGGCGAGCGGGACCTGGATGTCCAGTCCGCGAACCCCGGCGCGGTCTTGCGCGCGGACCAACTCGACGGCGAAGGGGCCGTCGCTCGCCTCCAGGCTCAGCCGCGTCTCGCCCGCCAGCATGGGCCAGAAGGCGAGGCGAGCCTCGACATCCCCGAGCGAAATGTCGCCTAGCCGCGCATCGGAGAGCCGGCCCGACCAGAGCGTGCCCGTGACCTCGCGGGCGGAGAGGCCCAGCCGGTCGACGCCCGCGGCGCCGAGCGCGGCCCGCATGGGCCAGCCGGCGATCATGGTGACCAGCAGCACGACCGCGAAGGTCAGGGTCAGGCCGACGATCCTCATCGGCCGGCCTGCCGGAAGGACACCTGCACGTCGAGCCCGCCATTGGCGGCCTTGAGGGCGGTGAGGTTCGAGACCGTCACGCCATGCGCCTGTTCCAGCGTCGCAATCCAGCCGAACACGGCCTGGGGCGGGGCCCCTTCCAGCCAGGCGGTCTGGGCGCCGTCCGACTCCGCCTGCTGGCGGCTCAGGCTCAGGCCGGCCTGTTCAGCGGTTCGGATCAGAAGCGGTTCCATCGGCTCTCCTGAGCCCGTCGGCGCGGTGCGGGCGGCGGCGTTGATCCGGGCCACGTCGCCCTGGATGGAGGCCAGGGCCTCGGCCGCCTCCAGCCGTCGCTCTGCGGCGTCGGCGCGCCAGGCGCGGATCGGCGACACCAGGCCGAACCAGGCGACCGTGGCCAGCAGCATCGCGATCATGACGCCAAGCAGGACCTGCTCGCGCCGCGTGCGGACCTCGAACCAGGCCCGGGCCTGTGAGAACAGCGGGTTCATGCCGGCCGCACCACAAAGGCGCCGATACGGACGCCGCGCTCGTCGAGCGCGCTGATTTCCTCGAGCGCCAGGCCGTGCGTGGCCGCGGCCCCCCGAAGTCGTTCCACGTCGGCGTAGTCGGCGTAGGAGACGGTGGCGCGCATCACGCCGGACGGGTCGAACATCAGGGCCTCCAGCTTCGCGCTCTCGACGCTCTCCAAGGCCGCGAACAGGCCGGCGGCGCTGTCGCCGAAGCCAGCGCCGGCGTTGAGTTCGAGCCGCCGGGCGCGGACCTGCGCGGCAGGATCGTCGATAGCGGCGCCCGATCCCAGGACGGAGCGGGCCAGGCCCAGGGCCTGGGCCTCGTCACGCCGGGCGGCGCCGTCGTCGCGTGCGGCGCGGGCGCCGTCGAGGACCAGCGGAGAGATCAGAGCCAATGCCGCCAGCGCCGCCGCGAGCCGCATGGCCCTGCGGTTCAGCCCCTCGGCCGGCGGGCGCGGCTTTAGGTCGAGCATCGGCGAGCGGACGGCCCGGACGAAGGCCGCGAGCAGCGCCGGGCCGGGCTCCAGCGCCGCCGTGTCGCGCTCCTGCAGCAGCAGCGGCAGCAGGTCGGGCTCGGCCGACAGGGCGATGTCGCGGCCTCGCGCGGCGATGCGGTCGCCGAGGTCCAGCGCTAGCACGGCGTCGTCGTCCTCGGCCGGTTCCGGCAGCAGCAGGTAATCGGGGATCACCACCGCCGGCTCGGCGCCTAGCGCGCGAGCGATCTCCATCCAGGCTTGTACGCGGTTGGCCGAGGCCGCGACCACCAGCCGGGCGCCGTCCGCCTCGACGGGACCGACCGCCACGCGCAGCGTCTCGTGCGTGCTGGCGAGATCCTCCTCAAGGATCATCGTGGCGGCCGCCTCGACTTGGGCGCGCGATCCCGCGGGCAGCACCAGCCGGCGCGCCAGCACGTCCGCACCAGGCACGGCCAGGACGGCCGGCGTATCACCCAGCCACGGCCCGCCGTAGTCGAGGCGCTGGTCCTCCATGACATGGTCTTCGGGGCCGAACAGGATTTGACGGCAGGTCTGGTCGGCCGTGGCCGGCAGGATGAGAAGGCGGATCGGGGTCATTCGTCGTAGGTCCAGCGGCGGGCGCGCACGCGCACCGGCCCGGCGGGGGTCTGTTCGAGAAGGGCGCTCAGCACGACCTCGGCGTCGACGTGCCTTACCTCTGCGCTCAGGGCGAAGAAGCGGGTGCTGACCCGCGCCTGGTCGAGCACGGCGTCGGCCACATTGGCGCGCGCCACGGCGGGCAGGACCCAGAAGTCGGTGGCGCTGGCCCAGCCCTGGGCGGGGCGGCTCCGCAGGATCTGCCGCGCGGTGTCCGGGCCCACGGCGCCCGAGGTCAGCATGGTGATCAGTTCGGGCCGGTCCACCGGCAGGGTGTTCAGATTGATCGGCGACAGGTCGCTGGTCGGGAGGGCGCAGACGTGGGGCCGCAGCCGCGCATAGACCTCGGGCGTGAAGCCGCGGATGGCGCGCAGCTCGCTGACCTCGGCCAGCAGGGTCCCGCCGGTGCGATAGGGCTGGACCCCGGACGAATAGGCCTCGTCCTCCCCGCCCCGGCCCTCGCGATAGACGTCCGTGTCGATCCAGTCGGCGAGGCTGTCGGCCAGGGCCTGGCCCTGCGTCAGGCCGAGCGCGCGGGCCAGGGCCGTGAACTGCTCCACCCCCAGCTCGCGGCGCATGAACAGGTCGCTGCGCCCCTCGACCACGCTGTTGAGATTGAAACAGGCTCCGCCATCGCGGATCGAGGCGCGGATGACGCCGCCGTCGTCGGTCGGAAACTCGAAGGGCCGGCCGTTCCAGTCGCCGGCCAGCGAGGTGCGGTCGCGGTCCAGCTCCCACAGCCGGCGGATGCGCGCCTGGGCCAGGGCCTCGGCGCCGAGCGCATACCACTGGGCCTGGCCGACATTGCGGGCGTTCTCGGTCCGCCTTAGGCCAAAGCGAATGTCGTCGAGGATGCCGACGGCCAGGGTCGACATGACCGCGACCAGCAGCAGGACCGTCATCAGGGCCACGCCCTCCTCGTGCGGCCGGCGGGTCACAGCTCGCCTCCAGGCGCGAGGAACAGCTGGGTGACGGGGCCAAGACCGTCGATGGTCAGGGTCAGGCGCACGGCCTGCGGCGTCGCGTCGGGCGGAGCCTGCTCCCAGGCCTCGATCCACTGGCCGCGCCACATCCAGGCGACACGGGCCTCCGCCACATCCCGGGCCAGCACCTGGGGCTCGCCCAGCGGCGCGCCGTCCAGCGCGGCGCGGGCGCGGCGCTCCAGCCGGCCCTCGTTCAGGCTGTATTCCACGTACTGGACCGAGGCTCGGGGGTCGCCGTCCGGGTTTTCCCAACCGCGCCGGACCAGGGCCATCAGCGGCTGGCCCGAAGTGGAGCCCTGGAAGGTCTGGCGCGCCGAACGGCCATCGGCGCCGCGCGTGCGCCGCACCGCCGCCTGGACCAGGTCGGCCTTGATCAGACCGCGCAGGCGCTGGAACTCGGCCAACCGGTCGGACCGTTCGGCCACGGCGTCCTGGGTGCGCACCGCATAGCCGGTGACCGCCACGCCGGCGGCGGCCAGCAGTCCGAACACCGCCAGCGCGACCAGCATCTCGACCAGGGTGAAGCCCGCCCTCACCGCCGCGCGCTCCGGAAGGCCGTCACCTCGGCAAGGGTCGCGTCCTGGCCCGGAAAGCCGACGCGGACCTCGACGCGAATGATGTCCGGGTCGGGCGTGGCGGTGACCGAGCGGATCCACCGCCACTCGCGGCCGCCAGCCTGTTCGACGCCTTCGCTCAGGCCCGGCTGCGGCGGCTCCTCAGGCGCCAGGGCCTCGACCGCGCGATTGTCGGCGACGACGCCGGCCAGCACCCGTTCCTCCAGCGACGCGGCCACGCGCGTGCTTTCGCCCGCCAGGTTCAGCAGGGCCATGACCGCCAGGCTGAACACGGCCAGCGCGACCAGTAGTTCGATGAGGGAGAAGCCCTCCTGGCCCTGCCTGCGGTCAGCCGACATGGACGCGTACCTCTCCGCCGGTGTCGACCGTCACGCGCGCCCGCGCCTCGTCGCGCACAAGGACGATTTGAGCGGGCTCGGTCCCGCCGGTCGGATCAAAGGCGACAGTCTCCGCGCCGCGCGTTTGGACGGCGGCGGACCACTGGACGGGCTCAAAGGGGGGCGTCGCAAGCGGCTCCCGACGGCCCGGCCGGCGAACACGGAAGGCGTAGCCGTCGGCGTCGACCGCAGCCTCGACCGTGCGGTTGGTGAGGATCGCCTCCTCGCGTGCGCGAACCAGTCGCGCGGCGAAGACCTCGGCCTCGTGGCCCAGGCCGGGACGCGGGTCCGGCATGGTCATGACCACCGCGGTCGCGGCCACGCCGAGCACGAGCAGCACCACCATGAGCTCCACGAGGGTGAGGCCGGCGCGCCGGCCCCAAGGATCAGGACCAGTTCCCGATGTCGGCGTCATTGCCCTCGCCTCCCGGTTCGCCGTCGGCGCCGAAGGACCAGATGTCGACCGCGCCGCGCTGGCCGGGGTGACGGTACTGATAGGGATTGCCCCAGGGATCCTCGGGCAGGCGGCGCACATAGCCGCCCTGGCGGTAACGGTCCGGCCGCGCCAGGCCGGCGGGAGCCCGCACCAGGGCTTCAAGGTCGGGCGGGTAGTCCAGATTGTCGAGCCGGTAGGTGTCGACGGCACCCTCCAGCATGGAGACATCGACCCCGGCCTTCTCGACCATGGCGCGGTCGCGCGCCGGCAGGACGTTGACCACAACCACCGTGGCGAGCAGGCCGAGGATGACGATCACCACCATCAGTTCGACCAGCGAGAAGCCCGCCCGGGCCCGGCGGCGGGCGGCGGCGAGGCGGCGGCGTCGGAGGGCGGACGGTGTCATGGTCAACTCAGGGCCAGGGTGTTGATCTGCAGGATGGGCAGGAGGATCGACAGGACGATCACGGCGACGATCCCGCCCATCAGGACGATGATCGCGGGCTCGAGCAGGCTCAGCGCCACGGCGGTGAAGGTGTTGAACTCGCGCTCCAGATAGTCCGCGGCGCGCTCCATCATCGGCTCGAGCCGGCCGGCGTTCTCCCCGGAGGCCGTCATGTGTACGAGGATCGGCGGGAAGACGCCCGCGCGGCGCATGGCGGCCGACAGGCCCCCGCCTTCGCGGATGTCCGAGGCCATCTGCTCGGTCGCGCGGCGCAACACCGCGTTGTGAACGGTCGGCGCGGTGATCTTCAGCCCTTCCAGGACGGGCAGGCCCGAGGCGATCATGGTCGAGAGCGTGCGCGCCATGCGCGCGGCGTGCAGGTCGCGGATCAGCCGGCCCAGGATCGGCAGCCGCAAGACCCAGCCGTCGAAGGCGAGGCGGAAGGCCGGCTGCTTGCGCGCCTGAACCAGCGCGGCCGCGCCCAAGGCGGTCAGCAGCAGCATCAGCCAGCCCCAGCCGCGCACGAGATCCGAGACGCCTATGACGATGCGGGTCAGCAGCGGCAGGGTCTGGCCCATGGTCTGGAACTGGTCGACCACCTTGGGCACCACGAAGGCCATCAGGCAGGCCACGACGATCAGGGCCGTAGCCGCCAGCACCGCCGGATAGACCAGGGCCGTGGTCACCTTGCCGCGCACCTGCTGCTCGCGTTCCAGCAGGTCGGCCAGCCGCTCCAGGATCGCGGGCAGCGAGCCCGAGGCCTCGCCGGCGGAGACCATGGCGCGATAGAGCGGCGGATAGGCCCGGCCCTGCCGCGACATGGCGTCCGACAGGCGAAAACCCGCGACCACGCCCGCGTGGGTCTGCTCCAGCACCCGGCGCACGGCGGGCTTCTCGGCCTGCAGCGCGAGGGTGGCCAGCGCCTCCTCCAGCGGGGCGACGGCGGTCAGGGTGGCCAGCTGGCGCGTGACGAGGGCGAGCTGGCGCGAGGACAGCTTCGCCCTGGGGTCGGCGGGGGCCTCGGCCTTGCGGGCGGCGGGCTGGACCTTGACCGGCGCCAAGCGGCGCTTCGCCAGCGCCTGTCGCGCCTCGGCCTCGTCCGCCGCGGTGAGGACGCCCGCCTTGCGGCGGCCCGCGGTGTCCAAGGCGATGTAGTCAAACGCCGCCATGGTCCGCCCCTGCGTCCTGGCGGGTGACCCGAACGGCTTCTTCCATGGTGGTCAGGCCCGCTTCGACGGCGGCCAGCGCCGAGGCGGCCAGCCCGCCTGACGGCTTGAGCGCGGTCCGAACGATCGCGTCTTCGTCGGCCTCCTGGACGATCAGGCGACGCACCGCATCGTCGACGCGTATGGCCTCGTAGATGCCGATGCGGCCGACATAGCCAGTCTGCTTGCAGTCGGCGCAGCCGACCGGCCGCTTCACGGGCGTACCCGGCCGAAGCTTCAGACCGAAGCGCCGCGCGGTCGCCATGTCGATCGGCTCGTCCCGGGCGCAGTCCGGGCAGAGACGTCGCACCAGTCGCTGGGCCAGGATCAGTCTGAGCGTCGAGGCCAGGAGGAACGGCTCCACCCCCATGTCGCGCAGGCGGGTGACCGCGCCGGCCGCGTCATTGGTGTGCACTGTGGACAGCACCAGATGGCCAGTCAGCGAGGCCTGGACGGCGATCTGCGCTGTCTCGACGTCGCGGATCTCGCCGACCATGACGACGTCCGGGTCCTGGCGCAGGATGGCCCGCAGGCCGGCAGCGAAAGTCATGCCGACCTTGGTGTTCACCTGGGTCTGGCCGACGCCCTCGACGGCGTATTCGACCGGGTCCTCGATGGTCAGGATGTTGCGCGTGCGGTCGTTCAGGACCGACAGGCCGGCGTAGAGGGTCGTGGTCTTGCCCGAGCCGGTCGGGCCCGTGACCAGGATGACGCCGTTCGGCTCGGCCAGGGCCGCGCGGAAGGCGCGCAGCGTCTCGGGGCCCATGCCGAGTTCGTCCAGTCGCAGGTCCGCCTGGTCCTTGTCGAGCAGGCGCATCACGACCCGCTCGCCCGCTCTCGACGGCAGGGTCGACACACGCACGTCGAGGGTCTTGCCGCCGAGCGCGATGGCGATGCGGCCGTCCTGGGGCAGACGGCGCTCGGCGATGTCGAGCCGCGCCATGACCTTTACCCGCGAGACAAGAAGCGGTGCGATCCGGCTGGGCAGACTGACCGCCTCGCGAAGGACGCCGTCGACCCGCAGGCGGACCAGCAGGGCGGTCTCGAACGGCTCGATGTGGATGTCCGAGGCGCCAAGCCGCACCGCCTCGGCGATGACCCCGTTGATCAGCCGGATGACCGGAGCGTCGTCCTGCGCGTCCAGCAGATCGGCGGCCTCCGGCATGTCCTCGACCAGGCCGCCCAGCCCGCCGGGCACATCCATGTCCGCGTCCGAATGCGCGCCGGACAGGGCGTCGGAGGCGTAGACCTCCGACAGCCGGCGGTCGAAGGCCTGACGCGTCAGGGCCTGGACCTTGAGCGGGCGGCCGAGCGCGCGGCGCGCCTCGACCAGGGCCGACGGGTCGGCGCCCTCACGCAGCCCGACATGGGCGTCCTCGTCCAGCGCCATCACCACCACGCCCGCGCGTTTGGCGAAGGCGTAGCTGAGCTGCGGGTCCGCGAGAGTGATCACTCCGCGCCTCCGACGGGCGGCAGCGGCTGGCTCTCGATCGGCGTCTGCGGGAAGGTCGCCACCGGACCGCCCGCGCTCGGCGGCTCGTCCTGCATGTATTCACGAACCAAGGCCTCGAGCGAGCTGCGACCGTTCGGATCGTTGAGCCGTTGCTGACCCACGAGCGCCTCGAACGGCCGGGCGCTGACCCGCTGGGCGTCGCCCGCCGAACGGATGATGGTGGGCCGCAGGAAGATCATCAGGTTGGTCCGCTGCGCCTCGCGGCCACGTGAGCGGAACAGGGCGCCCACGCCTGGGATGTCCTGGAGGTAGGGCACACCCTGCACAGACACGCGCTCGTTCTGATCCAGCAGCCCGCCCAGCACGACGATGTCACCGTCGTCCGCCAGAACCGTGGTGGTCACCTCGCGCTTGTTGAAGATCAGCTCCTGGTAGTCCTCGCTGATCGGACCGGCGACGGAGGACACCTCCACGCGCAGCGCAAGCGTGATGCCGCCGCCCGCGTTGATCTGCGGGGTGACATCCAGCTGCACCCCGACGTTGCGGCGCTCGATGGTGCGGAACGGATTGCTGTTGGCGTCACCGAGCACCTCACCGGTAGAGACCGGGACCTCCTGGCCGCCCAGGAAGGTCGCCTCCTCGTTGTCGAGCGTCATGACCGACGGCGTCGACAGCAGGTTGGAGGCCGTGTCGCGCCGGATGGCGTTCAGGATGAAGCCGAACAGGGCCCCGTTGTCGTTCTGCCCCCCAATCCCCGCGGTGATGCCCGTCGCGCCGGTCAGGGAGTTGATCGCCGCCTCGCGCAGGCTCTCCAGCAGGCCGGAGTCCTCGGGCAGCTCGTCATCGGCGATCAGGGCGCCGGTTATGGCGAGCAGGTTGGGGGCCGAGTTCGAATAGTTGGTGGCCATGAACGGGATCTGGCCGTCCTCGCCGCCGCCGAGCAGGAACTGCACCCCCAGCTGCTGGGCGGCGTTGTCCGACACCTCGACCACGATGGCCTCGACCAGCACCTGCTGGCGCCGGGTGTCGAGCTGGCGGATGACCTCGGCGAGCGTGCGCTGGGTCTCGGGATTGGCGGCGATGATCAGGGCGTTCGCGCCGGGGTAGCGGGCGATCGAGACATTGCCCCCACCGACGCCGGCCGCGGGCGCGCCAGCGGCCGACCCGGTCGCCGCATCCTCTCCCGCCGGGACCGCCGGCGTCTGGCCGACCAGCTGCTGGAGCACGGGCAGCAGCTGTTCGGCGCTGGCGTGCTGGAGGTGGATGACGCGGATGTCGCCGCTCGTGCCCGCTCGCGCGTCGAGGTCAGCAATGAGCGATAGGGCCCGCGAGATGACCTCCGGATCGCCACGCAGGACGACGGAGTTGCTTGATTCGACTGGCGTGACCGAAAGGATGGTCGAGCCCCCCGCCTCCGCCGTAGCCAGCCCCATGACGCGGGTCAGGACGTCGGCGATCTCGCGCGCAGAGGTGTTGGTCAGGCTGACCGTCTGAACGCTGGAATGGTCCTGGTCGAGCTGGGACAGCAGGCCCCGGATTCGCCGCAGGTTGTCGGCGTAGTCCGCGACGGTCAGCGTATTGCCGCCAGGGTTGGGCAGGACCTGTCCGACCGGCGACACCAGGGGCCGCAGGACCTCGGCGGCGGCGACGGCGTCAACGGTCCGTAGACGGAACACTTCGGTTACAACACCGGCCGCGCCCGGGAGGCTGGACGCCCCTTCCGCGGGAGAGATGCGATAGGCGCCCGAAGAGGTCTGGGCGACCACCAGGCCGTTGGCCCGCAGCGTGGAGACGAACACCTCGAACATCTCGGTGCGCGACAGCGGCTGGTTGGAAACCACCGTGACCGTGCCCTGGACGCTTTGATCCACGATGAAGGTGCGCCCGGTCACGCGCGCTATGTCCTGCACGACCGCACGGATGTCCGCGTTCTGGTAGTTCAGCGTCTGCTGCTGGGCGACGGCGGGCGGCGCCAAGACGAGCCCGAGCGCGACCAGCAGGGCGGAAATCAGGCGTGTCACGGCTGGGGAGTCCTCAGGCTGACTGACATGGGTTGGCCGTTGCGCTCGAATCCGATGACGGCCTGCGGGGCGGCGCGAAGCTCGGCGAGCATCTCCGCCTGGTTCTCGACGGTGACTTCGAGGCCGTTGATCGTAAGGATCACGTCGCCCGCCCTCAGCCCGGCCTGGGCCAGGGCCGAACCGGCCCCGCGCGGGACCACCTCGAAGCCGTTCACGCGTCCATCCTGTCGGCGGGGCCGCAGGCCGAGCGCGTTGACGACATTGCCCCGGTCGATCGCGGCGCCGGCAGAGGCAGGGGCGCCGGCTGGAGCAACGCCCCCCTGCGGCGCGGCGGGTCCTGTCGGGGCGGACGCCGTGACCGCAGACGCCGGGGCAAACTCCAGCCGCTCGGTCTGGCCGCCCCTGCGGATCACCGCATGGTCGTTCGCCACCGACAGGAGGACGACACCGGGGGCGGCTTCCTCTCCAACGCCCACCGAGACCTGGCGACCGTCAGGACCGGCGATGATCGCGGAGCCCCGGCCTCCCGCCGCCACCCTGACGCCGAAGAGCTGGAACGAGCCGCCGCCCGACGCGGGCGCTGCGGGAGATTCGATCAGCGGATCGCCGGCGGGTTCGCCGCGATAGAAGGCGTCAAAGCGCGAGAGGATAGACAGATCAGCGGTCGAAGCCGGCGCGGTCAGCGGCGCAGACGTCTCCCCGAGTCCTCCAGGCAGCACGGCGACGATCCAGATCAGCCGTCCCGTCTGCACGGCCAGAAGCGCGGTCAGGACGACGGTCCCGGCCGCGAGCAAACCTCCAGGCCCCATTTCGCGGAAAGCCGCCCGGAAGTCGGGCTTCCGGGCGGATATGTTCCACATACTGATCATGCCGGTGTCCTAACAACAAGCCGGCGACCGCGCTTTCCCGACTTCAAGACGGGAAAGCGACAGTCTTGTGAAAACCCGCGATCAGAAATCCGTCGCGAGGGAGAAGGACACGCTCGTTCCGAGGTCGTAGCGCAGGATGTCGACCCGGCCCGACGCCTCCTGGTACTCCTCGTAGTCCTCGCCGAGCAGGTTGCGGACTTCCATTCCGAACCGATAGTCGCGCCCGTCGACCGCGAAGCCGCGCCGATAGACGAAATCAACGATCAGGCCCGGATCCTGGACGATGTCCGGCTCGCCGGGACGGCCGCGGGCCGAGCTGCGCTCACTGACGTAGGTGAACAGCACCGTGGCCTGCGATTGCGCGAGATCGTCCTCCCAGCCGAACTGCAGGTTGGCGAGATGCTCGGACTGGCCCTGGAGGCGGTCGCCGTCACTGAAGAAGTTGGTCGCCGGCTGGCCCGCACCCGCGCCGGAGAGCGGGAAGACGGTGTCGCCGGACTCCACGCTCAGTTCAGCGCTGGTGTAGGTGTAGTTGGCCTGGAAGAACCAGCGCTTGGCGTCCCAGAACGCGCCCTGGAAGGGGCTGTCGAACCAGCGGCGAGCGTCGAGTTCGAAGCCGTACAGCGTCGCAGCCGGGGCGTTGATGTAGGTCTGCTGGAGCGTGGAGCCGGCGTCGTTGACGACCGATTCCACCGGATTTTCCAGGTCCTTGTAGAAGATCCCGGCGGTCACGAACTGGTCGCGGCCGAAGTAGTATTCCACCCGAGCGTCGAGGTTGGTCAGCTCGGTGTCCGTCAGATACGGGTTGCCGAAGAACAGACGGTCGCTGTCCGGATCCAGATACTGCTGGGGAGCCAGCTCGCGGAACTGAGGCCGGCCGATGGTGCGCGAGGCGCCCAGACGCAGCTGCCAGTCCTCGGCGAAGTTCCAGGTCACGGTCGCGGCCGGCAGCCAGTACTCGTTCTCGATCGTGGTCGCCGGGAACGGAGCCACGCCGCCGAACAGGTCGAACGGGCGCACGGACTGCTCGCCCTCTTCGTAGCGCAGGCCGACCGAGGTGCGGACCCGCGGGATGATGGCGACGTCGGCCTGGCCGTAGATCGCGTTCACCTGCAGCGAGGCGTCATAGGCGGCCGCACCCGCGCCGCCGGTCGTTTCGACCAGCTGGACCAGGCCGGGGCCCTGGTTGAAGTCGGCGAAGAGGTAATCGACCCGCTGGCGCTGGAAGTCGTCGTCCGTGCCGCTGAACTGGAAGCTGAAGACGCGCTGGATCGAGTCCCGCTGGTTATCGTAGGTCTCGGCGCCGAACGAGAAGATGGCGTCCCGCTCGTCTGACAGGGGCATGGTGTAGGACAGGTCGAACCCGCCGCTCGTCACGCTGTCGGACAGCTCGCTGAACGAGGTCGAGTTCCGCTGTCCCTCGTGGAAGGCCACGCCCGTCGGATCGATCGAATAGCGGATGACCTTCTCGTAGGGAGCATCGCGCGACGTCTCCGCATAGGCGGTGCGCCAGTCGAACTGCCACGGGCCGAAGGTGTGCTCGCCGGTCAGCTGGGTGTTGAACAGCTCGCGCTCGTACCAGGCGGTGTAGTCGTCGCGGACCTCGCCCGTGCCCGGCGCGTCGAAGTCGTTGCCGGCGCGCGACCGCGCCTCCTTGGTCGTGCGGCGGATATACAGGTTGGTCCACTGGAAGACGTGGTTGTCGTTTTCGAAGCTGAGGCCGAACAGGCCGTCCCAACCGACGTTGTTGTTCGTCGAGCTGAACTCGTAATCGGCGTTGGCGATCAGGTTGCCGGCGTCGATGCGGCCTTCGCCCTGCTGGCCGTTCTGGGTCTGCCAGGTGTTCGAATAGCCGAGCACGCCGATCATGCCGACCTGGCCGTAGCTGGTCTGCCAGGATGTGCCGCCGCTGACGTCGAACTCGAAGTCGGCCGGGATGTATTCCTGCCTCTGAAGCAGATTCAGCGGCGCGTTCACGAAGTCCCAGCCGATGCGCTGGATGTCGTCCGCGGTGAAGTTGGCGCCGACGACGACGCGGTTGCCGGTCGCGATGGCGTCACGCAGCTCGCCCGGGACGTCGCGGGTGCCGTCGTCGAAGCCGGTGAAGTCGGTCCGGGACCCGTAATAGATCAGACCTTCCTGGAAGGTCGTCTCGGTGTCGCCGCCCGTCCCGATCGACAGGGTCAGGAACGGCTCGACCGGCGTGATCAGGGTGCGCAGGTCGATGATGCCGCCGCCGAACTCGCCGGGGTACTGGGCCGAATAGGTCTTCTGGACCGCCACGCTGCGCAGGATGCTCGACGGGAACAGGTCCAGCGGCACCACGCGTTGCAGAGGCTCGGGGCTCGGCAGGGGCGAGCCGTTCAGCCGCGCCGAAGAGTACCGCTCGCCCAGGCCGCGTACATAGACGAAGCGGCCTTCGACGACCGACAGGCCGGTGACGCGCGTCAGGGCGTCCGCGGCGTTGCTGTCGCCGGTGCGCGCCAGATCCTCATCGGTGAGGAAGGCTGCGATCTCCGAGGTTTCCCGCATCGGCTGAGGGATGAACTCGCCGATGATGACGATCTCCTCGACCGTGGTTTCTTCTTCCTGCGGCGGCAGGGCGTCCTGGGCGAACGCGAAGCCCGGCGTGGTCAGGGCCGTTGTCGCCAGGAGGAGACCACCCAGGGTCGTGTGGAAATTTGTCATGGTCAGCGCCTTCGAATGGAACAAGAAACGGAGTGGAGGCGGTGGCCCGGCCACCGCCTCCCGGTTCCGTTCGTCAGCAGGACGAGCCGGTCTGCAGACCGCAGGTCCAGCCCTGCCACCAGGTGTCCGACGCGTTCTGGACCGCGCCGATGTAGGTCACGTTCTGGAAGAAGGCGTTGTAGGGCACGGGATTGATGGCGGTGACCGCCGACTCGTTGGCGCCGTTCACGATCGCCGGGCTGCCGCCGACGCCGGTGAGCGTGGAGGTCCCATTGGCCGTGTTGTTCGCCCCGCCGGTGAAGAAGGGCGAGGTGGCCGCCGCGTTCACGTTCGAGTCGTCGCGGAAGGCGATCGGGCACGAGAAATAGGTCGACTGGAACTCCGGAGCCGCCGCCACGGTGGCTGCGTCGTCGATGTCCAGGCAGGCGATGGTGCTGCCGGTCGGCGAAACGGTCACGACGGTGTTCAGGAAGGTCGCGTCGGTGCCGGTGTTCAGGACGATGCCGTCGCCGCCGCCGTTGCGGTGGACCAGGGTGACGTTCGACCACTGCGGACGCGAGTTCAGGTTGACGTTGTCACCGGCCGAGCTCTCTTCGAAGCCGCGGTCACCACCATTGTCGCGCTGGACGATGATGATGAACTGACCCGCGCCGCGCCAGCCGGTGTCCGTGTCCAGGCTGTCGTCGTCCGCGCCGGTCACCACGATACGGCGCAGGTTCACCCGGCCGCCGAAGATCTCGATGCCGTCGTCCGAGGAGTTGTGCGACTGGACGAACTCGATGGTCGTGCCGGTGCCGACGCCGGCCAGGGTCAGGGCCTGAAGCTCGTTGCCCGGCGCGATTTCGAAGCCGGAGTAACGAATCTGGACGTAACGCAGGCGACCCGAGTTGTCGGCAAGCGTGTTGCCGCCGTAGAAGGCGTTGGTGCCTTCGACCTGGGCCGTACAGTTGATGTTCGGCGGGGTCACGCCGACCGGGCAGGACGCCGTCGGGGCGCGACCGAGCAGGACGATGCCGCCCCACTGACCGATCGAGGTGCCGGTGGTGGTGCCTTCGATATTGGCGCGGCTGGTGAAAATGATCGGGTTCGTCGCCGTGCCTTCGGCGAAGATTTGCGAGCCGCGGTTCACGACGATGTAGTCGGCGCCCGACGAGCCGAAGATTCGCACTCCAGGCTCGACCGTCAGGACGCCCTGTGCGCCGGTGCCCAGCGGAGCCGACGGATCGGGACCCAGGTCACGGCCCACGTCGGTACGGCCGCCCAGCGAATAGACGGTGCCTGTCCGGGCCGGAACCACCAGGTTGCCGATGATCACGGCAGGCAGCTGGCAGGTGCGCAGGCCGTTGGTAAGGCCGACGTTGGAGAAGCCGGTCGGGCAATCGGCCGGGACGGTGCCACCGCCGCCGCCGCCGCCGCCGCCGCCGCTACCACCGCCGCCGCCGCCGAAGCCGCCCTCACCCGGCGACGCGACTTCAGAGGAGCCGCAGGCGGCGAGAAGCATAGCGGCCGCACCGGCCAGGAGGGTCGCTTTGGTACGAGAGGCGCTGAACATGATGATCTCCACAGCAAGGGCGGCTCGAGCACAAACGGCCGCTCCCGCGCTGCGGGATGTCGACATCGCCTGCCCACCTGCGGCGAGTGTCTAGTGACGCTCAGTGACACCTAAGTGGAGGTTTGTCGAAGAAGCTCGACATGCTTCTGACATTTAAGCGTCATGAACAGATGGACGCGCGCCCTACTCTTATCCGGCTTTTTGATCTGTACACGTCGGATCTCTGTACAGGCGTGGGCTGGGCCGTCAGGTCAATAATCTGTCCTCAAATCGTCATCGTGTTGTCATCTTTTCTTTGCCTTTCCGACATTATGAGGCATCCTGCCGTCGAAACTCGGAGGAGGTTTCGATGAATTGGACCCTTGCTATCACTGCCGCGGCCGTGCTCGCCGCTCCTACATTCGCTCTCGCCCAGGCCACGCCTGCCGCGGGTCGGACCGGAGACGCGCCCTCGGTCCAGCGTGTTCTGTATGTCTGCGACCGCGCCCCTGAAACGCGGCGTGCGTTCCAGCGCGAACATGGCGAGATCGTCTTTGTCACCGCCGAAGAGGTGCTGGCCGCGGAGGCCCGTGGCGACCAGTGGACCGCTCCGCGCTGCATTTCCGCCGCCGAGGCGCGCCGCCTGAGCCTGCTTCGCTCTCAGGCGAGCCGTTAGTCCGCTCTGAAGTTCTCTACCGCGGCTTGGCGACGGGGATTCGCGATGCCGCGCAGCGCCACGCAAGGCGAAGCCAGCTGTCATGGGACTGACCCTTGACCTCCGCTGGTGAATGAAACAGAACCCGCGCTACAAACCAATCACCAGACCGCGCCTCGCGGCGTCCGGTAACGCATTGTTTTGTAACGGCGCGCCCTTAGCTCAGTCGGTTAGAGCATCTGACTTTTAATCAGAGGGTCCTCGGTTCGAGTCCGAGAGGGCGTACCATTTTCCTGTTATTTTCCAGCGCCCTCCCCTCTCCGCTCGGCTAGACGTTAGCGCTGGGGAACCGCAGGGGAACCGGTTTTGAGACTTCGGCCGCTCACCTGATCGTGAAGCCCGTGATCCATTCTACAAGTGGTCTGGAACGAGTTAAGCGAGCCGCTGACACTTAACTCAGCGACAGACTTAACACGCGCCAACGTCTTACCCCGCAAGGGCTGGTGCGTGTTAAGTCGCGTGTTAAGGGACCGGCTGACTTAACTCGCCAGCGGCTCGGCACTAGCCCCAGTCCCATTCGGCGCATCGCCGCACCTCCGCCGCGAGCAATTCTCGTCGGCGTTGGGTATCGGCCGATCCCTCGCCAAGCATGTCGTAGTAGCCCTGACCCGGCAGACGACTCTGCTTGTTCACAACCAAGGCCATCAGAGACGGCTCGCCTCGCTGCGTGTTCTCTAGATCTAGGGCGCGCAGCGCCGCGGTCAGCGAAGCGCCAAATCCCTGAGTCCAGGCGAAGCCAAACGCCCCGGCTACATCCCCGTAGGTGACCAGACCGCGCGCGCGAGCCGTCTGGATGAGGAACTCACGAAGTTCGTTCGCCGAGATCGTGGCCTTGGCCTTCTGAGCGCGAGGCCCACGCATCTGACCGCTGACCAAAGCGGCCTTTGGGGGGCCGGCAAGGTCGACGGCCGAACCCGGCGCCATCTCCTTTGCACAGGGCACCGGCGTTCCGACAGGTGCGTTCTCCCACTCCGCGTCGACCTTGACGGAGTGCTTGAGCGCCGCATTCCGTAAAACCGGCTCGGTTTCAGCCGACACCGGAGTGACGATGTAGCCAGAGACCGCATCCCCCAGCACGAGGCAGTCCAGTGGTTGTCGTCTCCGCCAGATGAGACCGATCAGCAGGCAGATCACGGCGTCGAGGCGATCCTGATCGGCCTTGCGCGGCTGCTTCACAGACGACAGTCCCCTCGCAAAGCTGGCGACCTGTGCCACGCCAAGCCGTTCGGCGACCTCGGCGACGCCCTTCGCAACGAGGATCCAGTCGGAATGCTCGTACAGTCGCGCCGCAGGATTGTACTTGGCGGCTCGCCGCCTATCCCAGATGGAAGGCACCAAGGCGGGCAACGCCAGAGCCGGGAACACTTCCATCAAGTAGGTTCCGCTGTCGGCGTCTCGCGCGGCGTGCGGGTCTTGTGTAGCACCTACTCGCCCGAGAAAGCGCCAGATGGGCGCATGGTCGCCGAACATCGCCGCTCCTCCGCCACCCCGTCGTGCTGGCTGAACACCGCCACCCAGACGAGAGACCACGCTTGCCGCGACCTTTTCGACCGGCCTGCAACCATGTTGATTGGGCACGATGGTCGGCTGGTCGACGGCCGTCAGGACGTAATCCGCGTCCGCGCTGATCTTGGCTATGAAGGCCAGAGCTTGCTCAAAGGACGCCAGTCTGGGAGGCAGGAAATCGACTTTCGCCCCATCAACGTGCAGAGCAGAGATTGCGCCGGGATTACGGACATTGTCAGTCCAGGCTGAGTCGAACCCAATAAAAACTTGCCTCAATTGATTGTCCGACACCCGACCAAGTTCCAAGCGAAGCGACCTAAATCGACTCTAAATCAGACAGCATGATGCTTAGTCCACTAGCGGGCTCCTTTGCGCTGGCCAGGACGCCGAGGTTGCTAATCTGAAAAGATACGGTCACCCCAGCACCCGCAGCTCCATAATAGGGCCTACCGATCGCCCAACTGTCCTCGAAAGCCTGCCGCAGCGGCTGGGGTAGATCGCGTCTCTCTCTACGCTGAATAGCCACGGCGTTGGGGAAGGCGGTCGTGGTGAGCCAAACGCGCAACCGCTCTCTCTGCCCGGGCGTGAGGTCGAACGAGATCGAGGCCCAATCGTCCACGCTCAGGGTGCAACCTTTCGAAGTTTGAGCAAATCTCGCCGGAAGTCGTTGCGAGGGCAGCCCTTTAGGTTCAGCGGGGTGTACGCTTCGAGGAAAGCTTGAGTTTCGGCGCGGCCGGCATCGTCGGACTGCTCCCAAGAGATGCGGCAGCTCTTATGCATCCACTCGGAAAGCTCGATCTCCATATCAGGGGACGCGAGCCTATCCCGAGCGATGCGACGAAGCCCGCGAAGGGCCGCGACTGAAACACGTAGCGTGCTGGCCGTGGTTCGGCGCAAGTGCCATTTGTTTATGCGCTCGGCGAGCGTCTGCTTCTGTGCTTTGCCGATGTATAGCAGGGCGTATCCAGTCTCCCGGCAGCGATTGACAGCTCGCAGACCGTGGCGTGCGGTGTCCTCCGGTCGAATCTTCAGTTCGGCGACCGCGTCATCGGCGAACCACCACCCGTAAATCCCCGGGCCCGCGGGAACCGAGGCACTCAACGGCACGCTATGCGTCAGCATCGTGGGCGCTCCTCGGTTGAGCCGAAAGCCAGCGGACCAACGCATGCCCCGTTTCAGCCCAACGCGCTCCTGCGCCGGCAGCGCGGAGCGACTGGGAGAGTTGCCCCGCCAGCCGCAAAACCCCGTTGCGGATGAAGTGCTCCAATGCGTCCTCATCGGACGTCGGATAAGAGACATCACTCACCAAGAGCGACTGGCCCTCCCACCCGCGGACAACCATCTCAAGGCCGCCCCGTTGGTCCCGCAGGCAGAGGACTCCCGTGTGACGAGCATCTAGTGAAGACGACACGCACACCCCGCGTTCGAGCATCTGGCCTGCGGCGCCGGGAACCCCCTCCACCACCTGTAGTAGGGCCGCCTGCCCTACGGCTGAGGCTTCCCCGGGCTCGTCATCCAGGTGTTCCATCAATGTCCGATGGTACTCGTGCACTCGCATAACCGGAGCCTCCCTCATCCACGGATACTTTTGATCGGCGGGGTGCGCACTGGCAACTCGCCAAGCGCCCTCTGGCTCGGGGGTCCTTTCTAGCCCCGCGCATATGCGGGGGGACGCACCGCGGGCTTTCTCTGAGAAAGTGCCGTTGGCCACGCTACACTTTACAGCCCGCTAGCGGCCTGATCCTCTCGGGTCGGGAGGCCGCGCTTGTTCATCGATCCGATCGTCATTGCCGGGCCTGCGGAGGTCATAGACGGCGACACGCTGCGAATCGGCGCCGAGCGCATCCGGCTTCACGGCATCGACGCCCCAGAGATCGACCAGCGGTGCGGGGAGACTGCCTGTGGCGAGGTCGCCCGTTACGCGCTGTCTCGGATGATCGGTGGAGAGACCGTCGCCTGTCAGGGAGCCGAGCGAGATCGCTACCGCCGCCTTGTCGCGGTCTGCCTAGTCGAAGGCGAGGATCTTGGGCGCTGGATGGTCGCTCAGGGCTGGGCACTGGCTTACCGCCGATACAGCTCTGACTACGTCGCAGAGGAGCAGGAGGCCGAGGCTGCGGGCCTGGGGCTCTGGTCGCTGGAGTTTGTAACGCCGGCGGAACACCGCAGAGCTGACGCATCCTCGCCGCCCGCGCCGGAGCAGCCTCCCGGCTGCACCATCAAAGGGAACATCAACCGCGACGGCGAGCGCATCTATCACCTGCCGGGCTCGCCGGCCTACGCTCGCACTGTAATCGGCACATCGGAAGGCGAGCGCTGGTTTTGCTCTGAGGAGGAGGCTCGGGCGGCAGGGTGGCGGGCACCACTATGACCGAACACCGCTCTGAAAGTATCAAGACCTTCGAACGCGAGCGGGACGCCTTGGTGGAGCGTATCCGGGGGCTGGAAGGTAACCTGACGGGCCCGCAGGCTTGGGCCTATCGTGAGGAGTTGGACACGCTTCGTAGCAGGCTGGCCCACGTCGAAACGGCCCTTTCAAGTGCCGAATCCGCGCGCGCGCAGTCCGAGGCCGTAGCAGCTCAAATTCAACTCGCTGACGCTCAGATCATTGCCGCCAACATTCAGGCCGAGGCCACAAAAGTGCTAGCGGCTGCGCAGCACAGTACTGCGAGCGCCCAGAGAGAATTGGCGGACGCACAGGCCAAGGCAACCGCCCAGCGGGAACGGAACCAAGCACGCGAAGCCGACGCCAATTTCTGGTTCCGCAGATTCACAACCTCGGTCACGGTTGCCAACGCAACGGCGCTGGCCGGCCTCCTGGTTGCCGCTGCGAACCCAGATAATGCAGGGCGCCTCAACGACGACGTCGGCGTTGCCGCGTCTCTTTTATTTGCTGGCCTAGCGGCTGCTGGCTTCACCCCGCTCGCGCTTTGGGTTGCGGCGTCTGTCGAGGACACGCCTCGGCTGAGGCGCCTCGCCCTCGCGGCGGCTGGATCCATGTCGGGAATAGGGGCGGCAGTTTTCATATTCGCCGTGATGTTGGTCATCGGTCTCATTAGGGGGTTCGCCCCTTGACCATGAACAAACGCGGAACATAGATGGCGGCCATGAGCCGCTACCTGCCTCCTGGCTGGTCAGACGCCACCGGCGTCGCCGAGCCGGGGCAGCTGGTCCGCGACTTCGCCATGAGGCGCCAGGACATCAAAGGGCGCTGTGACGCGACCGGCTGCCGGCGCTGGGTGACGATCGATCCACGTGCCTTAGAGAGCGAGGGCTTGGGCAGTGTGACCATGACCCGGCTTGCCAAGCTCTGGCGCTGCAATCGGCTGGAGGGCTGCCAGCTGGCCCGTCGTGGCGCGCCCCTGCAGGTCGCCCTACGCCTCGAGCAGATCCCGCGCCGGCCGAACACTCGGGTGCGGCTAACCTGCCAGGAGAAGCCTTGCACCGACTTCCGGTTCGTCCCTGTCTCCGACGAGGTTCGCAGCCTGAGAGTTCGCGGCCTGGGCGATGAGCGGATGACGGTGGTTGGCGTCGCTAAGCATGCCAAGGAGCGCTGCCCAGCCTGCAATGGCCTAGCTTGGGCCTCGAGCGCCTACGTGATCGATGAGCACAGCATGGACTGGAAGGTGAAGGGCGAGGCGGTCTGGGAGATGAAGGCGTGGCTGCCGGGGCTGCGGCCCTTGCCGGACGAACTTCCGCCTGAGAGCGCCTAGACCTTCAGGGCCATGATCGGAGCTTTGAGCGCGTTCTCAAGTCTCACCATCGCATCGATGAGACGCTCTTGAAGATCCGGCCAGGACTCCTCAGCCGTTCTCCACCCGCCCTCCATCCGAGGAGACGAGATACGGCACCCGAGCTTTCCGGGCAGGTCCTGCCACAGAAGTTCGCCGCCGAAGACCGCTTCAATCTCCTGTTTTTGAGCCTCCAGTCGGTGGAAGGCCGCCAGGGCATCGTCCGAGCGGCCGCGGCCAAACGAGATGTAACACTCGACGGAAGACTCATGCTGGTTGAGCACGAAGTTGAAGTCGAACCCACCCTTGCCGATCCGTCCCGTGAGCCAGTGGTCATTGCTGGGCGTTCGGTTGGCGACCACCTGGGTGCGGTGCCGGCTTCGCTCAATCAACTGCCCCCAGAAGCGCGAGAAGATTTCACGGCGTGCTGATTGCACGCGCTTCTCTTCTTGGCGCTGGGCCTTGAGCTTGGTCTCATAGTCCGCGGCCTCGGGGAGCGGGATGAGCTGCTGAATGTCGACAAGAACCTCCGAACCCAGCCTATGCGGCTTCATCCTGAAGCACTGAATGTCCAAGCCCTGTTTGTTGAGCCACAGGACCGCGGTGGTGATCTCCCGCGAGAAGTTGCCGGCCACGAGGATAATCCGAACCTCGTCGGACAGGGCCCCTTCGGTCTCGTTCTCCCACCCGAGAAAAGACAATAGGGCCGCCTCCGCCATGGGGTGGTCCCCACTGATGTAGCGAGCGTGGGCGGCTGCTAACTGATCGAACGTCATTCCCGACACCATCGCGGCGTAGCGGATGGCTTGAAGCTCCATGTGGCCGCCGTCGTCGGTTCGTTTGATCTCCACCACGACCAGCCGGGCGTCTCGGTCCAGGCAAAGAAGGTCGATCCTCCGGTTGCTGTCCTCCCACTCGCCGAACTCCTGAGTGACCACCATAAGGTCGTCGCCGAGCACGGTGATGTCGGCGCGTAGCAGGCGCTGGAGGTCCTGCCTCTCCTGTAGCTTCTCTTGAAGGAACGTGGTCTCGGCGACTCGCTCGAAACCCTCTCCCGCCACGCGATACAGAGCCATGCCCACCTCCATGGCTAAGGGAGACAACGCGGGGGACGCGGTCAAGCGTCAGTCCATGTGCGACTGGAGCCTATGTCCGCAATGGGTGGAAAGCGGACATTCGGAATGTCCGCTTTGGGGCGTCTAGCGATGATGCTGCGGGCGTGGCACTCCCCTAGGCAGGAGACCCGCCATGCGAAGCTTGTTGCTGACGACCCTAATAGCCAGCCTCGGCGGATGCGCGCTGTTCCCAGGCCAGCCGGACCGCGCTGACCTGCTCACGATCGCCACTTGGAATGTTGAGCACCTGGCTGAACGCAACGACAGCGGTTGCCGTCCGCGCCAGGACCCAGACTACGCAGCGCTCGCTGCCCACGTGGCGGCTGTGAGGCCTGAGATCGTCGCGCTTCAGGAGGTCGAGAGCGAGGCCGCTGCCTACCGCGTCTTCGATCCGCAAGACTACGTGGTCGTCTTAGAGGAGCGGCCTGGGGGAGGCCCGCGGGCAGAGTGCCGTGGGCTCGCTGGGCTCTACCTGAACCGTCAAGCAGTAGGCTTCGCCATTCGCCGGGACGTTATGTTCGTCCGCCACCCAGACCTGGCCGAACTGTCCCTAGACGACCCCAACCTCCGATCCGGTGTCGACATCACCGTCAACCCTGTCGGCGCAGAGCCGATCCGGCTCCTTGCGGTCCATCTGAAGTCCGGATGTTCGTCGGGAGATCGAAGCGAAGCTTGCGACACGCTGTTCCGACAGGTGCCCGTCGTCGAGCGTTGGATCGACGCTCGGGCTTCGGCGGGGGAGAGCTTCGCTGTTCTGGGCGACTTCAACCGCCGCCTCGCCACGCCTGGCGATGCTGTGTGGTCGGAGTGGGATGACGGCGCCCCCCTTGGGGCGGACCTTACCCTCGCCTCCGGTGCCGAGCAGGCAGGCTGTGATCCTCGCTATCCGGCCTTCATCGATCACATCGTCCTGGGGGCGCGGGCAGGCGGCCGCCTGATCAGGTTTGAGGAGATTACCTACTCGGGTGAGGGGCTGTCAGACCATTGCCTTGTTCTCGCCGAGTTGGACGCCTCCTGAAATGCCAGGCTCACGCGGCTGTGGCGTTCTACCCCCTCAGGAGCCGCCTAGGCGACGAACCCAGGTTTCAGCCGAACGCCGGATCGAGTCGTCGGGGAGCGCGACCCCACCCCTGCTCTCGAAATGCAAAAGAGCCCCCAATGGGGGCTCCGCCTAGCCAGCTACGCGCGGGCTATTCGGGCGACAGGCTTAGTACCAAGCCGATTTCTGCGAACAGCGCCAGCCTTCGGCAACGCTCGGCGATGGATTGGCGCAGATCGGCCCGATCCCTCCGCTCGACTAGCCTGAGCGTGTGCTCCAGGTCGGTTGCCATCACTTCGTAGAGCGCCTGCTGCGCTTGTGACCGCTCGGCGACCACCTCCGCATGAATGTCCATGTCTTCAACCCCTTCCACTGACCGCGGGGTCTATCGCCCCGCCCATTTGCGTTCTCCAACACCGCTGCGACAGAAGCGGACGTATCCCCGGCGAGGCATCTTGTTTTCGAAGCCGAATCAGGGAGCGAACGACCGTTGCCTTGCCAACGGGGCCAACCTGAGCTTTAGGGAGAGGACCAATACAACTTTCGGTTACATCGCGTGCCGAGGCGTCCTCAGTTCCGATCCCGCTCCGCCGTAATCGACCACTGCAAGCGCGCATTATGCGACCTGGCAGACCTTTGCCGCGAAGCGGGCCTATTGGCCGAAGCGGACTATCTCCGCGCGTCGGCGAGGGCCTGCTTTGCAGAGGTCGAGCGAAAGTTGCGGGAGGTCACGAGCCGTCCGAGGCGAGGTCGGTGAGAGGGCTAGGCGAACGACCGCCACACTCCGAGGGCTACCAACGCCGCTCCCGCTAAGGTGAATATGACACGCCACCGCCTAGAGCGCTCGGTAACCGCGATCCAGATGCAGACCGCCGCGCCGGCCATTTCGAGTGAGATGGCTACTCGCCTGTGTCCGGATGTGCCTCCAAGGCGGCCCTTTCCTTTGCGGCGGCGAGCCACTCTCGGTCGGCAACGAAAGCCGCCGAGTTGAGAAGCGAAACCAGATGAGGCAGGCCCGCTTCACGAGCCATTCCCGCGAGCTGATCGGCCATGTTGCCGATGTATTCGATCGTAGCGACCCGGTCCGTCATTTCGCCCCTCCGCTCGGGTCAGGATGGTCGCCGAAATCCGATAGGGCGAAAGCAACCGGGGGTGACTCGAACTGAGCCGCTGAAGTGAAGGTAGAAGAGTCGGCCACTGGACGCGCGTTTGCCGATGTGGTCGCGCTGCCAGACCCGTGATAGCCGGGAGAACATGAAGGCAGCCTTGGCCGTCTCCGACCTGATCGCCGCTCTATCCGATTTGCCGCCTGATCTGCCCGTCGTCCTGGAGGGCGGCTTTGGCCCGCAGCTGGCGCGGGGGCAGGTTTTCGAAGCCCGCCGTATGAGCGAGGATCGGGTTGAAGGCAGTTCCCTGCGTCCCGGCGAGGGCCCGGACGGGCTGCGGGCGGTGGTGATTGCCTAATGTGCGGACGCTATGACACGACCGGCCGTTTCGCTTGGGCGGAGATCCATCGCGCGCTCTCGACCTATGGGACGGTGGCGACGGCTCCGCTCAACCTCGAGCCGAATGACGACGTGAGGCCGACCACCCGGCAGGCCATCGCCCGGCTGGAGGATGGCGCCTTTCACGTCGAACAGGCGCGCTGGGGGTTCATCCCTTTCTGGGCGAACGGCAAGACGCTGGACGCCGCCTGCCGGGGCAAGGGCGGCAAGACCCTCTCGACCTTCAACGCCCGCACTGACGTGAGCCCGATGTACCGGGCGGCGGTGAAGAGCCAGCGCTGCGTCGCGCCGGCGTCAGGCTGGTACGAGTGGACCGGGGAGAAGGGCGCCAAGGTCAAGCATCGGTTCGCCCGAAAGGATGGGGGCTTGATCTGGTTCGCGGGCGTCTGGTCGCGTGTCCAACTCTCGGACGTAGGAGAGACGGCGACCTTCACCATCTTCACCGGGCCGTCAGAGGGCTTCCTGGCGGACTATCACGACCGCCAGCCGGTGATCCTGGAGCCGGAGGAAATCACGGCCTGGCTCGACTGCGCCAACGATACGCAGCCGTTCTTTGACGCGCGGCGGCCGGACCGGTTTGAGGTGGGTCTGAGCTAAGCCCTCGACTTGCCAGCAGGACTTCTTTCACGCCATGTGAGCGCCGGGAGGGTCGCGCGTGGACGTCGAGAGTTTCATCGCCCGCTGGAGCGTGGCGCGCGGCGGCGCCGAGCGCGCCAACTACCAGATGTTCCTCACCGAACTCTGCGAAGCTCTCTCCCTCCCGCGCCCCGATCCCGCCAGCCACCAGACCGCGCATAACGACTACGTCTTCGAACGGGGCGTGAAGCGCCGCGAGAGCGAAGCCCTGTCCTCGACGCTCCGCATCGACCTCTACAAGCGCGGCTGTTTCATCCTGGAGGCCAAGCAGTCGCGCGCCGAGATCCGCGACGACCAGCCGCGCCTGTTCAGAGAGGAGGAACAGACCTCCACCGCCGCCGCCGAGGGGCGCTGGGACATCCTCATGCGCCACGCCCGGCGCCAGGCCGAGGACTACGTCTTCCGTCTCCCGGCCGACCACCCGGCCCCACCCTTCATCCTCGTCTGCGACGTGGGCTACGTGTTCGAGGTCTACGCCGACTTCTCGGGCTCCGGCCGCGCCTATTCGCCCTTCCCGGACCGCAAGGGCTTCCGCATCAAGCTGGAGGATCTGCGCGACGACAGGATCGTCGAGCGCCTGCGCGCCATCTGGACCGAGCCTCAGTCCCTGGACCCCTCGCGTGAGGCCGCCCGCGTCACCCGCCAGATCGCCGAGCGCCTCGCCGCCGTCTCGCGCCGGCTGGAGCGCAACCATCCCCCGGAAGAGGTCGCGCATTTCCTGATGCGCTGCATCTTCACCATGTTCGCCGAGGACGTGGACCTGCTGCCCAAGGGCCGCTTCACCGAACTGCTGACCGAATGCCTCGACGGTCCCGACAGCTTCGCGCCGCTTCTGGAGGACCTGTGGGGCAAGATGGACGCGCCGAACCACGCCGACCGCTT
>NZ_JANJTL010000037.1 GCF_024711105.1 Brevundimonas sp. | reverse complement strand
CGGCTCGGCCAAGCGCGAGGAGCTGTCCGGCTCGACCATCACCATCACCTCGCTCGGCACGCTGGGAGGCGTCGTCCACACGCCGATCATCAACCACCCCGAGGTCGCCATCGTCGGCCCGAACAAGATCCAGGAACGGGTCGTGGTGAAGGACGGCCAGATGGTCGTGCGCAAGATGATGAACCTGTCCTCCAGCTTCGACCACCGCATCGTGGACGGGCATGACGCGGCGGTGTTCGTCCGGCGGATCAAGGGCCTGCTGGAGCATCCTGCGACGCTGTGGATGGGCGCGTAATGACCGAACACCTCAAGACCAAAGTCCTGATCATCGGCGCAGGCACCGGCGGCTATGTCGCGGGCATCCGCTGCGGCCAGCTGGGCCTCGACACCATCCTGGTCGACGGCGGCGACGGGCTGGGCGGGACGTGCCTGAACGTCGGCTGCATTCCGTCCAAGGCGATCATCCACGCGGCCAACAAGTTCGAGACGGTGGCCAAGGCGGCCGACGGCGGGACGCTGGGGATCACGGCGGCCAAGCCGGCGATCGACCTGAAGGCTACCGTCGGCTGGAAGGACGGCGTTGTCAAAAAGCTGAATCAGGGCGTGGCGGGCCTGCTCAAGAAGGCGAAGGTCAAGGTCATCAAGGGCTGGGCGACCTTCTCGGACGCCAAGACCTGCACGGTCAGGACCGACGACGGCGAGATCACCATCTCGGCCGAACACGTCATCCTGGCCACGGGCTCGGAGCCGGTCGAGCTGCCGTTTCTGAAGTTCGGCGGCGACGTCATCTCCTCGACCGAGGCCCTGTCGCTGGACAAGGTGCCGGGCAGGCTGGTCGTGGTCGGCGGCGGCTATATCGGGCTGGAGCTGGGCATCGCCTTCCGCAAGCTCGGCGCCGAGGTCACTGTCGTGGAAATGGCTGAGCGCATCCTGCCGCTCTACGACAAGGCCCTGACCGATCCGGTGACGAAGTGGCTGGAGAAGCATGGCGTGAAGCTGCTGCTGGGCGCCAAGGCCGGGTCCTTCGAGAAGGGCCAGCTCAACGTCACGACCAAGGACGGCGAGGCGGTCAAGCTGGACGCCGACAAGGTGCTGGTCACCGTCGGCCGCCGCCCGCGCACGCAGGGCTGGGGCCTGGAGAACATGGGCGTGGCCATGGCCGGCCCGTTCGTGAAGACCGACAACCGCTGCGCCACCAGCATGAAGAACGTCTGGGCCATCGGCGACCTGACCGGCGAGCCCATGCTGGCCCACAAGGGCTCGGCCCAGGGCGAGGTGGTGGCCGAGATCATCGCCGGCCACGACGCGGTCTTCGATCCCGTCACCATCGCCGCGGTCTGCTTCACCGAGCCGGAGATCGTCTCGGCGGGCCTGGGGCCGCTGGACGTCGAGGGCCGCGACGACATGATCACCGCCTCCTTCCCGCTCATGGCCATCGGCCGCGCGCTGGCCATCGAGGCCGGCGACGACGGCGGCTTCGTCCGCGTCATCGCCCGCAGGGACGACCATCGCCTGCTGGGCATCCAGGCCGTCGGCCAGCACGTCTCGGAGCTGTCGAACAGCTTCGCCCAGATGCTGGAGATGGGCGCGCTGCTGGAGGACGTGGCCGGAACCATCCACGTCCACCCGACGCTCGGCGAAGCCTTCCACGAGGCGACCCTGCGGGCGCTGGGGCACGCGATCCACATCTGACGCGTAACAGTGTACTCCCGGGATCGGGAGGGACTTCAATGCGCTATCTTTTGCTCATGGTGCTGGTGGTCGGCGCTGTCGGCTGTCGCGAACCCGCGCCGCCGATCGAGGGGACCGAGGAGCCAGTCTGGGTTGAACCCGATTTGATTGCACGGAGCGCCGTGCGCCCCTTCCCGGACGCGACTGAAGTCCGATTGTTGGTCGAGGGGGAGATCACACAAGACGACCTCAATCCGGGTTTCATTGAGCCTGAAGGAAGAGTGCTCAGCGCGGACCAACGACGGGCCTTCGAGCGGACCTTGTCAGCGGCATCCTATGGCGAAGGAGATCGTGCGTACTCCGCCTGCTTCATTCCTCATCATTTCTTCAGATACTTCGACGCCCAAGGACGGCAAGTCGGGCAGGTGGCGGTCTGCTTTTGCTGTTACGGCGTCCAGGCTTGGCCGGACCTCGACTTACCCGTCGCCCCTGGTGCTGACTTTGTCGAATTTCAGTTCGACGAACCGGCGCTGCGTGCGCTGATCAGCTCAATGGAGCTGCCCGTCGACATCAACTGCGGCGACTGATCAGCCCGCGAACGGAAAGAAGTGCGGTATGGCCCACAGGCCGACCAGCCAGGTGAGAAGGTTCAGCGGCAGGCCGACCTTGACGAAGTCCATGTAGCGATAGCGGCCCAGGCCGTAGACGATGGTGTTGGTCTGGTAGCCCACCGGCGTGGCGAAGGCGGCCGAAGCCGCCATCATCACCGCCACCACGAACGGGCGAGGGTCCACGAATAAGGCCTGGCCCAGGGCCACCGCCAGAGGTGTAACCAGCACCGCCACGCCCGCGTTGGACATGATCTCGGTCAGGATCAGGGTCACGAGATACAGCACCGCCAGCGCCACCAGAGGGTGGAAGGGTGTCAGCCAGACGGTCAGGTTGCGCATCACGCTCTCGGCCAAGCCCGTGGTTTCGATGGCGATGCCGAGCACCAGCATGCCGGCGATGAGCAGCAGGATGTCGGGCTGGAGCCCGCCATAGGCCTCGTCCAGGGACAGGACGCGCAGCAGCACGAGCGCGATGGCGCCGGCGAAGGCCAGGGCCGCGATATGGCCGACGCCGAACGCCGCGAGCGTGACGACCAGGATGAACATCCCCACGGCCAGGGCCGCCGCCCAGGGCCGCAGCTTGGAGCGTTCGGGCCGCTGGTGGAGGTCCTTGGGCTCGGCGATGAGGTCGTCGGCGCGCTCGGCGGGCAGCAGCCGCCAGCCGACCAGGCCGAGGTAGAGTACGCCGGCCACGGCCAGGCTGAGGCCCACCGGCGCCATCTCGAAAATGCCGAATCGGCGCAGGCCCGAGGCTGCGGCCATGTCGTCGACCAGCAGGTTGGTCGAGGTGCCGATGAGGGTGCAGGCGCCCGCCATGATCGCCAGGTAGGACAGCGGGATCAGCACCCGGCGGGGATGGATCTTCAGCCGGCGGGCCATGTCGCGCACGACCGGCGCGGCCAGCAGCACCACCGGCGTGTTGTTCATAAACGCGGACGCCCCGCCGACCATGGCGAAGACCCCGCCCAGCGCCGCGACGCCGAAACGGCGAACCTGGCGCGCGGCCCCGATGATGACCAGGCGCAGGATCCCGGTCCGCTCCAGCGCCCGGTTCAGGACGAACAGCGAGGCCAGGGCGATGATGGCTGGGCTGGCGAAGGCGCGCTGGACGTCCGACGGCGCCACGACGCCCAGAGCCAGCAGCACCGCCGCCCCGGACAGGGCCACGAGATCGGCCCGCGCCTTGTCCAGCACGAAGGCTACGAAGACCCCGGCCAGTACCGCCAGGGTGGTGATCTGATCGAAGGTCACCGCGCTCGCTTAATCGACGCGGCGGACGGCGGGCGTGACCCGCATCAGCCGTCCGTCGGATTCGTCGGTCACGACCCACAGCGAGCCGTCGCCGCCGACGGCGACGTCACGGATGCGCTGGTTCTGGTCGACGAGCAGCCGTTCCTCGCCCACGACCCGCTCGCCGGACAGCACCAGCCGGGCAAGGTGCTCTCCGGCCAGGCCGGAAACGAACAGGTTGCCGCGCCATTCCGGGAAGAGGTCGCCCGTGTAGAAGGCCATGCCGCCCGGCGCGATCACCGGGTCCCAGTAGTAGATCGGCTGCTCCAGCCCCACCTGCTGGGTCAGGCCCTCGCCGATGGGTTCGCGTGAATATTCCTGACCGTAGGAGATGGTCGGCCAGCCATAGTTGCGCCCGCCGCGCACGATGTTGATCTCGTCGCCGCCGCGCGCGCCATGCTCGGCGATCCAGAGCTGACCGGTCTCCGGGTGCAGCGCCGCGCCCTGCACATTGCGGTGGCCCAGCGACCAGATGCCGGGCAGGGCGCCCTGCCGGCCGATGAATGGATTGTCCTGGGGGATCGAGCCGTCGGCGTTGATCCGGACGATCTTGCCGAGATGACTCCTGAGGTCCTGCGCCTGGGGCCGGGTCTCAAGATCCGAGCGTTCGCCGAGCGTGACGAACAGCCGGCCCTCGCGGTCGAAGACCAGGCGGGAGCCGTAGTGCATCTGGTTGCTGTAGGCCGGCACCGCCCGGAAGATGACCTCCACGTCCTCCAGGCGTGTCTCGTCCTCGACCAACCGGCCTCGGGCCACCGAAGTGCCGTTGCCGCCGTCGCGGGCTTCCACGAAGCTGAAATAGACCAGGCGGTCGGTCCCGAACGTCGGGCTCAAGGCGACGTCAAGCAGCCCGGCCTGCCGCCCGGAGACGATTTCGGGAAGCCCCCGGATGGGCTCGCTGACGCGGCCGCCGGGCAGGATGACGCGCAGGCGGCCCGGCCGTTCGGTGACGAGCCACCGGCCGTTGGGCATCTGGGCCAGCGCCCAGGGATGCTCCAGGCCCGAGGCCACGGTCTCGACCCGGAGCTCGCGCTCGGTCTCGACCGACGGCACGCGGGTCTGGCCTTCGAAGGCCGGCTGCTGGCCGGCCGCGTTGGGTGGCCGGCTCTCGACCGGCGGCCGCTGAACGGGCTCTTGCTGGGCCGGCGGCTGCGGCGCCGGCTGGGGCTCCTCGTCGCGATCGCAACCCGTCAGGCATCCGGCGACGAGGACGGCGGCGAGACGGACGGCGATCATGGCCATGGCGGGGGGCGCTCCTTTGAAAGCTTAACCGTTTCCGGCTCAGAGCGTTCCGAGCAACGCCTCCAGGGCGGCCCGGCGTTCCATGCCGGCGACGTGGATGTTCCACCATACGGCATAGAACAGCAGAGGCCAGCGCGCGGACGGCTGATCGTCGCGCTCGAAGATGGTGCGGACCGCCTCCATGTCGCAGACCTGACCCAGGCCTTCGTGCGCGGCAAGCGCGGGGGCCAGGTCCCTGGCGCGCGGCGTGATCCAGGCGGCGACCGGGACGGTGAAGCCCTTCTTCTTCGCCCACGGGTCGGCGGCGGGCAGGTGCTTCTCCAGCCACTTCCTGAGCAGCCACTTGCCGTACCTCCCGCGCACCTTGAACCGGTCCGGCAGGTTGAAGGCGAAGGCCGCGACCTCCCGGTCCAGGAAGGGCGTCCGCCCCTCCAGACCGTGGGCCATCAGGGTGCGGTCGAGCTTGAGCAGCAGGTCGTTGGGTAACCAGGTGGCGATGTCGGCGGCCTGGGCCTTCTGAAGCGGCGTCATCCACGGTTGGGCGGCATGGCTGGCGGCCTGCCGCCAGCTCTTCAGCGCGGCCTTACCGTCGTCCCGGAGATAATGCGCGTCGAACTGCGGCTCAGCCGGGCGGCCGCCAAGCCAGGCGGGCCGCAGCGCCCGGCGGTAGCGGCCATAGCCGGCGAACAGCTCGTCACCGCCTTCGCCGGACAAGACGACGGTCAGGGTGCCTTTGGCCGCCTCGGCCAGCTTCCAGGTGGGCAGGGTCGCGTAGTCGGTGGTCGGGTCGTCCAGGCACCAGGCGACCTCAGGCAGGATGCGCCAGAAGTCCTCCTCGTCGAAGGTTGTCTCGCGCCAGTCGAGGTTCAACGCCCTGGCCACCCGTTCGGCGTGGGCGCGCTCGTCGCGAGCGCCCGGCGCGTCGAAGCCGCAGGTGAAGGCCGTCACCGGCCGCTCATTCAGCCGGGTCATGAGAGTGGCGATGGCCGAGCTGTCGATGCCGCCGGACAGGAATAGGCCGTAGGGGACGTCGGAGCGCTGGTGGACGCGAACGCTGTCCTCGAGGACGGCGTCGAGGCGCTGCAGCAGTTCCGCCTCAGCAAGCGAAAAAGTATCCCCCTTCGCGTGGCCAGCTCGATCGGGCGGGGGCACTCTCATGAGATCGGCGAAGTGACCGGTCGCGCCCTCGGCGACGTCCAAGACTGCGCCTGGCAAGACCTCGTGTGCGTCCCAAAGATCGAGGTCAGGGCCTCGAGAGACCCGATAACCCAGCGCGAGAGTTTCCGTCGCCACCGGCGCCGCATCCCGCTTTGCCAATGAGGAGAAGGCAGAGGGCTGAGAGGCGAATAGCACCGACCCATGCCCGGATCGCTCGTACAGTGGCTTGATCCCGAACGGGTCGCGCACCAGCCACGTCCGGCCGTCGCAGCCGATCAGGCAAAACGCATACATGCCCCGCAGCCGCGCGAACGCCTTCTCGCCCTCCAGCGCATAGATGTGCAGCAGGGGCTCGAAATCGGAGCCGGTCTTGAGCTGGTCCTTGAGGCCGAACTCCTCGACCAGCTCGACGTAGTTGTAGATCTCGCCGTTGCCGATAACGGTCGAGCCCGCGGCGTGCAGCGGTTGCCAGCCGCCTTCCAGATCGATGATCGACAGGCGCGCGTGGGCCACCGCCCAGCCGGGGCCGCTCTCGACGCGGATGCCGTCCGGTCCCCGGTGCTGGAGACGCTCGATCATGGAGCGCACCGCCTGTTCGGGCGCCTCGTCGGCGCTCAGGATGCCCGCGATGCCGCACATCAGGCCCGCTCCCGGTCCAACCGATCGAAAAGCTCGGTCCAGAGCGGCAGGACCTGGGCCTTTGAGAACTCGGCGGCGCGCGCCAGTCCGGCTGTGGCCAGGCGCTGCCGGAGGTCGGGCGCCTTGATCAGGCCGTTCAGGGTCGCTGCCAAGACCTCGTGATCGTCGATCGGCACGATCAGTCCGTCGACGCCATCGCGAATAAGAGCCTTGGGCCCGGCCGCCGCCGCCGCCACCACGGGCTTGCCATAGGCCCAGGCCTGGATGACCACATTGCCCAGTGGCTCGTGCCGCGAAGGGAAGACCACGACGTCGGCGGCCCGATAGAGCGCGCCGGCGTCCGCGCGCCAGCCCAGCCAGCGAACGCGGTCGACAACGCCCAGGTCTGTGGCCAGCCTTCTGAGCTCGCCCTCCAGGGGGCCGGAGCCGGCGACCCACAGGATCGCGTCAGGAATGTCCTTGAGCGCGCGCAGCGCCACATCGTGGGCCTTGGCCTCGTGCAGGCGGCCCATGGCCAGCAGGAGAGGGGCCTCGCGCGGCGTGTCCAGGACCGTCCGGCTCTGGGCCGGGTGGTCGTCGGCCTCTGCGAAGTTCGGGATGTAGTGGGCGCGCTCCGCCGGCCAGCCTTGGCGGATGATCCAGTCGCGGATATCACGGGTGTTGCCGACCAGGGCGTCGAAGCCTCGATAGTTCTTCAGGTCGTAGTAGCCGCCAAGCCGACCGACGCGCGCCCACGGCCCCTTGGGTGCATGCCGGGCGGCGCGATTCATCCAGGCGACCAGAACGCGGGCGCCCTGCCGCCGGCCATAGGCTGCGACGGCTGGCCGGGTTCCCAGATCCAGCGGCGAGCCGAAGCCGAAATGTTCGAAGGGCACGCCCGCGCTTCTCAATTCTTCTTCGCGTCCGGCGTGCGGACGGATGGCCGCTGATGTGGGCGCGCCGGCTGCGTGAAGCGCCGTCACCAGGTCGACGAAATAGGTCTCGGCGCCCCCGTCGGCGGCGGATCCCAGGAGGTGAAGGGCGGGTGTCATCAGCCGCCTCATGCTACGCGCTGCGCGGAGGTTTCGCACCTGTCTTGAACCGGCGCGCGCGCCCCTATATACGCGCCGTTCGCGCGATGGCTGGGTAGCTCAGCTGGTTAGAGCGGTGGATTCATAACCCACAGGTCGGCGGTTCGAGCCCGCCCCCAGCCACCATCGCCGATCCTCCCATGACGTCAGATTCGGTGCGGTGACTCGCGTCGCCGCCGCGCTTAGGTTTCTGTGGTCGCGGGAGGGACGAGCATGCGGACCATTCTGGCGGGCGTCAGCGCCCTACTGGCGTTGGCGACGGCGGCAGCGGCTAGCGCCCAGGACTACAGTCTCGAACCCAACTATGGGGTGGTGCGCGGGATCGGCTATCCCGATCCCTATCTGTTCAATCTGACCGCCGGCGGGCCTCAGTCGGCGGCGACGCCGGGAGGCGGGTGCCGAGGCTACATCTCCCAGGCGCCTGATATTCGCTATCAGCACAGGAGCGGCAGTCTGCCGCTCATCATTTCGGCGCGATCCGATGCGGATCTCACCCTGATCGTGAATGCGCCCGATGGGTCCTGGATCTGCGACGACGACAGCGGAGAGGGCTTGAACCCCTCAATCCGCTTCGACACTCCGCTTTCGGGCGCCTATGACATCTGGGTCGGGACCTACGGGCCGCAGACAGCGCCTGCGACCCTCAGCATCTCCGAACAGACCGGCGTTTAGGCCGCTTCCAGGTCCTTCGACCATTCGCCCTTGGAGGCGAGGCCGTTCATGCGGGCCCGGTGGTGGAAGGCCTTCTGGGCGGCCTCGGCGTTCTCGGCCTTGCCGGACCAGGCCTTCTGCGGCGCGGCCTGGAGGGCGCGGCCGTAGGAGAAGGTCATCTTCCAGGGGAAGCCGCCGATCTTGTTCATGGCGTCGAGGTGGGCCGTGGCGTCCTCGTCCGACTGGCCGCCCGACAGATACGCGATGCCCGGCACGGCCGACGGCACGGTCGCCTTGAGCGCGGCGATGGTGCGCTCGGCCACCTGCGCCACCGACGACTGCTTGCGGCACTTCTTGCCGCAGATGACCATGTTCGGCTTCAGCACGATGCCTTCCAGGGCGACGCGCTGTTCGAACAGTTCGGAGAAGACTGCCTGCAGGGTCTTGCGGGTGACCTCGTCGCAGCGGTCGATGTCGTGGGCGCCGTCCATCAGGACTTCCGGCTCGACGATCGGCACGATGTCTTCCTGCTGGCAGATGGCGGCGTAGCGGGCCAGGGCGTGGGCGTTGGCCCGGATTGCGCCCCAGCTCGGGATGGCGTGGCCGTCGATGTCGATGACCGCGCGCCACTTCGCAAAGCGGGCGCCCTTCTCGCGGTACTCGCGCAGGCGGCTGGACAGCTTGTCCAGGCCCTTGGTGACGGTCTCGCCCGGGAAACCGGCCATCTTGGTCGCGCCCTTGTCGACCTTGATGCCGGGGATGGCGCCGGTCGCCCTGATCAGTTCGACCAGCGGCGTGCCGTCGGCGGCGTTCTGGAACAGGGTCTCTTCGAACAGGATCACGCCCGAGATGTGCTCGCGCATGGCCTGCTCGCTGCGGAACAGCAGCTCGCGATAGTCGCGGCGGTTGTCCTCGGTGTTCTCCACGCCGATGGCGTCGAAGCGCTTCTGGATCGTGCCGGTCGATTCGTCGGCGGCGAGGATGCCCTTGCCGGGCTCGACCATGGCGGTCGCGGTCGCGTTCAGCGCCTCGAGATTCATGTTCCTGAGAACCCTTGTTGTGATTGTGGGCGCTTCCTAGTCGCAAGGACCGCAAAAGTCACGCCTTCGTGATCACTGCGGGCAGCCCGTCCAATGGGACGCGAGCAGGGCGCGCCAGGCCGCCTCGCCGCTGTCCGACCCGGTCAGCACCAGCCGGTAGTTCTCGTAGCCGGGGTGATTGGGGGCCGCCCAGGCCACCTCGATGACGCGGCCCGTGGCGGGGTCGAGCCAGAGGTCGCCAGCCTCGAAACCGTTCGCCGAGACGCGATAGCGGACGGCGGCGCGCCCCGCCCGGGGCTCTTCGCCGACGCGGACCGCCTCGGCTTCACCGAGGTTGCGCAGCACCGGCTCACCGTCCGGCCAGATGAGCGCCATCTCGACGGTGAAGCTGGCGGGCGGGGGGCCGTACGCCAGGGCGTTCCAGTCCGCGAAATCGAAGTCATAGAGCCGCCAGGGCGCTGGCGAGGACAACATCAGGGTTTCGACCGGAGGCGCGTCGGGCGCGCCGAAGCGGACAGCGATCTCGCCTGTCTCCGCGTCATGCTCCAGCCAGGCGAAAGGCTGCTGGGCGCCGTCGCGGCTCAGCCGTCCGCCGACGAGGCGGCGCGGCTCTGCGCCGACGCCGTCGAACTCCGCCGTGACGAGGGCGGCGTTCGTGCAAGGGCTGACCCGCTTGAAGACCTCGACCGACCCGTCCTCGCGCAGCCAGACGCTGATGGCCTCCGGCGACGATCCGTCGATGTTGGAGCGCAGGTAGTGGAGGATGTCCCCGTCCTGGGCGAAGGCGGGCGGGGCGCAGGTGGCGAGCGCCAGGGCGGCGAGGGCTGACAGGCGGCGCATGGGGGTCTCCGTGAAGGCTCGGTCACTTGAGGCCCTGAACGCCGTTTGCGGATGCGGCCGCCCGGATTAACTCTTCGTCAGGCCCGCAGCGCCTCGACGCCGGGCAGGGCCTTGCCCTCCATCCATTCCAGGAAGGCGCCGCCGGCGGTGGAGACGAAGGTCATGTCGTCGGCGACACCGGCGTGGTTGAGCGCGGCGACGGTGTCGCCGCCGCCAGCCACGGCCACGATGGCGCCGGACTGCGCGAGCGCGGCCGCGGCGTGGGCCGCCTTGACCGTGGCGGCGTCGAAGGGCGGCACCTCAAAGACGCCCAGCGGGCCGTTCCAGATCAGGGTGCGGGAGATGGCCATGGCCTTGGCCAGGCGCTCGACCGTCAGCGGCCCGGCGTCGAGGATCTTTTCGTGGTCCCCGATCTCCTCGCGGGCCAGGACGGTGCGCGTCTCGGCGCCCGGCTTGACCTCCGTGGCGAGCACGACGTCGAGCGGCAGGAGGATTTCGCAGCCCCTCGCCTCGGCCTCGGTGAGGATCTCGCGGGCGGTGCCGGCCATGTCCTTTTCAGCCAGCGAGCCGCCGATATCGACACCCTGGGCGTAGAGGAAGGTGTTCGCCATGCCGCCGCCGATGGCCAGGCGGTCGAGCTTGCCGACGAGGTTCTTGAGCAGGTCCAGCTTGGTCGAGACCTTGGAGCCGCCGACGATGCCGAGCACCGGCTTGTTCGGACTGCCGAGCGCGGCGTCGAGCGCCTCCAGCTCGCGGCGCATGGATTCGCCGGCGTAGGCGGGCAGCAGGCGAGCCAGACCCTCGGTCGAGGCATGGGCCCGGTGCGCGGCCGAGAAGGCGTCGTTGACGTAGAGGTCGCCGAGCGCGGCCAGCTGCTGGGCGAAGGCGGGGTCGTTCTTTTCCTCGCCCTTGTGGAACCGGACGTTCTCCAGCAGCGCCACGCCGCCGGCGTCGAGGTCGGCCAAGACCGAAGCGGCGGCCTCGCCCACGCAGTCGTCCGCGAACCGCACCGGGGCGCCAAGCAGACGCTCCAGATCGTCGACGACAGGCTTGAGGCTCATCGACGGCACACGCTCGCCCTTGGGCCGGTCGAAGTGGGCCAGGAGCGCCAACTTGGCGCCCGCGTCCCGGAGTCGCTGGATGGTCGGCAGGGCGACGCGCAGGCGGGTGTCGTCGGTGACGCGACCGCCCTCCATGGGCACGTTGAAGTCCACGCGGACCAGGGCGGTCTTGCCCGCGAGGTCACGGGCGTCGTCGAGGGTGCGGAAGTTGCTCATGGCGCGGCTGTATAGGGGCGGGCGCCGGAGAGCGGAAGGGCGTCCCGGGTCACACGACCGTGCCGGTCAAGCCACACCTTTCGCATTCTTAAGGCAAAGGCCACGCTTGTGGCCGGAGCGCGCCGCAAATCGGCCCCATGAAATCTTTGTAAAGCAAGGGTCCGCTACTTTACGGGGGCCGGCTGCGGCCCCACCTAGGGACGCGGCACGGAAATCACGCTCGGGCGTTTGTATCGGGCTTCCTCGCAACACTGGACCCTCGCCCGAGAATGACCCTGGTCATGACGACAGCAAGCGCAAACGTTCCGAGCCTCGGCCGGGCGCGGACGCGCGGCCTGTTCGGCGGGCTGGCCGGTCGGATCGCCCGTCTGGCGCTCATGATCATGGGTGGGCTGGTCATGATCGCGGGTGTCCTGATCGCGCCCCTGCCGGGTCCGTTCGGTCTGCCGATCGCGGTGGTCGGGCTGATGCTGGTGCTGCGGAACTCCTACTGGGCCAAGCGGCAGTTCATCCGTCTTCAGCAGGCCCGCCCGAACTGGGTCTTCCCGTTCCGTCGCCTGATGCGTCGCCGGCCCGAGGTCGCGCCGGTGTTCTGGCAACAGACCCTGCGCATCGAGCGGCTCCTGCTCCGCAAGGGCCAGCGGGTCCTGGGCCGACTGCGCCGGCGTCTGTTCGTCCGCCGCGCCGCCACCTGACCCGTCGCGCGCGGCATCGTGAACGGTCCGGCGTTCAATTGCGGCTGAAATCAGGCTAACCTAGCGTCACGTCGAGTAAGGACGCGGGCTTCGGCCGCCGATTCCGACGACCGGGAGCCCCGTCCGCCAATCTGGCGCGGTGGGCGACAACCGACGACGCCCATCTCGAGGCCGCGCCACGGCTCGGGAGGCCGGTATGAATTCGCGTGTTAAAATGGGGATCCTGGCGGGCCTGACGGCCACCGTCGTGGTCTCGATCGTCGATGTCGCCGCCAGTTGGGCGCAGACCGCCCTGGCGGTGCAACCGACCCTGTTCCACAGCTTTCCGACGCTGCTGGCGGCGGTGGCCAACGAAGTCGTGGGGCTGCCCAACGCCATGTGGGTGGGCTGGACCCTTCATTTCATCGCGGGGGTGCTGATCCTCGGGCCGCTGTTCGGATGGCTCTGTCCCCGCCTGCCGACCGACACGGCTGAGACCAAGGGCATCTTCTTCGCGGTCGGCGCCTGGCTGGTGATGATGCTGACCATCATGCCGCTGCACCCGCAACTGGGTGTGTTCGGCATCGGCGCGGGCTTCGGCACGGTGGTGTGGATGCTGGTCACCCATGTGCTGTTCGGCATCGTACTGGGCTCGGTCTACGCTTGGCAGGTCCAGCGCGAAAAGCGCGCGGGCCGGGTCCCGTCCGGAACGGCGCCGGCCTAGGGAGCCTGGCTCCCGCGGCTCAGGCTTCGGGCGCCACCCGCGCCAGCAGGGCGCCCTCGGTGACCTGCTGGCCGGTCCCGACAGGCAGTTCTGACAGCACGCCGTCGAACGGCGCCGTCAGGGCGTGCTCCATCTTCATCGCCTCGACCACGACGATGGGTTGACCCTTGGCGACCGCGTCGCCCGCCTTGGCCTGAACGGCGACGACCTTGCCGGGCATGGGCGCGCGTAGCGCGCCGTCAGAACCCGATCCTGCGCCCGCGCCGGCGCCGCCGAAATTCGGCTCGCCGAAGGAGAAGGCGTCGCCGTCGACGAAGACGATGCGGCGGCCGTCGCGTTCGATCAGGGTGACGGCCTCGTCGCCGACCTGGATCTGCTCACCGCCGAATTCCGAGACCGGCCGGCGGACCTCGCCCATTTCCAGCACAAGCCCAGTGTCCAGCGGATGGGCCGTCGGGGATCCGGGAGACAGGCGGGCGGCATGGACGCCGCGGGCGTCTTCCAGCCGGATTTCGGCGCGAGGGCTCGCGTTCAGGCGAAATCCGTAGAGGCCGTCGGGGCGGCCGTCCCAGGGGGAGGCGGGATCCAGCGCGTCGCGCCCAGGACCTTGGCTCCAGGCGACGTCTAGCGCCGCCGCACCAAGCGCGGCTGACGCGGCAAGTCCGGCATTGTCCGGCTCGACCAGTTCCGTCTCGCGGTGCGGAATGAAGCCCGTATCAACGTCGCCATCGACGAAATCGGGATGGTCCAGACACCGCACGAGGAAGCCGGCGTTGGTCCTCACCGGCCAGACCTGGACCTGAGAGCAGGCGTCAGCCAGGCCGGCGGCGGCGCTTTCGCGGTCCTCGGCGTGGACGATCAGCTTGGCGATCATCGGGTCGTAGAACTGGCTGACCTCGCCGCCTTCCTCGACGCCCGTCTCGACGCGCACGGCGTCGTCCTCGGGCAGGACGAAGTGGTCGAGCGGCCCGATGGACGGCAGGAAGCCGCCCGCCGGGTCCTCGGCGTAGAGGCGGGCTTCCATGGCCCAGCCGTCCAGCTCGATCTCGTCTTGCTTCAGGGGCAGGGGCTCTCCCGCCGCCACCCGGAACTGCCACTCGACCAGGTCCTGGCCGGTCACCGCCTCGGTGACAGGGTGTTCGACCTGAAGCCGCGTGTTCATCTCCATGAACCAGATGCGGTCGCCCTTCAGGCCCTCGGACGCATCGGCGATGAACTCGACCGTGCCGGCCCCGACGTAGTCGACGGCCCTGGCGGCCTTGACCGCCGCCTCGGTGACAGCGGCGCGGGTCGCCTCGTCCATCCCAGGCGCGGGAGCCTCCTCGATGACCTTCTGGTGGCGGCGCTGGAGCGAACAGTCGCGTTCGAACAGGTGAACGACATTGCCGTGCGTGTCGCCGAAGACCTGCACCTCGATGTGGCGCGGGCGGGTGACGTATTTCTCGATCAGGACGCGGTCGTCGCCGAAGGCGGCCTTGGATTCGCGCTGGGCCGAGGCCAGGGCCGAGGCGAAGTCTTCGGCGCGCTCGACCTTTTTCATGCCCTTGCCGCCGCCGCCGGCGACGGCCTTGATCAAGACGGGATAGCCGGTGCGGTCGGCCGCGGCCTGCAGGGTCTCCAGGCTCTGGTCCTCCCCGAGATACCCAGGCGTCACGGGCACGCCGGCCTTGTCCATCAGGTCCTTGGCGGCGTCCTTGAGGCCCATGGCGCGGATCGAGGAAGCCTTGGGGCCGATCCAGATCAGGCCGGCAGCCTCGACGGCCTCGGCGAACTCGGCGTTCTCCGACAGGAAGCCATAGCCGGGGTGGATGGCCTCGGCCCCCGTGTCCTTCGCGGCCTGGATGACCTTTTCGGCGACCAGATAGCTTTCGCGCGCCGGTGCGGGTCCAAGCAGCACGGCCTTGTCGGCCATTCTGACGTGCGGCGCGTTGGCGTCCGCCTCCGAATAGACGGCGACGGTCTCGATCCCCATCCGCTGGGCGGTGCGGAAGACACGGCAGGCGATCTCGCCACGGTTGGCGACAAGGACGGATCTGAACATGAGCCGCTTCTAGCGCGGCCCCGCGCGGACGGCATAGCCCGTTCAGCCGTGCGCGCCGAACCGGAGATGATGCAGGGCGATGGCCGCCGCCGTCGCCACGTTCAGGGAATCCCAGCCCGAGGCCATCGGAATGCTCACGCGGCGGCAGCGCGCCATGAGGCTGTCCGGCAGTCCCGGGCCTTCGGCGCCGACGATGATCGCCGCCGGTCCGGTCCGTCGCACCTCGGCCAGGGTCTCGCCGGCGTCCGGCGACAGGGCGAGCGGCGCATAGCCCAGGTCTGTCAGCAGCCGAGCCGGGTCGGCGTCGGGCTCTAGCCGGGCGAACGGAGTCGTCAGCGCCGCGCCGACCGACACGCGGATGGCCTTGCGATAGAGGGGATCGCAACTGGTCGGATCGAGCAGGACGCCTCGCGCGCCGAAAGCCGCCGCCGCCCGGAACAGGCCGCCCATGTTGTCGTGGTTGCCCACCCCGACGACCGCGAGCGCGATGTCGCCGGCCCGGGGACCGCCCAACAGTTCGCCGGGCGCGTTCGGCTCGGCCTTGCGGCCGACGGCCAGAATCCCCCGATGGATGTGAAAGCCCGTGATCGCGTCCATCACCGCCTGGCTGGCGGTGAAAACCGGCGTCGGGCTCGCCTCCAGCACGTCCGCCAGCTTGGGCCAGCGCGATTCAGCGATCAGCACCGCCTCCGCCTCGTGCCGCGATGCGGCGGACAGCAGGGCGCGCAGCACCACCTCGCCCTCCGCCACGAAGCGGCCCTGCCGGCCCACGAGGTCGCGCTCGCGCACCTCACGGAAGGCTGCGATTCGGGGATCGTCGGGGTCAGTGATCGGGATGGGCCGCATTCACGTCCGATTAACCAAACCAGCCCACGACTGGCGATGTCTTCTTCTCTCTTGGAGACACCCCATCACCAGACTCAGTAAAGCCCGGCGCTCGTCGCCGGGCTCTTTTTTCGCTCGGCCAAGGGCGCCGCTTGCGCCCGCCGGAATCCCCCTGCTATAGGCGCAGCCCCGATGAGCCCTGTTCCGCGGTAGCTCAGTGGTAGAGCAGCCGACTGTTAATCGGCTGGTCGTAGGTTCGAATCCTACCCGCGGAGCCATCGGCCTTCTTCATCCCTGAAAATCGTTGAGAAACAGCCGCTTGAAAGCGGCGCACCCGCCCTTGACCGCGAGGGGCCTCGCCTATAGGTTCCGCGCCGATTTCAGACCCCCCGCGGCGCCTGCGTCGTGGGGCTGAGCGGCTACCTAATGTCCCTGCCACCAGAATCGCGCGAAGAGGCGATCAAACGCCTCAACGAGCAGGCTGACGCTTTGGAGCGCCGGACGGAAAACCGTCTCGCTCAGGAGCTGGCGGGCCAGAAGGCGGCGAGCCAGGCCTGGAAGATCATCGCCGACCTGTTCGGCGGCGTCTTCGTCGGGCTCGCGCTCGGGTTCGGGATCGACCACTTCGCCGGCACCAGTCCGGTCGGAATCATCGGCGGGGTCCTGGTGGGCTTCGCCATCTCGGTGTGGATGGCCTGGCGGACCGCCAAGCGCATCCAGGCCGAGGCAGAGGCATCCGGGGTCCGGCCGCAGGCGGTCCCCTTCGACGATGAAGAAGAAGACGCTTAGGTCCGATGGCTGATCCGCTTCACCAGTTCCAGATCAAGAAGATCGTGGATCTTCCCGACGTCACCCTGCCGATGATCGGGACGGTCGACCTGGCGATCACCAATTCGCACGTCGCCATGACCATCGCCTTCGTGGTGGTGGTGGGCTTCCTCGCGCTGGTGACCTCCAACGCCAAGGTGGTGCCGGGCCGTCTTCAGTCGGTGGGCGAGATGCTGTTCGGCATGATCGACGGCATGACCAGTTCGATCATCGGCCACGACGGCAAGAAGTACTTCCCCTTCGTCTTCGCCCTGTTCCTGTTCATCCTCGGCATGAACCTGCTGGGCATGTTCCTGACCTTCACCGCCACCTCGCAGCTGGCGGTCACGGCGACCTTCGCCATCATCACCTTCGGCCTGGTGCTGGTCATTGGCTTCGCCAAGAACGGCCTGGGCTTCTTCGCCCTGTTCTGGCCGACCGGCGCGCCGCTGGTGATGCGCCCGGTGGTGGGCCTGATCGAGTTCTTCTCCTTCCTGCTGCGCCCCATCACCCTCATGCTTCGTCTGTTCGGCAACATGATGGGCGGCCACATCGCGCTGAAGGTCTTCGCCGGCTTCGTCGCCACCGCCGCCGTGGGCGCGGCGGGCATGGCCGGCATCTTCATCCTGCCCCTGTCGCTGGGCATGACCGTCGGCCTGACCGCGCTCGAGTTCCTCGTGGCCTTCCTGCAGGCCTTCGTCTTCGCCGTTCTGACCTGCATCTACCTCAACGATGTGGTCAACCTGGGCCACGGCCACTAAGGCCCGCCCAGTCCGTCCCTTCCAACCCAACCTCAACTAGGACTTAGAGAACCATGGAAGCAGAAGCCGCCAAGCTCATCGGCGCCGGCATCGCGATGTCGGGCATGATCGGCGCCGGCATCGGCGTCGGCAACATCTTCGGCAACTTCGTCTCGGGCGCCCTGCGCAACCCGTCGGCGGCCGCCTCGCAGGTCGGTAACCTGTTCGTGGGCGCCGCCCTTGCCGAAGCCCTGGGCATCCTGGCCTTCGTCATGGGCATCCTGATCTGGATCTCGTAATCCGGACGGTTGGCGGCCGGACCCATCCGGCCGCCTTCATGCCTTGCTGACATAGAGAACGATGGCTGATCCTCACGCTCCCGTCGCTTCGGACGCCCACGGCGCTCCGGGCGAAACGCACGCTTCGACCGAGGCCGAGCACGGCTCCGGCGGCGGCCTGCCGCAATTCGAGTTCCAGCACTGGGGCGGCCAGATCGTCTATCTGGTCTTCCTGTTCGTCGCTCTCTACCTGCTGATCGCCAAGATCTTCGCCCCGCGCATGCGCCGGGTGTTCGACGAGCGCGAACAGACCATCTCCCAGGCCGTCTCCGACGCCCGGTCGGTCCAGGCCGAGGCGCAAGGCCAGGCCGAAGCCGCCCAGGCGGAACTGGCCGAGGCGCGGGCGACCGCCCGCCGCACGGCCGGCGCCGCCAAGGCTCGCGTGGCCGAGGACGTCGCCCGCCGCCAGGCCGAGCAGGAAGCCCGCCTCGCCGAGCGCGTGGGTGAGGCCGAGGGCCGCATCGCCGCCATGCGCGACAAGGCCATGGCCCAGGTCGACGCCGTCGCGTCGGACACCACCCAGGCCATCGTCGAGAAACTGACCGGCAAGGCCGCCTCCGCGGCTGAGCTGAACGCGGCCAAGGGAGCCGCCTGATGGAATTCTTCAACCCCCACCTCTACGACCTGGCCAACGCCGAGCTCTGGGTCGCCGTCGGTCTGATCCTGTTCTTCGTGATTGTGGTCGTGGCCAAGGTGCCCGCCCTGGTCGCCAAGGCGCTCGACACCAAGGCCGAGGCCATCAAGGCCAACCTCGACGAAGCCGAGCGCTTGCGCGCCGAAGCCCAGGCCATGCTGGCCGACCTCAAGGCCCAGCGCGAGCAGGCCGAGGCCCAGGCCAAGGCCATGCTGGAAGCCGCCGAGCAGGAGGCCAAGCGTCTCGAGGCCGAGGCCGAGGAGAAGCTGGCCGAGAGCATCGCGCGTCGTGAAGCCATGGCCGAGCGCCGCATCGCCCAGGCCGAGGCCCAGGCCGCGGCCGAGGTGAAGGCCGCCGCCGCCGACCGGGCCGTGGCCGCCGCCGAACGCATTCTGGCCGCCCGCCTAGCCGCCGGCGGCGAGGACCCGCTGGTCGACCAGGCTGTCAGCCAGCTGGCCACGCGGCTAAACTAGGCCGCTGACGAACGCGGCGGGACGCTCCTCGATGGACGCCGCCGCGCTTCGAACCGCCCTTCTCCGTTGGTACGATTCCGCGCCGCGTGAGCTGCCCTGGCGGGTGCGAGGCGCGCGCCCCGATCCCTATGCGGTCTGGCTGTCGGAGGTGATGCTCCAGCAGACGACCGTCCCACACGCGACGCCCTACTGGCTGGAGTTCCTGAGGCGTTGGCCGACGGTGTCGGACCTGGCCGCGGCGCCGGACGAGGAGGTCATGGCCGCCTGGGCGGGGCTCGGCTACTACGCCCGCGCCCGTAACCTGCTGGCCTGCGCGCGCGCGGTGGCTGCTGAGCATGGCGGGGTGTTTCCAGACACCGAGGCGGGTCTGCGGGCGCTTCCGGGCGTCGGCCCCTATACGGCGGCGGCCGTGGCGGCGATCGCCTTCGATCGGCCCGCGACCGTGGTGGACGGCAATGTCGAGCGGGCGGTGTCGCGCCTGTTCGCCGTCGAGACGCCGTTGCCGAAGGCCAAGCTCGAACTGACGCAGCTGGCCGAGGGCCTGACCAGTCCGGAGCGGCCGGGCGACTGGGCGCAGGCGATGATGGACCTGGGCGCCTTGGTCTGCCGACCGAAGGCGCCGCTGTGCGACCGCTGTCCCGTGTCCGCATGGTGCGAGGCGCGGGCGCTGGGGATGCAGGAGAGCTTTCCGCGCAAGGCGCCCAAGGCCGTTCGGCCGAGGCGCTATGGCGCGGCATACGTGCTGAGGCGCGGCGAGGAGGTGGCGCTCGTACGTCGGCCGGCGAAAGGACTGCTCGGCGGCATGCTGGGCTTGCCGACCACCGACTGGTCAGGCGAACGGCCGGACGTGTTGGCCGAAGCCCCAGCGGCGGCGGACTGGAAGCGCGTCGGCGAGATCGAGCACGTCTTCACCCACTTCGCCCTGACGCTGGAGGTGTGGACGGCCGAGAGCAGCGATTTCGAGGACGCGGTCTGGACCCGCGACCTCTCGGTGATGCCGAGTGTCTTCCTGAAGGCGGCGCGGCTGGCGGCGCCTACTGCATCCCCGCCCGCACCTGCGCCCTCAACACGTCGATCGGCTGCAGGCCGCGGTCGGACTTGAAGCGCCAGTAGGTCCAGCCGTTGCAGGCCGGGGCGTTCTCGAGGATGGCGCCGAGCTTGTGGATCGAGCCGGTGAACTCGCCGGCGATCAGGGAGCCGTCGGCGCGGACGCGGGCCTCGCGCTCGCCTTTCGGGCAGAACAGGCGGTCGCCGGGGCGCAGCAGGCCGGCCTCGACCAGGGAGCCGAAGGCGACGCGGGGCTCGGCCTTCTTGGAACCCATGACCTGCAGGTCTTCGGGCGCGACCGGCACGATGGCCTTGATGCGCTGTTCGGCGAGACGGGCGTAACCCTCCTCGCGCTCGATGCCGATGTAGTGGCGGCCCAGACGGCGGGCGGCGGCGCCGGTGGTGCCGGTGCCGAAGAAGGGATCCAGCACGATGTCGCCGGGCTTGGACGAGGCCAGCAGCACGCGGTGCAGCAGGGCCTCGGGTTTCTGCGTCGGGTGCGCCTTGTTCCCCTCCGCGTCCTTCAAGCGCTCATCGCCGGTGCACAGCGCCAGGTGCCAGTCCGAGCGCATCTGGACGTCTTCGTTGAAGGCCTTCAGCGCGTCGTAGTTGAAGGTGTAGCGCTTCTGCTCGCGCCTCTTGGCCGCCCAGACCAGGGTCTCGTGCGCATTGGTGAAGCGCGTGCCCTTGAAGTTCGGCATCGGGTTGGCCTTGCGCCAGATGATGTCGTTCAGGACCCAGAAGCCGAGGTCCTGCATGGCGACGCCGAGTCTGAAGATGTTGTGATAGCTGCCGATCACCCAGATGGCGCCCTCGTCCTTGAGGACGCGGCGGCACTCGGTCAGCCACTCGCGGGTGAAGCGGTCATAGGCCTGGAAGCTCTCGAACTGGTCCCACTCGTCGTCGACGGCGTCGACCCTGGAGTTGTCCGGGCGCAGCAGCTCGCCGCCGAGCTGGAGGTTGTAGGGCGGGTCGGCGAAGACCAGATCGACCGACCTGTCCGGCAAGGTCTTCAGCTGCTCGATGCAGTCGCCGACGAGAATGCTGTCCGGCTTGAAGTCCATTGCCCGGTCCCCTGAACTCAGGGGGTCACAAGGGCCTGATCACGGTAAAGGAAGCTTTAGCGGCGGCTCAGTGACGCGGCGCGCGGGCCCGTTCAGCCGAGAGGATCACGCAGATGCTGCGACGCCCGTTGGCGGTGACCTCGATAGAGCCTCCGAGGTGCTCGGCCAGGCCCCGAACCAGTTCCAGGCTTTCCTCTGTGGCTTCGGTGACTTCTCCGCCGTCTCCCTCCACGGTCAACCGGACCTCGTGCGATGACTGCTCGATCCGCACGGACACTTCGCCGACGCCGTCCGGGCGCCTGGGGCGGGCCACGGCCGCCCCGATCAGTTCGTGAGCGATGATAGCCAGACACGCGGCGCGAAGGTCACCGAGGGACACCGGCTGGCTCGGCGCAGTGAGGGTGATCTGGCGGTCTGCGTCACCACGGCTCCAGAATTCGACCGCCGAGGCGAGGTAGGCCGTGAAGTCTGTCAGGCGGCCCGTCGCCAGCCTCTGGCTGAGCAGTCCCACCGCCGCGATGATGTCGTTCAGCCAGTTGAGGTGGCGCCGACTTTCAGGGTCCGACACGCTGCGCAGCCGGATGCCGATGAGCGCATTCAGCAGCCGCAGCACGCCGACAAGGCGCGCGTCCGCATCGTCTGGTCTGGCGTGAAGCCCGGCGCCCATGCGTCTGATTCCTCGCCCCGAGAAGATTTCCGCAACGTCACCGAACCAAACCGCTTCGGCAAGCGTTAAGGTTGGTCCGGTAGCGGACGCAACCTCGCACCTCTTTGTGCGGTATAGTGTTTTTAAATGGGGAGGCGGGGGGCTGACAGATCCGCTTCGCATTCTGGTGGTCGAGGACCAGGCGATTCTCGCCATGGAGCTCGAACACGTGCTGACCGAAGCCGGGCACTTCGTGGTGGGCTGCGCCATGGACGCGGTCGAGGCGGCCGCGATGGCGGAGCGGTTTCCGCCGGACGTGGCGCTGGTCGACATCAATCTTCGGGACGGGAGCACCGGCCCGTTGATCGCGCGCGGGCTGATCGAGCGTTACGAGGCCGCCGTGGTGTTCCTGACCGCCAATCCCGAGCAGATTCCCGACGGTTTCTCCGGCGCGATAGGCGCGGTGACCAAGCCCTTCGATGACCAAACCATCCGCGCCGTCGTGGCGTTCGCCGCGCGCTTTCGCAAGGAACGGCTGACCGACCATCCGCCGAGCCGGCTGAGACTCGCGCCGTGGCTCAGGGAGCCGCCGCCGCGTCTTCCGAAGCACTGACACGGCGCCGACGCGCCTGAATATCCCGCCCGATCCGGATCCAGAGCAGGATGAGGCCAGTCACCACGAGGACCACGGTCACCCCCGCGATCAGCAGCAGCCACCAGCTGTTGATGTTCTCGCCCGTGTCGAAGTCCAGAATGTGCAACCGCCACATCAGGTCAAAGAAGGACCAAAGGTCTGACCGTCGGCTAACGACGGCGCCCGTCTCAGGGTCAAGATAGAAGCGGGTGGATTCCGGGTCGTCGAAGTCCACGCGCCATAGCGGCCCCTCCCGCCCGGTCTCGCGCGGGGCCTGCGGCAGAAGCTCAGAACCGACCGGCTGGCCCGGGCCGGCGTACTGCAACGCCGCCAGCCGGGAGGCTTCGTCGGGCTCCATGGGCGGCAGGGGACGGCCGCTCCCCGCCGACAGCCGCACGGGCGCCCCCTCGGGCGGGGTCACCGTCCAGACCGCTCCGCGAGGCGTGGCGGCCAGCGTGGCCTGAATGGCCTGGCCGCCCGCGGCCGCCACCGCCTGATCGAGCGAAACGGCCGAGGCGACGTCCAGGGCCGCGGGTTCGAGCTCGGCGGCGCGATGTTCGCCGCGCACCCGTTCGATCGGCAGGGCCACCATGATCAGCCCGCCGAGCACCCAGAAGACGACCTGCACGGCCACGACCAGGCCGATCCACTTGTGGAGCCAGGTCGAGATGCGGTTGAGGCGCGCGCTGGGGCTCATGCGAGGTCCAGTCCGGGGACGCCTGGGGGCGAGGCCTCGTCCGCCAGCGCGAGCTGCAGCAGGGTGACGTCCAGCCAGCGGCCGAACTTCCAGCCGACCTTGCGATAGGTCCCGACCTCGCGAAACCCCAGCCTTAGATGCAGGTCGATAGAGGCGCGGCTCGCGTCGTTGGAGACGGCGGCGATCATCTGGCGCAGGCCCAGCGCCCGGCAGCGCGCGATCACCTCGCGCATCAGCGCGGAGCCGAGCCCGCGGCCCTGGAACCCCTCGGCGACGTAGATCGAGCTCTCGACCGCGTAGCGGTAGGCCGCTCGCGGTCGGAACGGCGAGGCATAGGCCCAGGCGACGACCTGGCCGTCCTGCTCCGAGACGAGCCAGGGCAGGCCGTGGCGGCGCACACCCTCCAGACGCTCGCGCATGACCGCCGGCGTAGGTGGCGTCTCCTCGAACGTCGCGGTCCCTTCCAGCACCTCGCGGGCGTAAAGGGCGGCCACCGGGGTCATGTCGTCAGGCGTGGCGTCACGCAGGACAGCAGGGGGCATGGTCGGCTCCAGCCTGCGGCGCCGGGCCGGGGGCTGGAGCCGTTCTGGCATGGAGCGGGACCGCTTCGCTACTGGATGCGCAGCCGCACGAAGACCAGGCCGCCGTGGGGATCGCCGCCGTAGTCCGGCTCAAGCGCGTCCGGAACGAAGTTGAAGGCCCAGGACCCGCCAAGCCCGACCGTCGTCGTGTCGTTCAGGCGGAAGTCGCGCACCAGCCCCACGGTGGCGCGCCCCACCGTGTAGGTCGGGCCGTGGCCGCCGCCGTGGGAATGCTCCAGCTCGGCCGTCTCGATCCGCTCGATGCGGGAGAAGGCCGTCCAGCGGCCGTCGGGCGAGGCCGAGGCCTCCAGCAGCCAGGCGTCGCGGGCCACGTCGTGATCGTCGATCTTGCGGCCGAAGGCGGCGGTCAGGCTCCAGTCGCCGTCCATGAGGGGGGCGCTGTAGAGCGCGCTGGCGGACCAGCGGACCTCGTCCTCGTCGGGCTCGAGCTGTTCGGGTGAGGTGACGTCGGCGCGGCTGACCTGTAGGGCCCAGTTCGGCGTCGGATTCCACGAGGCGCGGACGGACCAGCTGTCGAGCTCGTCGGTCTCGATGTCGTAGCGCTCCTCGTCCGGCTCGCGCCCGCGGAAGGTCGAGGCCTCCAGCTTGAAGCCGTCATGGATCCATCCGGCGGTCAGCACCCCGAAGGTGATGTGGGTCGAATCCAGCCAGTGGTGGGTGATCGGCGCCTCGGGCGAGGCGATGGCCGCCGGGCGGTGCATGAAGGCGGGCGGGCCAAAGGCCGGCTCTCCGGGCAGGCCGCCGTAGATGAAGACGCTGTCGCGCTCCGACAGACGCCAGGCGTAGCTGGCCGACAGCTCCATAAAGAGGTCGTGCGGGTGCTGGCGGTCGATCAGCGGGTGGACGCCGTCCGCCGTCTCTCCGGCCGCGAGCAGCAGCGGATAGCCTTCGTCGCCCATGAGGGGATCCGGGCTGAGCATGGCGCGCAGGTTCAGAGTCGAGCCGTTGTCGAAGTCGCGGCGGGCCGAGCCCATGATCATCCCGGCCACGAAGGTCATGGCGTCGCCGCGCGGGCCGGACTGGTCCGTGTGAACTAGGTTGAGCTCGGCGTGTCCCATCAGGGTCCAGTCGCCGGCCTGGCGATGCACACCGCCGTGGTGGGCCGCGTCGGGTTGCCAGCTGGTGCCTGAGGCCTCGCGACTCATCGGATGCGACCCGAGCGCGCCGGTCATGGCGTGGCTGCCCATGTCGTGCCCGGCGTGGTCGTCAGCGGGCTGGGTCTGGTGATGGGCGTGGTCGTCGTGACCGGTGGCCGGCGGCGACTCGGCGGGCGGGTGATGTCCGGCGTGGCCGCCGTGATCCTGGGCCTGGGCCGCGAGCGGCCAGGCGAGAACGGTCCCGACGAGCAGGACGTGCGTGAAAGGTCGAGCCATGACTGGCGTCTCCGTTGGAAGCTGAAAGGAGAGGGCGCGGGGTGGCCGCGGTCGCCTTCAGCTTCGTGGAGGGTCGGGTTCCGGCGCGGTCGAGCGTCCGAGCCGGTCGAACGGTCGGGCGGCGACAGGCGCGGCGAGCGCAAGCCTTGCGGGCGTCGCCACGGGCATGCCTGCCTGAGGCGTGCAGGCGATACAGCAGTGCATCATCTGGCTGTCGGTCGTGGCGGGGGCCTCGTGCCCGCCGCCGTGGTCGCCGCCTGCGGTCGCCACGCTCTCATGACAGCCGCCGTCCATGGCCGAGGCCGGCGCGGCGCCGAGCAGAAGCACGGCGACGGCGGACAGGGCCATCAGGAAGGACAGAACCAGACGCATCGCGGCCCTAGATAGGCCGATCCGCCCGGTCCCGCCAGTTCGGGGTCAGGCCGACTGTTCCCATCCCCGCTGGGCCGCCCAGACGCAGAAGGCGTAGTCGTGGGCGATGTCGCGCAGATAGTCGAACCTACCCGACGACCGGGGATCGGCAGCACGCCCGATTCCGACGCCATCACCACGAGGTCGTCGTCGGTCACGAGGTAGCGCGCCGGACGCAGGCCGTTGCGGTCGAGCGTCGCGCCGATCTGGCGGCCGTCGGTGAAGGCCACCGCTGCGGGGCCGTCCCACGGCTCCATCATCGCCGCGTGGTATTCGTAGAAGGCGCGGCGCTTCTCGTCCATCAGCGTGTGCGACTCCCACGCCTCGGGGATCATCATCATCACCGCGTGGGCGAGCGAGTAGCCGCTCATCACG
>NZ_JANJTL010000028.1 GCF_024711105.1 Brevundimonas sp. | reverse complement strand
TGCGCCCCGCCGACCGCATCGTCGTGCTGTCGCGGGGCCGGATGGTCGAGGATGGCACGCACGCCGAGCTCATGGCCGCGCGCGGCGGCTACAGCGTCATGTTCGACAAACAGGCCGAGTTCTATCGGCGCGGATAGGGGGGGGCGACCACCTTCCGGTCGGCTCCGCGCGCGCGCTGGCCCTTGGCGCGGCCCCCGCGCCGCCGCGACGGCGGCCTCGGTGAACTCGGTGAATCCGGCTCCGATTTGGGTGAGTTTCGGTGGAAAAAGCGAAGGTGAAGTCGGTGAAGGCGGGGCCTCCGCCGGGGAGGGTGGCAGCCCCGCCGCCGACCCTTCGACGGTTGGTTGCAAGACCCAAGTGCGGCCGTTCTGGATGTCCGCTATGGGTGGAAAGCGGACTCTGCCGCGACCCACGGCGGTGAGGTTGGCGACGCACCTCAACCTCTGGAACTTCAAGCGTCATGCTCGTGGGGGTATGGCTGTAGCCGACGGCGCCGTCGGAGTTGGAACTAGAGAGCACTATGTAAGCTGGGACCAAAGGTAGAAGCCGCCGAGCGCGGCGAAGATGAGGATCGGGAGAACCAGCTGTTTCAGTAGGTCCTTCGTCCTGGCGTGCGGGTCCCGTGTTATGGGCGGAAAGTGCTGGGCCACGTAAGCCTCGACATCCCCGGCTAGTTTCGCCGGAGAGCCGCGCCGATCGACATGTATGTCATCGAGCGAGGCGCCCGCCCCCCAGCTGTCTTCCGGAGGCAGCAGTTCATCCTCAATCAACAGCCAAGCCCGATAACGTCGTCCCATGACCTGGTGTATGAGGGTGACCGTCTCGGCGGACAGTGAGCCTTTTCCGCCAAAGGCCAACAAGGTGTCCCCGGCCTCGGCCACGCCCGTCGGCAGTTCGGCTGGGTCGATCTCTGCCAGCGGCTGGACACCGTAATTGAAGCCGCTCGGCTCACCATCGACAGTCACCGGCACCCAGCCCGCTACGTTCTGGTCGAGAGCGAAATCCGCTGGGAAGGCCACGGCTACGCCAGTTTCCGCAATGTCGGCGGTCAACTGGGCCGCCGTGGGCAGGTCGGCCTTGCGAACGATCAAGGCGCTGTCGATGCTCATCAGATGGTCTCCATTAGGTCAGGTTGTCGTCCAAAAGAGTGCGGGAGCCTTAAATCCGCATTTTGGGGCAGGGCATGGGGTCCCTTATATCGAGCAGCGAGCGGTCCACTACACGTCTGTTAAGGGTCGAAAGCGGACTCTCGGACTGTCCGCTTTGGGGCCGGGTGAGCTCCCCCTTCTTGTCATCCCGGAAGCCGCGCAGCGGTTGTCCGGGACAAGCGCGCCGCTCCGACCCTTGTCCCGGCTCTACGCTGCGCTTCGACCGGGATGACGATCGGGAAGGTCTGATCCGTGGCTCAAGGGACGCAAACAGCTGACCCCGACCCGGCCCCTTTCGACCCGAACCCCGGCCTCGCTTGACCTTGCGCCCCCTTCCGCGTAGAAGCCGCGCACCTTCGAGGCGGGTGACTCGTCACCCTTCGAGATCGTGACAATCGAGCGTACGGGCTGTGCCCGCCGGAACGTCCAGAGCGCGCGTTCCGGCTTTTGCGTTTGAGGTCCCGGTCTTCGTCTCGGAATAACCCGGGCGGCCCCTTCGGGCCGTTCAAAAAGAAGGCTCACGAGGCGCTCCGGCCGAAAGGCACACGCCTCCCCAGGTAGAAGAGACGAAGTTCGAATGCCTACGATCAACCAGCTGATCCGCAAGCCGCGCCAGCCCAAGCCCGTCCGCAACAAGGTTCCCGCCCTGGAGGGTTGCCCCCAGAAGCGCGGCGTCTGCACCCGCGTCTATACGACGACCCCGAAGAAGCCGAACTCGGCGCTGCGTAAGGTCGCCAAGGTCCGCCTCGCCAAGTCCGGCGTGGAAGCGGTGTGCTACATCCCCGGCGAAGGCCACAACCTTCAGGAGCACTCCGTGGTCCTGATCCGCGGCGGCCGCGTGAAGGACCTTCCGGGCGTTCGCTACCACATCCTGCGCGGCGTGCTCGACACGCAAGGCGTCAAGGACCGCCGTCAGCGCCGTTCGCTCTACGGCGCCAAGCGTCCGAAGTAAGCCCAGCGCCCCTCAGCAGATATTCAAGACAGGTAGTCACCCATGTCCCGTCGTCGCCGCGCAGAGAAGCGTGAAGTCCTTCCGGATCCGAAGTTCGGAGATCTCGTCGTCACCAAGTTCATGAACTACGTGATGTACGAGGGCAAAAAGGCCGTGGCCGAAAACATCGTCTACGGCGCCTTCGACATCCTGGAAGCCAAGCGCCGCGAGTCGAACGCGCTCGAGACCTTCCACACCGCGCTGGAAAACGTCTCGCCGGCCGTCGAGGTCCGCTCCCGCCGGGTCGGCGGCGCGACCTACCAGGTGCCCGTCGAGGTCCGTCCGGACCGCCGCCGCGCCCTGGCCATCCGCTGGCTGATCAACGCCGCGCGCAACCGCGGTGAGAACACCATGACCGTGATGCTCGCGGGCGAGCTTCTGGACGCCGCCAACAACCGCGGCGCCGCGGTCAAGAAACGCGAGGACACCCACAAGATGGCCGAGGCCAACCGGGCGTTCTCTCACTACCGCTGGTAAGGGCTCCCGCCCTCCATTCGTTGCTTTCAAGGGCGGGCGGTTTGCGATAGACCGCCCGCGCGCTTTTGAAGCCCCCCGACGCCTAAGGCCTCTCCCCGGCCGCACCCGAGTTCAGCAATGCCCCGCACGCACAAGATCGAGGACTACCGCAACTTCGGCATCATGGCCCACATCGATGCCGGCAAGACGACGACGACCGAGCGGATCCTCTTCTACACCGGCAAGTCCCACAAGATCGGCGAAGTCCATGACGGCGCCGCGACCATGGACTGGATGACCCAGGAGCAGGAGCGGGGCATCACGATCACCTCGGCCGCGACCACCGCCATCTGGAACGGCAAGCGCCTGAACATCATCGACACGCCTGGCCACGTGGACTTCACCATCGAGGTCGAACGTTCGCTGCGCGTGCTGGACGGCGCGGTGGCCGTGCTGGACGGCAACCAGGGCGTGGAGCCCCAGACCGAAACCGTCTGGCGCCAGGCCGACAAGTACAACGTTCCGCGGATCGTCTTCGTCAATAAGATGGACAAGATCGGCGCCGACTTCGACATGTGCCTGCGCACGATCCGTGAGCGCCTGGGCGTCAAGGCCGTGCCGATCCAGTTCCCGATCGGCGCCGAGTCCTCGCTGAAGGGCCTGGTCGACCTCGTCCGCATGAAGGGCGTGGTCTGGGACGACGACGCATTGGGCGCCAAGTACCGCGACATCGAGATTCCGGAAGAGCTCAAGGCCAAGGCCGAGGAGCTGCGCAACTACCTGGTCGAGAACGCCGTCGAAATGGACGACGAGGCCATGGAAGCCTACCTCGGCGGCGAGGAGCCGTCGGAAGAGGTGCTGAAGCGCTGCATCCGCAAGGCCGTGCTCGACGGCGCCTGGTATCCGATCCTCTGCGGCTCGGCCTTCAAGAACAAGGGCGTGCAGCCCCTGCTCGACGCCGTCGTCGACTATCTGCCGAGCCCGCTCGACATCCCGCCGCCCAAGGGCATCGACTTCAAGACCGACGCCGAGGTGGTTCGCCACGCTTCGGATGACGAGCCGCTGTCGGTCCTGGCCTTCAAGATCATGGACGACCCGTTCGTCGGTTCGCTGACCTTCTGCCGCATCTACTCGGGCAAGCTCGAGACCGGCATGGGCCTGTTGAACTCGACCCGCGACAAGAAGGAACGCGTCGGCCGCATGCTGCTGATGCACGCCAACGACCGCGAAGACATCAAGGAAGCCTACGCCGGCGACATCGTCGCCCTGGCCGGGCTGAAGGACACCCGCACGGGCGACACCCTGTGCGATCCGATCAAGTCGCCGGTCATCCTGGAGCGCATGGAATTCCCCGCCCCGGTCATCGAGATCGCGGTCGAGCCGAAGTCCAAGGCGGACCAGGAGAAGCTGGGCGTGGCCCTGGCCAAGCTGGCGTCGGAGGACCCGTCCTTCACCGTCTCGACGGACCACGAGTCCGGCCAGACCATCCTCAAGGGGATGGGCGAGCTGCACCTCGACATCAAGATCGACATCCTGAAGCGCACCTACAAGGTTGAGGCCAACATCGGCGCGCCGCAGGTGGCCTACCGCGAGAGCCTCGGTAAGCCGGCCGAGATCGACTACACCCACAAGAAGCAGACCGGCGGCACGGGCCAGTTCGCCCGCGTGAAGCTGAAGTTCGAGCCGGGCGAGCCGGGTTCGGGCTTCATCTTCGAAAGCTCCATCGTCGGCGGCGCGGTGCCCAAGGAGTACATCCCGGGCGTCCAGAAGGGCCTGGAGTCGGCCAAGGACAACGGCCTGCTCGCCGGCTTCCCGGTCATCGACTTCAAGGCCACGCTGATCGACGGCGCCTTCCACGACGTCGACTCCTCGGTGCTGGCCTTCGAAATCGCCTCGCGCGCGGCCTTCAAGGAGCTGCGCACGCAGGGCGCGCCCAAGCTGCTCGAGCCGATCATGGCCGTCGAGGTCGTGACCCCGGAAGAGTATCTGGGCTCGGTCATCGGCGACCTGAACAGCCGCCGGGGCATGATCCAGGGCCAGGACGTCCGCGGCAACGCGACCGTCGTGAACGCCTTCGTGCCGCTGGCCAACATGTTCGGCTACGTGAACAACCTGCGCGGCATGTCGCAAGGCCGCGCCCAGTTCACCATGCAGTACAGCCACTACGAGCCCGTGCCGCAGCACGTCGCCGACGAAGTCATCAAGAAGTACGCCTAACAACCACCCCCAACTGAGGACCCCTTTTGGGGGACGGAGAGAAGAGAATGGCCAAGGAAAAGTTCGAACGCACCAAGCCGCACTGCAACATCGGCACGATCGGTCACGTTGACCATGGCAAGACGACGCTGACGGCGGCGATCACGATGACGCTGGCCAAGGCCGGCGGCGCCAAGGCGATGAACTATGCGGACATCGACGCCGCGCCGGAAGAGAAGGCGCGCGGCATCACGATCAACACGGCGCACGTGGAATA
>NZ_JANJTL010000005.1 GCF_024711105.1 Brevundimonas sp. | reverse complement strand
CGGCTCGGGAAAGAGGTCGAACAGCAGGATCTCGGACACCCCGGCGATCATCGCCCGCGCCCGCTCAAGCACCTGGGTGGGGCTCTTAAGCCCGTAGACGCGATCGTCGGCGGGCGCGGGTTGGAGCCGCGCAAGGGCGTCCTCGGCCGCCGAGCGGCGCGTCTCGAACCCGCTGGCTAACGCGGCCAGGACCTCGTCCGGACGTGCGGCGCGGAAGGTCTTGGGCTCGCCCTCGTCGGTGAGCACCGCCCCCTTCTGCGAGAGAGCGGCGAGCGCCTGATAGACATTGGCCGGCGCCTTTCCGACAGCCCGCGCCAGTCGATAACCGGTCGCTGGGCCTCCGCGCAGCAGCTGGCAATAGAGGCCGGCCTCGGTCTCGGTGAAGCCCAAGGTGGCCAAGGCGCGTTCGGCGTCCATCCACGATCCTCATTGCTAGTAGTAACCACTACTAACATTGGCCGAGGAGGACGCCAGTGAAACCTTCGTAAGGTTCAGCGCGACGTGAGCGCGCGGATCGCCTGGGTTCCGTCGAGCGCCAGGTCCTCCACGGGATCGGCCCTGAGGCTGAGGTGCGCGAAGATGGAGCGGGCGCCTTCGAGATCGTCGGGTCCGACGGGCCGAAGAACACCATCCGGCCCGGCGGTCAGAGGCAAGATTGTAAGGCTGACCCCGTTGACCACATTGCCGCCGATGACTGCCGCCGTCCGTGCCTCGGCGTCGACCCGCACGACGATGTCGCAGTGACTGGCGGCGCGCCTGCCCTGCTCGGCTCGACGGTCGGCCAGGGTCCGGTAGCGCGTACCTGCCCGTGCGTTGCACAGCAGGTCACCTGGCGCGATCGGCCGCTCGCCGGGGTCATAGGCGACGAAGGCGGCGTCTGGCGCCTGGCCGTCGCGCGCCTCGATGGCCTGGTCGATATAGCGCCAGTGGCCGATGTCGCGCCGGAACTGCCCCATCTCGCCCAGACCCGCCTCGCACATGACCCAGCTGACGAAGGCCGCCGACCAGGGCTCGACCCAGAAGGTTTCCCCGTCGCCGTCGCGCCAGGCGCGGTTCTGGCGTCGCACGATCTCCTCGCCGTCCGGCGTGGAGGACCAGTAGCCGGCGACCGAGGCGTCCATCCGTGCCTCGCTCTCCCAGGCGCCGAAGCGAACCCCGTGCCGAGCTTGGCGCGGCGCAGGCAAGGTTGGGTTCACGCTGTCGGCCACCACGCCTTCCGGCAGCATCCGCGTCTCGGTGGGGCGAGCGTCAAAGGTCTGGAAGCCGAAGACCGCCCATTCCTGCGCCGCGATCTCGACGATACGCCGGCGCGCCCAGTGGGTCGGCCCCACGCGGCAGGCGCGCTGCACGATGCGCATGTCGCCCCGCCCGCCGGTCACCCTCTCTGACGGAGGAATGACGTCCAGCACTTCGCGCGGCAGCCGGTCCTGTGCCGTCGCGGGCGCGGCGACCAGCAGGGCCAGGCCGACTACAGCGGCGCGCACGCCTGCTCCAGCCAGGCGCCGGCCTCGCCGTCGACCAGCGGCCCGACCTTGGCCAGGACTTTTGCGTGGTAGTCGTCCACCCACGCCCGTTCGACGGGGTCGAGCAGCCCGACCTCGATCAGGCGGCGATCGATCGGCGCCATGGTCAGGGTCTCGAAGCCCAGCATGGGGCGTTCGCCGCCGGGGATGTCCGAGGCTTCGGTCACCACCTGGAGGTTCTCGATGCGGATGCCCCAGTGGCCGCCCTTGTAGTAGCCAGGCTCGTTGGAGACGATCATGCCGGGCAGCAGGGCCTGGGTGTTCACCGCCTTGGCGATGCGCTGCGGACCCTCGTGGACGCCGAGGTAGCTGCCCACCCCGTGGCCGGTGCCGTGATCGTAGTCGAGACCGGCCATCCACATCGGCACGCGCGCGAGCGCGTCGAGCTGATGTCCAGTTGTCCCCGCCGGGAAGCGAATGCGTGACAGGGCGATGTGGCCCTTCAGCACGCGCGTGAACCGGTCCCGCTGTTCGGACGTCGGCTCGCCGATCGCCATCGTCCGGGTCACGTCGGTCGTGCCGTCGAGGTACTGGCCACCGCCGTCGACCAGCAGCAATGATCCCTTCTCGACCCGCCGGATGGTCCGGGTCACGGGCCGATAGTGGGGCAGCGCTCCGTTGGGCCCGGCGCCGGCGATGGTGTCGAAGCTGAGGTCCTGCAGGCCGGGCGCCTGGTCACGAAAGCTCTCAAGGACGCGCACGACCTCGGCCTCGTCCGGCAGGGTCTCTTGGGCCTCGGTCGCCACCCAGTGCAGGAAGCGCGACAGGGCCGCACCGTCACGAATGTGGGCCTGGCGGGTGCCCTCGACCTCGGTCGCGTTCTTGGCCGCGCGCGGCAGGGTGCATGGATCCATACCCCGCACGACCGTCGCGCCGGCCGCGGCCAGCCGGTCGAAGTACCAGGCCGAGGACTGGGCCGGGTCGAGCAGAACCTTCTTGCCCTTAAGCGCATCGAGCGCCGCCGGGAGCGCCTCGGTCGGCTGCAGCGCCACCTCGTTGCCTAGCCAGCCGGGCAGTTCGTCAGTGACCTTGGCCGGGTCGAGGAACAGGCGCGCATGACCGTCGCTGTCGAGGATGGCCTGGCCGATCGGCAGCGGCGTGCGGATGACATCCCCGCCCCGAACGTTGAACAGCCATGCGATGGAGGCCGGCGCGGTCAGGACGGCGGCTTCCGCGTCGAGCGGCTTCAGGCTCTCGCCGACGCGCCGACGCTTCGACTCGCTGGATTCGCCTGCGTACTGCTCGGAGTGCGGCACGACCGGCGCCGTCGGCTGGGCGGGGCGCTCGTCGCCCCACGCGGCGTCCAGCGGATTGGCGTCGACCGGCTTCAGCGTCGCCCCGGCCTTAGCGGCCGCGCGCTTCAGATGATCCAGCGCCTGCGGACTGTGGAGCTTCGGGTCGTAGCCGATCACCGCGCCCTTGGCCGCACCCTCGATGAACGCCGGGGGCCCGCCCTCGACAAGATCGAGGATCTCGAAGTGCGCCTCGTCCACTTGGTCGCGGACCTGAAGCGTATAGCGGCCGTCGACGAAGACCGCCGCCCGGTCCTTCAGCACCACGGCTGCGCCCGCCGAGCCGGTGAAACCCGTCAGCCAGGCCAGCCGGTCATTGGCGGCGGGCAGATATTCGTTCTGGTGCTCGTCCTCGTGCGGGATGACGAACCCGTCCAGCCCCTGCGCCTCCAACTGGGCGCGAAGCCTCGGCAGGTGGCGCGAAGCGAAGGATCGGTCGGTGGCTTCTTCGAAGGTCTGGCGCATGGCCGAGGTTTAGCCCCGGCCAGGCGCGGCTGGAAGGCCGCTACTGAGCCGGCGGGGTTTCGACCACGACTTCAACGTCGTCGGCGGGCGGCGGGTTCGAGGGCGCCGGCGGACTGACAACCACAACCGGCGGGTCACGGACCGCATCGGCGGCGCTGCGGGCCGCGCTTTCAGCGGCGCGATCCGCCGCCGCGGCCGCTGCCGCGACGCTGTCCTGCGCGCCTTCCAACTGGCCTTGAAGGCGGGCGTCGGCGATCGCGTCCTGGACCTCGTCCGGATCGACGCCCGGTTCCCCGGTGGTGGCCAGCACCATCCACAGGACCGCCACGATCGCGAGCACGGCCACGATCCCCGCGATCCACCAGGCCGTCTGGTTTGGCTGTCGATCGGTGATCACCGTCTCCTGCGTGCCCACGGCCGCGGCGCCCGGCCGAGCCAGCGGGTCCGGTTCGACGATCGTCGTCCGCGTCGTTTCCTGATGGAAGGGATCCTGGTCGCTCATGGCGGCGCCCCACTGCGGTCTCGGCAGTCGAACGGCTCCGCTAGCGTCGGGTTCCGGCCTTAACCACGCCTGAGCAGCAGCGCGCTCCACGCGTCGTGGTGGATCACCCGCTCGACCGTAAAGCCCAGCGCGGTGTAGGCGGTCGCCACCTCATCCTCTTGGGATCGCAAGAGCCCCGACAGGATCGCGTGGCCGTCCGGTCTCAGGACGCGATGGATCGGCGCCGACAGATGGATCAGCGGCGCAGCCAGGATGTTGGCGAACACCAGATCATAGGGCGCGTGGCGCGTCACCTCGGCATGGCTCAGGTCGCCGTCCTCGACGACGGTGATGGCGGCGCCGTTGATCTCGGCGTTCTCGGCGGCGATGCGCACCGAGGGCTCGTCGATGTCGGTGCCGACGACGACCGGCGTGCCGGTGACCGAGGCGGCGATGCCGAGCACGCCCGTGCCCGTGCCGACGTCGAGCACCCTGCCCGGCGATCCGGCGGCGAGCACCTCGTCGAAGGCCTCCAGGCAGCCGACGGTCGTACCATGGTGGCCGGTGCCGAAGGCCGCGCCCGCTTCGATCCGCAGGTTCACGGTGTCCGAGGGGACCTTGCCGCGATCATGAGCCCCATAGACGAAGAACCGCCCCGCCCTTACCGGCGGCAGGCCCGACAAGGACATGGCGATCCAGTCCGCGTCCATCAGGTCCTCGACGACGACCTCCAGCCCGCCGTTGCGCAGGATGCGGGCCATGCCGTCGGCCTCAGACGAGGTCGTGGGAAAGCCGTCGATGCGCCAGACGTCTTTCGCCTCATCCTCCTCAAGGATGGAATAGGTGGCGCCCTCCAGCAGGACATCAGCGTCGATGCGGTCGGCGGCCGCCTCGGCCAGTTTGCGCGAACCACGTGCGATAATCTGGACGGCGGACTCGGACATTCGGTAAGACTCGTTATGCTGGCGATTCTCCGGGGCGATCGCGCCGGGTTCAGGATCCGCACATACATCCCAGGGGTCGGCGACAACATGGCCAAGAGTCCGGCGAAGTCCACTTCATCCAAACCTGCGGCTGCCAAGCCCGCCGCGTCCAAGCCCGCGGCTGCGGCCAACGCGTCATCCGCCGCCAAGCCCAAGACGGCCGCGAAGGCGAAAGCGCCCGCTACGGCCAAGGCCGCGGCCAAGCCGGCGTCGGCGACGAAGACGGCGGCCGCGAAGAAGCCCGCAGCGGCCAAGACGACGGCTGCAAAGTCGCCCGCAGCGACCAAGACGGCGGCTCCCAAGGCCGCCGCGAAGTCGGCGGCGCCGAAGGCGGCTGCGAAAGCCGCGCCCAAGGCAGCCGCAAAGAAACCTGCCGCCAAGGCGCCGGCTCGTCCCAAGGCGGCCGCTCCGAAGCCGGCCGCTCCGGCAGCGGCCGCGCCGAGCGCTCCCGCCGCTCCGGCCAGCTCGACGCCAAGCTACGCCAAGAAGGAAGAGAAGGGTTTCTTCTCCAAGATCGTGGACGCCATCTTCGGCTCGCGCTGAGGACAGGCTCCAGACATGCGAAGGGCCGGCGTCGCGAGACGCCGGCCCTTTTGCTTTCGGCCCTGAGCCTTAGGGCAGGTCTTCGGCCAGGATCGCCATGTTGAAGGTGAAGGAGCCGTCCTCGTCCTCGTCCTGATAGACGACGCCGATGAACTCGTCGCCGATGTAGACCTCGGCGGAATCCTTCTGCTTGGGACGCGCCTTGACGTTGATCGCGCCGTTGGTGAAGGCGCGCTTCAGGTACATCTCGATGCGCTTGATGTCGGTCTCTTCCACGGGCGGGCCTCGGCTTGTCTGATTGGCGCGGACCCTAGCGGCGTCGCCCCGTCAGGCCAACCCTCAGATCGAGAAGTCGTAGACGGCGTCCGCCAGGGTGTGGTCCATCGTACGCGCCGGATCGGGAACGGCGGGGCAGTTCACCACCCGCGCGGGCACGCCCGCGACCGTGCAGTGCGGGGCGACCGGCTTCAGCACGACCGAGCCCGAGGCCACCTTGGCGTAGTCGCCGATCGTGATGTTGCCGAGCACCTTTGCGCCCGCGCCGAGCAGGACGCCCTTGCCGATCTTGGGGTGGCGGTCGCCGCGCTGGGCGCCCGTGCCGCCGAGCGTCACCGCATGCAGCATGGACACGTCGTCGCCGACCGTCGCCGTCTCGCCGATGACGATGCCGGTACCGTGGTCGAGGAACACACCCGCGCCGATCCTGGCCGCCGGATGGATGTCCACCTGAAACAGCTCCGAGACCCGGCTCTGCAGGTACATGGCCAGGGTCGTCCGTCCCTCCCGCCACAGCCAGCCCGCGACGCGATAGGACTGCAGCGCCTGAAAGCCCTTGAAGAACAGGAACGGCTGCAACGCCTGCTTCGCTGCCGGGTCGCGCTCGAGCACCGCCTGCAGGTCGGCCTCGGCCGCCGCGACGATGGCCGGGTCCGAGGCGAAGGCCTCGTCGCAGACCTCGCGAAGCGCCATCGCGCCGAGCTCCGCGTCGCCGAGCTTTCTCGCCAGCTGGAAGGACAGGGCCGCGGCGAGGTCCGAGTGCGACAGAATCACGGCGTGCAGCAGGCTGCCCAGAGCCGGCTCGGCGCGCGCGGCCTCGGCCGCCTCCGCCTGCAAGCGCGGCCACAGTCCGTCTCTGGGTTTCAGCGTCTCGATCGCGGCGCCCATGGTCGTCTCCCTCTTGCCCTAACCTAGCATGGCCCTGGCCAGTTTGGGCGGCAGTTCGCCCGTCACCGCCATGTGGTGCGCCTTGTAGGCCGTCGCCACCGTCATGGCGTCCCTGACCTGTCCGCGCCCGATGGCGGCCAGCAACTCCTGGAACGGCACGCGCGCCAGCACCAGCACCTCGGTGCCGTCGAGTTCTCCCTCGCAGGCGCTCAGATCCCAAGCCAGCCAGGTCATCGCCCGCTCGTCTGTGATGGAGTTGGACAGCTCCATCGACAAGGCCGGTCGCCAGACCCCGGCCCTGAGCCGAGCCTCCTCGGCCAGTTCGCGCTTCACACCCTCGAACGGGTCCTCTTCCAGAGGCGCGCCGCCTTCCGGCATCTCCCAGGAGAAATTGGCCAGGGTGAACCGCTGCTGACCGACCAGCACGACCGTGCCGTCGTCGTGGATCGGCAGGACCCCCACCCCGACATTGCGGAAATGCACCCAGGCGTAGTCGACCTCGCGCCCCGTGGGCGCCACGGCCTGCTGAGCGATCATCTCCATCCAGGGATTTTCGAACAGGCTTTGCGCCGGGCCGCGCTCCCACGGGGTCGGCTTGTCGGTTGTCAGCCAGTCGGGTTCGTCGGTCATGCTCGGCTTTCGGGTGGCGGGGCGGCGGCGAGCCCCCTAACTTGCACGCCATGTCCAGATTGTCCTGTCTTGCCGCCGCCGCCTCTCTCGCCACGGCGCCGGCGTTGGCCCAGGAGCGGCCGCTGACCGACGAGGAGGTTCTCGGCCTCGCCCGCGAAGAAGCCGTGTGGTGCGAGAACTGGAGCGACCAGACCCGCGATTGCGAGAGTCTCTACATGCTCCGTCAGGCCCCCGACGGGACACTGGTGCAGAGCGGCATGTTCTTGATGAGCGACGCGCCCGCGATCCGCGTGATCGTCGCCGAGCGCGTCAGCCTTACCAACGGCCGGCTGTGCAGCTCCGGCTCGACCGAGGAGCTCAACATCCAGGCCACGATGGACGGCCAGCCGTCGCTCGAGGCGACCCTCATGGTGCGGGCGCTCCTAACCGAGGCCATGGCCGAGTTCGCCGACGCCCAGATCTGCCAGCAGCTGTTCGCCACAGATGATCCCCAGAGGCTGGAAGAGATCATCACCGCGGACGAGGAACGGCTGACGGACTTCGAATCCAGCTATCGGCTGGGCACGGTCGATACCGGTTTTCTCTTGAGGCCGGTGATCGAGGACGAGGACCAAGGTCAGGTGCATCTGTGAACGAATTCGGCGGCGCTCTCCCCCTCCCCGTCGCGGACGGGGACTTCCTCGATCGGCTGGCCCGGCGGCGGTCCGCGCCCGCACAGTCTCTCGCGGCTCCTGGCCCGGCCGCCGACCAGCTCGCGCGTATCCTCGAAGTGGCGGCCCGCACGCCCGACCACGGCAAGCTCTTTCCCTGGCGTTTCGTGATCATCGAGGGTGAAGCCAAGTCCAGACTGGTCGCGGCCTTGCGGCCATTGGCGGAGGGACAGGCCGATCCGGCCAAGGCTGCAAACGTCCTGGCCAAACTCGCCAACCCGCCGGTCTCCGTGCTCGTCGTGTCCCGCCCGGTCGAAGGTCACAAGGTGCCGGTCTGGGAGCAGCAGCTGTCCGCCGGCGCCGTCTGCATGAACCTGTCTCACGCGGCCGCGGCGTTCGGCTTCTCGGCCAGCTGGATCACAGACTGGTACAGCTACGACCCAGCGGCCCGTCCGTTGCTCGGCCTCGAAGCGGGTGAACAGGTCGCCGGCTTCGTCCACCTGGGGACCCTGGCCGAGCCGCCGCTGGAACGTCCTCGGCCGGACATGGCGGAGATCGTCAGCCGACTGGACTGATCGCCCCCTTGTCCACTACCTTTCGCGCGTCACGGAGGGCATGGACATGCGCCTGATTTCAATCGCCTTCGCGCTGTTGACGGTCGCGGCGCCGGCGCTGGCCCAGACATCGCCGGAACTTCCGCCTCCCCTCGACCAGGTCGGTCTGGAATGGGAGCGCCGACCTTCGATCGAGCGGGTCGCCCAACTGTATCCGCCGGTCGCCTGGCGGGCCGGACATCGTCGAGGTCTGGCGCGATTGTCCTGCACCTCCCAGGCCAACGGTCGTGTCCGTTGCACGCCGATCGAGGAAGATCCGGCTGGCTTCCGGTTTGGAGAAGTGGCCGTCCAGGTCATGGACCGTGTCATCGTCAGATCCACGGACGGGGGGCCGGTCGCCGGCCGGACGTTCGGCTACACCATCCGTTTCGGCTACTGGCCGCCCCGGCTGTTGCCCGACAGCTACCATCCGAGCGAGGCCGGTTTGCGCTGGGTCGTGAGACCCGACTTGAGCGAGTGGGAAGGGCGAGACTATCCCGAGTTCAATGTCGAGCCGGTCATCATGTTCGAATGCGTTGCCTCGGCGGAAGGAACACTGGCTTCCGCCGATGTGTACCGGGACCCTGAAAACATCGACGGCATCGTCGAGGGCGTGCTGAGGTCGCTGGAGCGGGCGCGCGTTCAGAGGATCGACGGCGGCTCGCCGGAGGGCGTGCGCTTCCGGTGGGGGATGAGGCTGTTCAGCCGGAACTACGTTCCGCCTCCGGCCGATTGACCAGGCTGACCAACACCACGCTGATGATCATCAGCAGGAACCAGCTGCCGAGCTTGGCGAGCGACACCGGGCTCCAGCCGTCCTCCTGGCCGGGATAGAGCCAGGCCTGGGAATAGGTGCCGATGTTCTCGGCGAGCCAGATGAACAGCGCCACCAGGAAGAAGCCCAAGGGCACGGGCATCCAGCGCCGTACCCGGTCCGGCGTGAACCAGAAGCGCGTCCGCCAGAACAGCAGGAAGGTCGCCGCGAACAGCAGCCAGCGAAAATCCCAGATCCAGTGGTGCGCGAAGAAGTTCATATAGATGGCCGCCGCCAGCAGCCATGTCGTCCATAGCGGCGGATAGTGGGTGAAGCGCATCTCGAAGATGCGCCAGATGCGCGCGATGTAGCTGCCGACCGCCGCGTACATGAATCCCGAAAACAGCGGCAACTCGCCGATGCGCAGCAGGCTCGGCTCCGGATAGATCCACGAGCCGGCGGCCGTCTTGAACAGCTCCATCACCGTCCCGGCGACGTGGAACAGCAGGATGACCCGGGCCTCGTCCAGGCTCTCCAGCCGAAAGGCCAGCATGGCTGCCTGGATCAGGATCGCGCCGATGACCAGGAAGTCGTACCGCGCCAGCGGGGCGGCTTCCGGCCACCAGAAATGCGTGCCCAGCAGCAGGGCCAGCATCAGCCCGCCGAACAGGCAGGCCCAGCCCTGTTTCAGGCCGAACATCAGGAACTCGAAGGCGTAGCGTCCGGCTTGGCTGCGATCCGCCGCCGCCTGCACGCGTCCAAGAAGATCGCGCCCCCACCGCTCGAGGGGCAGCGCGCCGGGGTGTCTCATCCCCGCCCGCGGTAACTCGGCACGCCGGGGTCCGGGACCCACAGACCCTCCGGCGCCGGACCGGTCTGCCAGAAGACGTCAATCGGAATGCCGCCGCGCGGATACCAGTAGCCCGCGATGCGCAGCCAGCGCGGCCTGGCCGTCTCGACCATGCGCCGGCCGATCATCACAGTGCAGTCCTCGTGGAAGGCTCCATGATTACGGAAGCTCTGAAGGAACAGCTTGAAACTCTTGGATTCAATGAGCCATTCGTCGGGCGCATAGTCCACGACCAGATGCGCGAAGTCCGGCTGGCCGGTCACCGGGCACAGCGAGGTGAACTCCGGCGCCGTGAACCGCGCCAGATACAGCGCATCCCGCTGAGGGTTAGGCGCGCGCTCCAGCACGGCCTCGTCCGGGTTGTCGAATCCGCGGATGCCTGAGCCGAGCTGGGTGAGGCCTGAAACGTCGATGGTCATGGACCGCGATTAGCGCTGAACGCCCGCGCGCGCCACTCCCGCTTTCCCCCGGCGTCCGGCGCGCCTACAAAGCCCGCCGAGTTTCAACGGACCGGGCCCCAGTCATGTATCGCACCCTCGCCGCCGTCCTCGCCGCCGCTTCGCTCGGCGCCTGTTCCTCAGTCATGGGCGAAGCGCCCTCGCCCGCCGCCCCGGAGGCGCCGATGGTCCAGCTGGTTCAGGATGTCCATTCCTTCGCGCGACCCAACGAGGCGCGGGTGACCCATGTGGACCTGGACCTGACGGCGGACTTCCAGCGCCGCGTGCTCTCGGGCACGGCCACCCTCGACATTCGCACGGCGCCCGGCGCGGACGAGATCGTCCTGGACGTGCGCGGCCTCAACATCCGCGCGGTGCGGTCCGAAACCGGACCCCTCCAGTGGCGCCTCGGCGAGGCCGTTGATCATCTCGGCCAGCCCCTGATCATCGGCCTGACCCCGGGCGCCAGCCAGATCGAGATTGACTACGAGACCAGCCCGGACGCGGCGGCGCTCCAGTGGCTCAGCCCGTCACAAACCGCCGGCGGCGATCAGCCCTATCTGTTCAGTCAGGGCCAGGCGATCCTGACCCGCACCTGGGTCCCGACCCAGGACAGCCCGGGCATCCGCCAAACCTATTCCGCCCGCATCGTCGCGCCCGAGGGTCTGCGCGCAGTGATGAGCGCCGAGATGCTGACGCCTGAGGGCGAGCCTGCCTCGGACGGGCGCGCCTACCGGTTCCGCATGGACCGGCCGGTGCCGCCCTATCTGATCGCCCTGGCCGTCGGGGACATCGAATTCGCCGGCGTGGGCCCCCGCACCGGCGTCTACACCGAGGCTGAGATGCTGGAGGCCTCGTCCGAGGAGTTCGTCGATCTCGAGCGCATGGTGGTCGAGGCCGAGGGACTTTATGGCGACTACCGCTGGGGCCGGTACGACCTGCTGATCCTGCCGCCGTCCTTCCCCTTTGGCGGCATGGAGAACCCTCGCCTGACGTTCGCCACGCCCACCATCATTGCGGGCGATCGGTCGCTGGTTTCGCTGGTGGCCCATGAGCTGGCGCATAGCTGGTCCGGTAATCTGGTCACCAACGCCACCTGGGCCGACTTCTGGCTCAACGAGGGCTTCACCACCTATTTCGAGAACCGCATCATGGAGGCCGTCTACGGCGAGGAGCGCGCACTGATGCTCCAGGCTCTGGGCTGGCGCGACCTCCAGGCCACCCTCGCTGACCTGCCGGCCGAGGACACCCGTCTGCATATCAACCTGGACGGCCGCGATCCCGACGAGGGCCTGACCGACATCGCCTATGAAAAAGGCGCATTGTTCCTGCGGACGATCGAACGGATCGCCGGCCGCGAGCGATTCGACGCCTGGCTGCGCTCCTATTTCGACCGGAACGCATTCCAGCCCATGACGACCGAGGGCTTCCTCGCCGATATCCGCGCGAATCTGATCCGCGGAGACGCCGCCCTGGAACAGCGGCTGATGTTGGAGGAGTGGATCTACCAACCGGGCATTCCATCGAACGCCATCGAGCCGGTTTCGCCGGCCTTCGCCATCGTCGGCCAGGCGGCCGATGCGTTCGCGGCCTCTGGGGTCATTCCCGCGGCATGGGGCGACTGGACGACGCAGGAACGCCAGCACTTCCTCGGCGCCCTGCCTGACGAGATGACAGCCGCCCAGCTGGCGGCGCTCGACGACGGGCTCGGCCTCTCGAGGGCCGGAAACTCCGAGGTGCTTTTCGCCTGGCTGATGATCGCCATCGAGAACCGCTATGAGCCCGCCCTGCCGTCGCTCGAGCGCTTCCTGCTCGGCATGGGCCGGCGCAAGTTCGTCCTGCCCCTGTTCACCGCCCTGATGGAGGAAGGCGACTGGGGCCAGCCGATCGCCCGGCGCATCTACGCCCAGGCCCGGCCGCTCTATCACTCGGTCACGACCGGCTCGGTCGACCGGGTGGTCGGCGTCAACGGCGGCTGATGCGGACCATCGACGCGCGGGGCCATCGCTGCCCCACGCCGACGCTGAAACTCGGCCGGGCGCTGCGCGAGGCGGCGCCCGGTGACGAGATCGAATTGCTGGCGACCGATCCCATGGCCCGGATCGACGTGCCGCACTTCCTGGCCCAAACCGGGCATGAGCTGATTTCGACGGAGGAGCGGGACGGCGTGCTCGCCTTCCGCGTTACCAGAAGTGCTTCGGCTCCGACAGGCTGAGGTCGGCTTCGTCCGTCGCCTTCGCAGCCGGATTGGCGCGCCGGTATTCGCGCAGGGCGATCTCGATCTCGGTCGCGAGCGCCCCCCCAAAGAAGACTGCGTTCACATTCCAGCTCAGCCAGATCAGGAACACCACGACCGCGCCCACCGAGCCGTAGGTCGCGCCCAGTTCGACCACCTCGTTCACGTAGTAGGCGCAGGCCCAGGACGCAAAGATCGACAGCCCCGCCGCGGCGACGCCGCCGCCAATGGAGGCCCGCCAGGGCACCTTGCGCGAATGCGACATGGCGAACCGATAAAGCAGGGTCAGCCCCGCCATCAGGCCGAGGCACGCCCACAACCATTCCGTGTCCAGGCCGGTGCCCTCAAACGGTTCGTGGGTCGTGGTTTCATGCATCAGCCGAATGGTCAGCACGGCCCCCGATACGGCCGTGAACAGGGCGAAGGCGCAGATCGCCACGACGAAGGCGAGGAGGTTGAAGCGCAGGAACCCGTGGTGGTCCGTCTCGTCGTGAATGAAGGTCAGGCCCGCCAGCACAGCCTTGAAGCCCCGGTGCGCCGCATAGGCGCCGATGACCAGGGCCAGGGCGCTCTGGGCCGAGACGGCCCGAACCGGCGCCTCGGTCAGGCGCACGATCTCCTCGCGGAAGAGGCTGCGGGCGCCGCGGGGCACGACGTCGGCCAGGGCCGCCGCCTGTTCGATCCCGAACCCGAGATTGAGGACGACCTTGTAGAAGGTGATCAGCAACGCCACGGCCGGGAAGACCGCCAGGAGGGCGAAGAAAGACACCCCGCCCACATAGAGCATGACGTCCCGGCCCCACAGGCGACCGAAGGCGCGACCCAGCACGCCCAACACCCGTCGCGGCCCGATGCGTCGCTGCGGTTCAGACTTCATCACCTGCGCCATCGACCCATTCGTCGCCGCGATCAAGAGCGTCGCCTTCGATACCCTTTGCTTACCGGATCACGTAAGACCTGACTCGTCCTGCTTCGCGCCTTCCAGGGTTCCTTCTTCCGTGCAGCCACGCGCCCGCGTTCTTCTCCTCGCCGCCGAGGACGACCTTGCCGGTCCTCTCGCCGATGGCCTGGACCCGCTCGGCTGGGGCACGGTTACGGCTCGCACCGTCGAGACCGGCGAGCGCGCCGTGGCCGACCTGGAGATCGAGGCGGTGATTGTCGACGCCAGAGTCGGTGACCCGCAAACCGTAGGGCGACTCAAAGGCGCTGCGGGCGCGCGGCGCCTTCCGGTCCTGGCCCTTGGCGGCCCGGCGCCCGCCGCGGACCTGCTCATGGCGCCGCCCGTGCAACCCGCGCAGGCGGCCCTGCGCCGCGGACAGCTGGGGCGCGCGGCCGTCACCGGCGAGGAACTGGAGCTCCGCCGTCAGACCTTCGAGGAACGCGGCCAGCAGCTCGCCATCGACACGGCGCGCGGGCCGAGCCGCGTCTTGGCGGTCGGCGAGCCGGATCCGCGCTTCCTCGCCCTGTCGAACGTCCTGGAACAGCGCCAGGTTGAGCTGACAGCCGCGCTCACGCCCTATACGGCCTTCGACTACCTGCACGAACGCGAGTTCGACGCCGTCCTGCTCTGGGGCGGCGAGAAGCGGGCGGAGGCCTTGTCGATCGCCTCGGGCATCAAGCGCAACACGCGCCTCTACCACCTGCCCGTCGTGCTCTATGTCCGCTCCGACGCGGAGATGAACCTGTCGGAGGTCTTCAACCGAGGCGTCGCCGACATCGCCTCTCCGGACGCGCCGGTCGAAGAGACCGCTGACCGGGTGCTCGCCCTCTCTGACGCCTTCCGCCGGCACAATCAGGTTCGGGAGGCGCTCGAAAAGGCGCGCCACTCGGGCCTCATGGATCCGACGACCGGCCTGTTCACGCGAGAGCTTTTCGCTGCGCATCTCGCGCGGCTGTCGCACGCGTCGAGCGTCAGGGCCCGCCCGCTGTCGGTCTGCGTGCTTCGCGTGGCTGACCGCGGCGCCGTCGCCGAGGCGCGCAAGGGCGGCTGGGTCGATCGGGCCATGCCCCAGATCGGCGCCATGATCTCACGCCTGGTTCGTGCCGAGGACACCGCAGCCCGGCTGTCGCCAGAGACCTTCGCTCTCGCTCTGCCCGCCACGCGGCTGGGTCAGGCCAGGCTGGTCAGCGAACGCATCGCGGCCGTCATCGGCTGCACGGCCTTCCACGCCGGCGAAGACAAGACGCCCTTCGTGGTGGAGTTCGACATCGGCGAGGCCGAGCGGATGCCGACCGAGAGCCCGGTGTCTCTCCTGGAACGGGCCGCCCTGAATGCGCGCACGCCGACCGCCTAGGCTGCGAAGGCCACCTTCGCCAGCCGGCCCACGATCCGTTCCGCCGCCTCCAGCCGGTCCTGCGCCGTCGGCCAGTCGCCCTTGATCACGATCTTCTGGTCCGGTCGCACCTTCCAGGACCCGCCGCCCGACTGGATCAGCTGGACCAGCCCCGGAGGATTTGAAAAGACATCGTTGCGGAAGGCCACGACCGCGCCCTTGGGCCCCACATCGATCTTGGCGACGTTGGCCTGGCGGCACAGGCCCTTCACGCCCACGACCTTGAGCAGCTGCGCGGCCTCTGGCGGCAGCGGGCCGAAGCGGTCGATCAGCTCAGCGGCCAGGGATTCGCGGTCCTCCAGCTTCTCGGCCTCGGACAGGCGGCGATAAAGCGCCAGCCGCACGTTGAGATCCGGCACATACTCCTCGGGAATGAGCACCGCCGCCCCGGCGTTGATCTGGGGCGACCAGCCGCGCGCGTCCTCCAGCTCCTCGCCGGATTGGGACTTCAGGGCCTGGACGGCGTCCTCCAGCATCTGCTGGTAGAGCTCGACGCCGACCTCCTTGATGTGGCCCGACTGCTCCTCGCCCAAGAGGTTGCCGCCGCCCCGGATGTCGAGATCGTGGCTGGCCAGCTGGAAGCCGGCGCCCAGGCTGTCGAGCGACTGCAGCACGCGCAGGCGCCGCTCCGCGCCGAGGGTCAGGGCCTTGTTCGGCGGCGTGGTCAGGTAAGCGAAAGCCCGCGCCTTGGACCGGCCGACGCGCCCGCGCAGCTGGTAGAGCTGGGCCAGGCCGAACATGTCGGCGCGGTGCACGATCAGCGTGTTGGCCGCCGGCACGTCCAGCCCGCTCTCGACGATGGTCGTCGACAGCAGGACATCGAACTCGCCCTCGTAGAAGGCGCCCATGACGCCCTCCAGCTGGGTCGCGGACATCTGGCCGTGGCCGACGGCGACCTTAACCTCCGGCACCTGCTCGCGCAGATAGCGTTCGATCTCGGGCAGGTCCGACAGGCGCGGCGCGACGTAATAGGCCTGACCGCCGCGGTACTTCTCGCGCAGCAGGGCTTCGCGCACCGTGACCGGATCGAATGGCGTGATGTAGGTCCGGACCGCGAGGCGATCGACCGGCGGGGTGGCGATGATCGACATCTCGCGGATGCCGGACAGGGCCAGCTGCAGCGTCCGCGGGATGGGCGTCGCCGTCAGGGTCAGCATGTGGACGTCGGCGCGCATCGCCTTCAGCCGCTCCTTGTGCTTGACGCCGAAGTGCTGCTCCTCGTCGACGATCACCAGGCCGAGGTCCTTGAAACCGACCTGTTCGGAAAGCACCGCGTGGGTGCCGACGACGATGTCGATCTCGCCGGCCTTGAGGCCCGCGCGCGTCTCGGCCGCGTCCTTGGCGCCGACCATACGCGACAGCTGGCGGATCTTCACCGGCCAGCCGGCGAAGCGATCGGTGAAGGTCTTGAAGTGCTGGCGCGACAGCAGTGTCGTTGGGCAGACGACCGCGACCTGCTTGCCGCTCATGGCGCTGACGAAGGCGGCGCGCAGCGCCACCTCGGTCTTGCCGAAGCCGACGTCGCCGCAGATCAGCCGGTCCATCGGCTGGCCCTTGGCCAGGTCGCCCAGCACGTCGCCGATGGCGTTGAGCTGGTCCTCGGTCTCCTCATAGGGGAAGCGGGCGCAGAACTCGTCGAACAGGCCGCGCGGCGGATCGATCGCCTCGCCGGTGCGCAGAGCCCGCTTGGCCGCCAGCGCAATGAGGCCTTCGGCCATGTCGCGCAGCCGGGCCTTGGCCTTGGCCTTCCTCGCCTGCCAGGCCGCGCCGCCGAGCCGGTCGAGGGTCACACCCTCGCTCTCCGAGCCATAGCGGGTCAGCAGGTCGATGTTCTCGACCGGCAGATAGAGCTTGGCCTCGGCCGCATACTGCAGCTCCAGGCAGTCGTGCGGCGCGTCCTGCACCTCCAGCGTCTTGAGCCCGTCGTAGCGCCCGATGCCGTGGTCGATGTGCACGACCAGATCGCCCGGGCTGAGGCCGGAGGCCTCGGCCAGGAAGTTGGCGGCGCGACGCTTCTTCCTCGGCCGCGCCAGCCGGTCGCCGAGGATGTCGGTCTCGGAGATGACCGCCAGGTCGCCGGCGACGAAGCCGTGCTCGACCGGCAGGACAATCCGCTGCGGCTGGTCCGCCTTGCCCGAACGCGCCTTGGCCCAGTCCCTGGCGAGCTTGGTGTCCCCCAGTCCGTGGTCGGCCAGCATGGCGCCCAGCCGCTCGGACGCCCCCTCAGTCCAGGAGGCGAACAGGACGCGCTTGCCGTCCTTCTGCAGGCCCTGGGCGTGGGCGGTCACCGCCTCGAACAGGTTCACACTGTCCTGCGCCCGCTCGGCGGCGAAGGTCCGGCCCTGGACGCCACCGAGATCGATGACGGTCTGGCCGTCCTTGTGGAAAGGCGAGAACTTGCGCCACGGCCGGCTCGACAGCCGCTCGGCCCATTCGTCCCGGGTCAGGTACAGCGCCCGCGGCTCCAGCGCGTGATAGGCCGGCTGCCCCTTGCCCTTGCTCATCTCGCGGCGCGTCTCGTAGGCGTCATCGATCATCGCCAGCCGCTCGTCGCGGGCGTCCTCGGCCTGCGCGTCCAGCAGGACGACGGCGTCGTCGGGCAGATAGTCGAACACCGTCTCCAGC
>NZ_JANJTL010000048.1 GCF_024711105.1 Brevundimonas sp. | reverse complement strand
CGAGAAGCGCGGCGGCCGTCCGGCCACCGTCCAGCCGGTCCTGCTCGGCATCACCAAGGCGTCGCTCCAGACCAAGAGCTTCGTCTCGGCGGCCTCGTTCCAGGAGACCACGCGCGTCCTCACCGACGCCGCGGTCAACGGCAAGATCGACACCCTGGAAGGCCTCAAGGAGAACGTCATCGTCGGCCGGCTCATCCCGGCGGGCACGGGCTCCTACCTGCGTGGCCTGCAACGGGTCGCCCACGAGCGCGACGAGGCCCTGGCGGCCTCGCGTGAATCGGCGGTCGAGCCCCTGCCGGCCGAGGTGGCCGCGGAGATCGAGGGCTAAGGCTCTCGATCAGACCGAACTGAATGGGCCCCGGACGGCGACGTCCGGGGCCTTTTTCCATCCGGCTAGTCCTCTTCGGCGCCGGTACGGGGCCGCGAGCCCTGGACGTAGATGACGCTGTCGTCCATCGCGCCCATGCCGAAGTTGGAGCCAGGCGTGCTGGACGGGCGCGCCAGCCCGCCGCCGACGGGGGTCGGCGCACGCTGGGCCTCATAGGCGGCGATGCGTGCCGCGCCCTGGGCCGCGAAGTCCTGCGCGGGGGCGCCGCGTCGTCGTGGTGGCCCTGGGGGCGGGGCGGCGGCGTCCATGAACAGCTGCCGACAGGCAGCCCAGTCCGCGTCGCTGACCGGTCCGTCCGCCGGCAAGCCGCAGCGCTCCCGCCAGGAGCGCGGGATGACCCGGCCCGGCCGCGACGGGGCGAGCGGCGCCGTCTCGACCAGCAGCGGAGAGACCAGAGCAGGCGCATCGCTCGATTCGGCCTGTCGGACCGCCACGGGCGGGGCTGGGGAGGGGCGCCCGGCCGCGCCCTCAGCCGTCATCGGCGGCGCGCGCGCCGGCCGCGCTCGCGGCGTGATGTCGACGAAGATCGGCGGGATCGGTCGGCCGTCGATCTGGGTCCGTCCGGTTCGCGCCGTCGGGACGACCAAGGTCAGGACCACGAGATGGCAGATGGCCACGACCGCCAGCCCGGCGAGCCATCGGCGCGCCTCGGGCCGTGCGACGAGCGCCTTCAGGTCCCTGACCCCCGGCATGGCTGTCTCCCCTGTCGTCGGCAGGACAGCGTTCGATCAGGGCGCCGGCATGGCGTGCTTGCGCCGCAAGCATGGCCGGGCCATGTGGGAGGCGGTGGAGGACCTCAGGAGACGACAATGCCCTTGCTGCTTTGCCCGAACGACAACGCCTCCATGCAGACCGTCAGCCGTAACGGGGTCGAGTTCGACATGTGCCCAACGTGCCGGGGCGTCTGGCTCGACCGCGGCGAACTCGAGAAACTGATGCAGGCCAGCCGCGACGACGCCGGGCCTGGTCCGGGCCCGGCCGCCTATCCGCAGTCCGCGCCGCCGCCTCGCCAGGCCCCTCCGCAGCAGTACGGTTACGGCGAGCGTGGTGAGCACGGAGAACGGGGCGAATACGGCGAACGCGGTCACTATGACCAGCACGGCCGCCCCCGCCGCAAGCGAGGCTTCGACCTGTTCGATATTTTCGACTAGGTTCGCGCCCGAACCGGGCGTCGTCCGACTCAGCCATCCCCTGTTAGATTTCGCGCGTGTCGTCCGCCCAGCCCATTGATCCGTCGCTGCCGCCGCAGGCGCTCATGCCTCCTCAGGAGGCGTGGGAGGCTGGCGTGGAGAACCACGTCGCCTTCTGGGCGGGCGTGATCTGCAATGGGCCGGGACTGGAGGCGCATCACCAGATCCTTCTGGAGTGGTGTGATCCCGAGCGCGCCGTCGAGCAGGACCTGGCCATGCTTGTCCCGGAGGGCGAGGGGGTCGTGCGCGCGCTCGACCTGGGATCGGGCCCGGCGGCCAGCATGGGGTGGAAGATCGACGGCCGGTCTGTCGAGGTGACCGCGGTCGATCCGTTTGCGCTCTATCTCAACGACGTCTTCGAATTCAGGGGGCTGAAGGGGCCGCCTGTCCGATCGATGCAGACGAGCCTCAGGAGCCTGGCCGACTTCAACCAGGGGCTGTTGTTCGACATCGCCTATCTGAATTGCTCCCTCAGCACCTTTGCGGATCCGGTCCAGACGGTTCGTGATCTGCTCGCGCAGCTCAAGCCGGGAGGGGCGATCCTGATCCGTTCGCCGATAAACGGGGCGGCGGCGGCGAGCTACTTCGCGCTGCACCTGTGGAACCTGGAACCGTCCGACGACGGCGACATCAGCATCTGGCGCCCAGATCGCCGGCATAGCCTGCGCGACGCCGTGAACGGCCTGGGCTTCATCGAGGCTCAGGTCCTGCCGCAGTTCCTCAACATCGTCATTCGTCGCACGGATGGGGAAGCGCCCGTGAGGGACGAGCCCACCATCCAGCAATTGTCCGAAGCGGTGGACGCTGAGGTGAAGGCCGGGCGCCTGGCCGATGCGATGCGGATGGCCGAGCAACTGCGCCGGCGGTCGACCGGAGCCTCGCTCGTGGTGGCCTTGACGCAGTCGGCCGCCGCCGCCCGCCAGGCGCATCGCCTCGACGAGGTTCAGGCGCACCTCATGGAAGCCAAGCGGGTCGCCTCCACTCTCCGGTCCTGTCCGGCCTCGGTCCTGGCCCAACTGGCTTACGCTCTGGAGCGCGAGGGGCTTGCCGATGCGGCTCAGGCCGTCAGCGATCGGATCCAGCCTCGCGGCGCACGTCTGGAGATCAGCCGCGCCATCGCCGAGCGCCGCGCCTGGGGCGAGCAGACGCGGAGGCGTTTCGCTGCCCTTCATGCCCCGATCGTGCCCCTCGGTCAGGAATGCATTCCATTCGACGTCGCGATGCGGTGGGGCCTGGCTGATCGGGTCGTCGACGGTCCCTTCACCGCCGGCGTCTTCTACGGCGACGGTCCCGCGAAGCTGATAGCCAATGGGTTCTCCGACCTCTTCGATCCGGCGGCGCACAAGATCGCACGTACGCCGTCCGGCGTGGAGGCCCTAACCTTGCCGGCCTACGGGGCCTTCCTGAACCACCAATTGGGTCCGTACTGGCTTGAGAACGACAAATCCCGGCTGATCGATCTTTACAGGGAGCGGGTGACGGCGTTCGCCCAGGCCGTCGCCTCGCCGAGCGTCTTGTTCGTACTCGACCAGCGATATCCGGCCGACCTGGACCTGTGGGCCGGAACGCTGGAGGACATCGTGGGGCAGGGCGCTTTCCGGCTCCTGGTGGTCCGGTTCGCGGATATTGAGGGCCCCGCGCCGACCGACCCCCGGATTGATGTCGCCGTCGTCCCCAAGCCGAGTGCGGATTACGTGTGGTTTGACGCTGCGACCTACAGTACGCCCGCCGGCCTGATGTTCGAGCGCGGCATCGTCGGGGCCATGGCGTCCAGCCTCGCCAGGCTCTCGAGCTAGGTCAGGGGATCACCTCACAAAGGACCTGGAGCGTGTGGTCCTCCCACTTGAACTCGTCGATCACGCGGAACCGGCAGAGTTCCAGCAGCTTGCGGAAGGCGTGGTCGGTATAGAGGTACCAATAGGGCCAGCAGGTCAGTTCGCCGTTCTCGATCCACGGCATGCCCGGGTTGGGCCGGTCCAGGGGAGGGGCCGTCTGGTCGATCGTCCAGCCGAACTTGTCCTGATAGTGCCGATTCAGGACCCGCCGATCCTGATCTGTCAGCGCCGGCAGGAACAGGACGCCCGCGTCCGGCAGTCGCAGGATTCCCTCGGCGTTGCTGATGACTCCGGGGAAGGTCACCGTGTTGGTGATGAGGTGTCTTTGAGCCACCCGCCGGAGGTTCCAAAGCGCATCCGCCGGCGACGGGAGGTGGTAGAAAATCCCGGTCGTGTGAACGACGTCGAACTGGCCTAGCCGCGACAGCGCGGCAGCGTCGCGGATGTCGATCCGGTCGAACTCCTCGACGGAGTCCACGCCACGAGACCGAAGCATCTGTCGGAAGCCTTCCCATTCGAAGTAGTCAATGGGACGAATGTCGGCTTGCGCGACCCGGGTTGCGCCGGCCAGGGCGGCGGTAGAAGTCCGTTCGTTGCCGGCTCCGACACCGATACCGCCGATGTCGACGAAACTCCGACCGGGCGTGCAATCGATGATCCACTCGTCGATGCGGTCGCGAGGCGTCGGCGTGTGAGCCATGAGATTGAACTTCCTTGGATTGACGCCGCCAGGTCTTGAAGCGCCTGCGCGCAGCCGTCAACGATGGGGCGTTCACGCCGATGCGTTTGGGTCCTATAGCGTGGGACCAGTTCAGAGTCGGACCTCCCGTGCAAGCAGACCGCAATCTCATTTTCGATCTCGGCCTGCATCGCGGAGAGGACAGCGATTACTATCTGCGCAAGGGCTTCCGGGTCGTCGCGCTCGAGGCCAATCCTGAACTGGTGCGTAGCGCCGCGTCGCGATTTAGGTCGGAGACGCGCGCCGGCCGGTTCACCGCGGTCCAGAAAGCCCTGTGGAAGACGTCGGGCGACATCGTCACCTTTCACGTCAATCCGGAAAAGGACGACTGGAGCAGCGTTCTGGAAAGCTGGGCGGGCAAGGGCGGCCACGCGCTTACGACCATCCAGGTCGAAACCCTGACCCTGTCGGACCTCTTCGATGCGCACGGCGTGCCCTACTATGTGAAATGCGACATCGAGGGGGCCGACGATGTCTTCGTGGACCAGCTAGTGGCGGACGAGCGGATGCCTGACTTCGTATCGGTCGAGGCGGCCAGCCTCGACCTCGTCAGCAAGCTCGCGGCGAAGGGCTATGACGCCTTTCAACTCGTCAATCAGGCGACCCTCTGGGCCGTGCCCGCGATGCGTCCGCCGCGCGAGGGCGATGTGGTCGAAGTCACCTTCAATGGCCACATGAGCGGACCGTTCGGCCTGGAGTTGCCCGAGCGGCGGTGGAAGGATCGGACGACCATCTCGGAGCTGTTTGAATCCTTCATTCGCCTGAACCAGTACGATGACCTTCTGGGCTTCGGCTGGGTGGACTTTCACGCCACCACGCGCGAGGCGCTCTCGAAGCGAAAGGCCGAGACGGCGTCGCTGGCCTGAGCGCCGCGGGACCCATCAGGTTTCGAATGTCGGAAAATCGCGCAACTTCCGCCACCAAGGGCCGCGCCGGAAATCAGGTGAACGGCGTTCCGATGTCGCATTGACGTGGCGCCGTCCTTGCTGCCTAAACGGCTTGCTGGATTGCGCCGTGTCAGAGTCGGACGGGGCGGCCTGCGTACGGGGGGAACGGGTGCTGACGGGGCGGAGATGGCCGGGCGGGTGATGGCCGCGCGCGAGGCCGGCGTGGCGCTCGAGCGCGCAATCATGATCTGTGGCGCGGGCCATTCGGGCTCGACCCTGCTCGGCATGCTGCTGGGCCGGGCGCAGGGCGCCTTTTACGTCGGGGAGGGCGCCAAGGCGCGTTACCTGGGCGACATGAGCAAGCCGCTGCGCAAGCGGGCCTGCAAGGTGTGCGGGGACGACTGTCCGGTCTGGTCGGGCCTGACCTGGAACGGTCAGACGCCGCTCTATCCGCTCGTGGCCTCCCACACCGGCGCGCCGACCATCGTGGATTCGACGAAACGGCCGGACTGGATCGTCCAGCGCGCCGCAGAAACGCGCGCCGCGGGCGCGACGCCGCACCTCATCCTTCTGCTGCGGGACGGGCGCGCGGTGGTCAACTCGCGCATCCGAAAGTACCCCGAGCGGCCCGTGGTGGAGCTGGTCGAGGGCTGGCTGACCCAGGTCGCGGCCTGCCAGGAGCTGTTCGACGCCTTCGAGGGCCCCAAGCGGGTCGTCCACTACGAAGAGCTGGCGTCGGAGCCCGAGCGGGTCATGCGCGGCCTTTGCGAGTTCGGCGCCCTCGTCTACGCGCGGGACATGCTGGATATCGCCGGCGGGGAGCATCACCCGCTGGGCGGCAACAACGGCACGCAGTTCCTGGCCACGCGTCACCAGGGCCAGGGCTCGCTGGTCCAGCCCGGCGAGCGGGGCCGCATCTATTACGAGCAGCACGCCGGCCGAATTCGGCCGGACATGCGCTGGAAGACCGAGCTGTCGGCCCAGAACGCCGCGCTGTTTGATCAGATGGCCGGCGCGGCGAACCGCGCCTGCGAGTGGGGGGAGTAGTCGGGTGAAGATCGACCTGGTCTACCGGCAAATCGATGAGCGCACGCGCGACATCGGCCTGGAACTGGCGCTTGAGAACGTGCGGCCCGATCGGGTGCACATCATCGACGACGTGCGCCCCTTCACGGAATGCGTGCAGCAGATGCTGCAGATCAAGCACGACTGCGACTACGTGCTCTATCTCGACGCCGACTGCCTGATCCTCGAGGATATGCGCGAGTTCATCGAGGGCTGCGACGCGGCCTATATCGACGCCTACGTCACCGACCTGTTTCGCGGCCGGATCCATTGTGGCGCGCACATCACCCGGATCGACCTGGTCCGGCGCATGGCCTCGATCGAGCCGCCGGTCGACGATATGAAGTACGTGCTGCGCCCGGAATCGCGCCTGCGCAACCTGGCCATGAAGCCGCTCAGGATGAGCAAGCAGTTCCGCAACTTCGACATCCTGCACGACCATTTCCAGTACTATCGGCACGTCTTCGCCAAGTACGCCCTGCGTGAGCTGCGCAGCCGGACCGAAATCCAGGGCCGCCGGCTGTCGATGAGCATGAAGGGCTGGCCCAAGCCCAACTGCCAGGTCACCGATTTCTCGGTCGCGCGGCTCGCGGTCGACTATGCACGCGCCATGGTGCCCGAGACGGCGACCAGCCAGGAAGTCCAGAGCTTCATCGAGGCCTTGCCCGAACATGCCGAGCGCGAGCTCGACCGCATGGGCATCGAGGAGAAGCCGCCCTTCACCCGCGCCGACCTCGATGAATGGCTGGACCAGAACTCGGGCCGTCGGGTCTATGGGGCGACGGAGAAGAACAAGCCCAAGGTGTTCGGCCTGGGCCTGTCGCGCACGGGCACCCGGTCGCTCACCAAGGCCCTGAAGGTCTTGGGCTACGACTGCGCCCACTATCCAATCGACGAGGACACCTACACCGAGCTGACCAACGGCCAGTACGACCTGACGGTGCTGAAGTACTACGACGGCCTGACCGACATCACGGTGGCTCCGTTCTTCGAGATGTTCGATCAGCAGTACCCCGGCAGCAAGTTCATCCTGACCGTGCGGGACCGCGAGAGCTGGCTGCGCTCCTGCCAGAACCACTGGTTCAACCGTCCGGCCTTCAAGGAGGCGGAGGATCCCGACGAGGAGACGCACTATCTGATGCGTCAGTTCCTCCGCTCGGCGGTCTTCGGCTGCTACAACTTCGTGCCGGAACGGTTCGCCTGGGTCTATGATCAGTACGTCAAACGCGTCCTGGAGTATTTCAAGGACCGTCCCGAGGACCTGCTGGTCATCAATGTCTGCGAGGGAGAGGGCTACGAAAAGCTCGCGCCCTTCCTCAACCGGCCCATGCCGACGCAGCCGTTCCCGCACAAGGGCAACGTCCTGTCACAGCGCATCGCCCAGGAGCGCGCCAAGATCCGCGCCAGGCTCGAGGTCGTTGGCTAGGGCGCCAGTCCGGCGAGCCGCGCCATGACCGATGCGGCGCAAGACCACGACCATGTGCCCGCGCCCGGCCTGCGCGACATCTGGCGCTACGCCCGCCAGGTCCTGGGACTGGTCTGGCGCACCTGCCCGCGGCTGGCGGTCCAGATCGGGCTGGTCTCGCTGTTCATCGCCGTCTCGCCCGCGCTGATCGCCTATGTCGGCAAGCTGCTGATCGACAGCGTTCTGGCCGCGATCGGCGGTGATCTGGCCCAGCGCGACCTGGCGCTGGTCTGGGTTTCCGTCGAAACCGGCCTGCTGGGCCTGAGCATCGCCGCCCGGCGCGTCCAGGTGTTCCAGAAGAAGGTGCTGCAGGCCGAGCTCACCTATGCGGTGACGCGCCGGATTCAGGCCAAGACCGTTCGCATGGACCTGGCGGTCATCGAACAGCCCCTGGTCCAGCAACGCATCGCTCTGGCGCGCCAGCACGCCGCCTCGCGTCCCTTCGGCCTGGTCAACCGGGTCTTCGACGGCGCCCAGTACACGGTGACGCTGCTCACCTTCGCCGCGGTGCTGTGGACCTTCTCGCCCTGGGCCGTGCTGCTGATCCTGGCCGGCGGCATGCCGCTGTTCGTCGCGGAGCTGCGCTTCTCCCACGAGTCCTTCCGCTTCTACACCGGCCGCACGCCCGAGATGCGCCAACGCGCCTATCTGGAGGGCCTGCTGACGAGCGACAGCGCGGCGGCCGAGCGCATCCACTCGGGCGCCGACGTACAGATCAACGCTCGCCACGCCGACATGTACGCCCGCCTGTTCGAGCGCGACATGAGCCTGCAGGGCCGGCGCACCGTCAGCAGTTCGCTGCTGATCCTGCTGGGCTCGGCCTTCTTTCTCGCCGGCAAGGTCTGGCTGGTCTGGGTCACCGTCTTGGGGGGCATCACCCTGGGGGCCATGACCATGTACATCGCCCTGCTCAAACAGGGTCAGAACACGGTCAACTCGCTCCTGACCATCATGACCGGGGGCTACGAGGACCTGCTTTACCTCTCGAACCTGGACGCCTTGGAGAACGAGCCGGAGGGCCCGCCCCGCGGGACCGCGACCGAAGGGCCCCGCCCCGGCGAAGGCTATCGCCTGGAGAACGTCGGCTATCAGTACCCCGGCGTGTCCAGGCCGGCGCTGGAAGGGGTGACCCTCGACATTCCGCCGGGCGTCCAGCTGGGCGTGGTCGGCGTCAACGGCTCGGGCAAGACGACGCTGGTGAAGCTGCTCACCGGCCTCTACCGGCCGACGACAGGCCGGATCACGCTCGACGGCCTGCCGCTGGAGGACTGGGAGCCGGGAACGCTGTTCGCGCGCACGGCGGTGCTGTTCCAGCCCTTCCAGCGCTACCAGCTGACCGCGGGCGAGAACATCGCCATGGGCGAGGGCCTGCGCGTGTCCGACCGCGACCGCCTGGAAGAGGCGGCCAGGGCGGGGCTGGCCGACCCGGTGCTCCAGGAACTGCCCGAGGGCCTGGACGCCAAGCTGTCTCGCCAGCAGCTCGGCGGCCGTGAGCTGTCCGGCGGCCAGTGGCAGCGGCTGGCGCTGGCCCGGGCCATGCTGCGCACCGGCGCCGACACCCTCATCCTCGATGAGCCCACAGCCGCGCTCGATTCAGCCGCCGAGGAGATGCTGCTCGAGACGACGCGCGTCGAACACCGAACTCTGGTGCTCATCAGCCA
>NZ_JANJTL010000047.1 GCF_024711105.1 Brevundimonas sp. | reverse complement strand
CGACATCATCGGGCGAGAGGTACATGCGCGCCGGTTCGACCGGCTTGTAGGGAACCGCTTCCTTTAGCGCGCCACCGGCCTGCGCCGTGCGCGCCTCGTAGTGATCGAGGATCAGCTTATGACGTTCGGCAAGCGATTCATGCGTCAGGTGGTCGAATACCACAGGCACGCCGGGCAAATAGTCGAACACCGTCTCCAGCCGCTCGTGCAGCAGCGGCAGCCAGTGCTCCAGCCCCTGGCGGCGCACGCCCTCGGACACGGCGTTGTAGATCGGATCGTCGCCGCCCGCGCCGAACCGCTCCAGCCAGCGCGTGCGGAACCGCGAGACCGTGTCGGCGTCCAGCAGGATCTCCGACACCGGCAGCAGCTCGACCTCGGTGAGCTGTCGGGTCGAGCGCTGAGTCTCCGGATCGAAGGCCCGGATGGATTCCAGCGTGTCGCCGAACAGGTCGAGGCGCACCGGCTCTTCGGCGCCCGGCGGGAAGACGTCGATCACGCCGCCCCGGATGGCGAACTCGCCTCGGTCGGAGACGGTCGAGGCCCGTTGGTAGCCGTTGACGGCGAAATGCCGCTCCAGCTCGGTAATGTCGACGACCCAGCCGACCTTGGTCGACCAGGCGGCGCGCTCCATGGCCTCGCGGGGCGGGGTGCGCTGGACCGCCGCATTGGCCGTGGTCACCACCACCAACGGCCCCTCGCTCGCCTTGCTGCGCGCCAGCCGCGTCAGGGTGGCCATCCGCTCGGCGGCCACGGCGGGCGAAGGGCTGACCCGGTCGTAGGGCAGGCAGTCCCAGGCGGGCAGCCGCACCACCTCGATCTCGGGCCCGAAGAAGGCCAGGCTGTCGGCGAAGGCGTTGGCGCGCGGCAGGTCCCGGGCGACGAACAGGGCCACGCCGCCGCGCGCGCACATCAGGTCGGCGGCGACCAGGGCGTCGAAGCCCTCGGGCGTTCCGGCCAGCTCCAGGCCAGCCTCAGCCTTGGCGATGCGATCCGTGTCCTTCACGCCTAGCCGCCCAGCCTGTCGGGACCGAGCGCGGTTCGCGCCTCTTCGCGGAAGGCGATGACGGCGGCCAGCACCGGCCCGTCGTGGCCCGGCTCCGGCGCCTCGCGACCCATGATCCAGCCGTAGAGATCCTGGTCGGGCACCTCGAGCAGCGCCTCGAAGGCGTCCAGCTCGGCCTCATTCATCGTTTCCAGACGCGAGTCCGCGAACGGCCCCAGGATCAGGTCCGCTTCGCGAAAGCCCCGGCGCCACGCCCGGTATCGCAGTTTCGACAGGCGTGAGTCGGCCTCGGCCACGGTCTTTCGTCCGTCCGTCAATAAGGATCAGGGGCGGCTGAAATAGGCGCTCCTTGGCCGGTGCGCCAGCCGCTATGGTCATCAACATGCGGCCGGAGATTCTGTTTCCGCTCTTCGCTGATATCGAGACGCTGAAGGGCGTGGGGGCGCGTCTTCGGCCCGCGGTCCTGCGCGTGGCGGGGCCGCACGTGCGCGACGTGCTGTTCACCCTGCCGCATAACCTGATCCGGCGCCGCCGCACCCTGTCGACCCAGGCCCTGGAAGGCGAGGTCGTTATCCTCTCGGTCGAGATCGACCGGCATTTCCCGTCCGCCAAACCGGGCGTGCCCTACAAGGTGCGCGCCTTCGATGAGGCGGGCTATGTCCACCTCGTCTACTTCAAGACCTACGGCGACTCCCTGGCCAGGAGCCTGCCGCCGGGAGCGAAGCGGGTCGTCAGCGGCAAGGCCGAGCGGTTCGGATCGGAGGTGCAGATCCCGCACCCCGACTATATCCTCCCGCCCGAACGGGCCGGCGAGATTCCGGCGACCGAGGCGGTCTATCCCGCTGCCGCCAACCTCGGCTCGCGGCAGGTGCGCAAGCTGGCGCTCGACGCCCTGTCGAAGACGCCGGAGCTGCCCGAATGGCAGGACCCCGCGTGGCTGGCGCGGAAGGGCTGGCCCGGTTGGCGGACCGCGCTGGCGGCGGCGCATGCGCCGAGTTCGGAGGCGGACCTGGAGGCGACGTCCCCTGCCCTCAGCCGGCTTGCCTACGACGAACTGCTGGCCCACCAGCTGGCCCTTGCCCAGCGCAAGAGCGCCCGGCGAACCCTCGCGGCGCCGGTGCTGCGGCCGGGGCCGGTCTCGGAGCGGCTCCTGGCCGCCCTCCCCTTCGCCCTCACTGGCGCCCAAGCCCGCGCCGTCGAGGAGATTCGCGCCGACCTCGCCTCTGGCCAGCGCATGGGCCGGCTGCTTCAGGGTGACGTGGGCTCGGGCAAGACGGCGGTGGCCCTGCTCGCGATGGGCGCCGCTGTCGACTCTGGCTTCCAGGCAGCCCTGATGGCCCCGACTGAAATCCTCGCGCGCCAGCACTGCGAGCGGCTGGCGCCCGATCTCGAGAAGGCGGGCGTGTCGGTCGCCCTGCTGATCGGCCGCGACCGCGAGGGGCGGGCCGCCAAGCTGCGCGGCCTGGCCGACGGCTCCATCTCGGTGGCCATCGGCACCCACGCCCTGTTCCAGGAGAAGGTCGCCTTCAACAACCTCGGCCTGGCCGTGGTGGACGAGCAGCACCGCTTCGGCGTCGCCCAGCGCAACCTGCTGCAGGCCAAGGCCGGCGCGGGCGAAGGCGGGGCGCACCTGCTGACCATGTCGGCCACGCCCATTCCGCGCACGCTCGAGCTGACGCAGTACGGCGACCTCGACGTCTCGCGGCTCGACGAAAAACCCCCGGGCCGCCAGCCCATCGCGACCAGCGCCGTGCCAACATCTCGCATGGACGCGGTCCTTGGCCGGCTGCAGGAGGCGATCGCCGGCGGCGCCCAGGCCTACTGGATCTGTCCGCTGGTCGCCGAGAACGAGGCCGTCGACCTCGCGTCCGCCGAGGCCCGGGCCAAGTCGCTGCGCGAGCGGTTCGGGCCCCGCGTCGGCCTGGTCCACGGGCAGATGCCGGGCGCGGAGCGCGAGGCGGTCATGGCCGCCTTCGCCTCCGGAGACATCTCGTTGCTGGTCGCCACCACGGTCGTCGAGGTCGGCGTCGATGTGCCGAACGCCTCGATCATGATCATCGAACAGGCGGAACGCTTCGGTCTGGCCCAGTTGCACCAGCTCCGCGGCCGCGTTGGGCGCGGCTCGGCGAAAAGCGCCTGCCTCCTGCTGTACGACCCGCCCCTGTCGCAGGTCGCCTCGGCCCGGCTGGAGACCATCCGCGCGACCGAGGATGGCTTCCTCATCGCCGAGCAGGACTGGGCCATGCGCGGCGGTGGCGACCCGTTGGGCATGCGCCAGGCCGGCCTGCCCGCCTACCGCTTCGCCGACCCCGTCGCGCACCGCGACCTGCTGCTGGCCGCCGCCGACGACGCTCGATTGGCCCTGCGCAACGATCACGATTTCCGGACACCCCGCGGTCAGGCGCTCAGGGTCCTGTCAGAGCTGTTCGACTGGCGCGCGGATCGGGCCGACAAGGCGGACTGACCGCTAGAGCTTGGTCCGGCCCGGAAAGCGCTGGGTCTCGATGGAATAGGGCGCGACGTCCTGCAGGGTGCGGACGTTCACCGCCACCATCTCCTGTCCGCCGGGCCCCTTGCCCCGACCAAATGGCTGCACGCCGCAGACAGAGCAGAACAGGTGGTCAATGACGTGCTTGTTGAACTGGTATCTCGTCAGCCGGTCCTCGCCGCTGAGAAGGCGGAATCTGTCGGGCGTCGTGAAGGTGAGCTGAAAACCCTTGGCGTAGCAGTGGGTGCAGTCGCACTCGATGACCTGGCCAAGGTCGAGCTCGGCCTCATAGCTGACCGCCCCGCAGTGGCAGGCGCCTTTGTGGCTCTCCATCACGCATCCTCCAGCATCAGCACGCCCTGTGCGGCCTTGAGCGCTCCGCGCAGCGAGGCGTCCAGCCTGTAGCGGCCCGGCAGCCGCATCTCGACTTCCGCCTTGCCGTCCAGCGCGGCGACGAGGGTGATCTCCCCGCCCCCCTTGGCGCTGGCTGCCGGCGCCAGGCGCTTCTTGATGGAGTCGAGCTCGACCGACTTGGGCGACAGATGAACCCGCAGACCGGCGGCCGCGTCGTCGATGACGGAGTCGATCCGCTGGGCGGCGTCTCCGAAGAAGCGCACCTCTCCGTCCGACGCCTTGGCCCGAACGTTGAGGATGACGGCCGCGCCCGGCTCCAGCACCTCGCGGCAGCGGCGCAACTGCTCCGGCGGGAACAGGACCTCGAACTCGCCGGTCGGGTCCGAGAAGGAGACGAAGGCGAACTTCTCGCCGGTGCGCGCGCTGGCCCGCTCCTGGCGACGGCGCACCATGCCCGCCATGCGGAAGGCCTCCGCCTGACCGGCTTCGGCCTGGGGGATGGCCTCCGCGATCAGGGTCACGCGCTTGCGTCGCAGAACCGCGATCATGTCCTCCAGCGGGTGGCCGGAGAGGTAGTAGCCGACCGCCGAGAACTCCTCGTCGAGACGGTCGGGGCCGACCCAGTCCTCGACGTGCGACAGCCGCGGCCTGGCCGCGTCGGCCTGATCGTCGCCGAACAGGCTGACCTGAGACGAGGCGCGTTCGGCGGCCACAGACTGGGCGTAGGCCATCAGCAGGTCGGCGTTCTCGACCAGCTGGCGGCGATTGGGGTGGATGGAGTCGAAGGCCCCAGCGCGCGCCAGGTTCTCCAGCGCCCGCTTGTTGACGGCGCGCGGGTCCATCCGCTCCAGGAAATCGAAGATGTCGGTGAATGGCCCACTCGCCTGACGCGCCTCGACGACGCTCTTCATCGCCTCCATGCCGACATTTCGCACGGCGCCGAGCGCATAGAGAATCTCGCCGTCCTCGACGTCGAAATCGGCCATCGAACGGTTGATGTCCGGCGGCCGAACAGTCACTTCGAAGCGGCGCGCGTCCTGGTAGAAGACCGCCAGCTTGTCCGTGTTGGAGATGTCGAGGCTCATCGAGGCCGCGATGAACTCGACGGGATGGTGCGCCTTCAGATAGCCGGTCTGGAACGAGATCAGCGCATAGGCCGCCGCGTGCGACTTGTTGAAGCCGTAGCCGGCGAACTTGGCCACCAGTTCGAAGATGAAGTCGGCCTGGCTGGCCGGGACCTGGTTCTCCTCGGCGCCGCGCATGAAGCGCTGCTTCTGCTTGGCCATCTCCTCGGGCTTCTTCTTGCCCATGGCGCGGCGCAGCAGGTCGGCCTCGCCCAGGCTGTAGCCCGACAGGATCTGGGCGATCTGCATCACCTGTTCCTGGTAAATGATGACGCCGTAGGTCTCCTTCAGCACCGGCTCCAGCTTGGGATGGAGCATGTCCGGCGTCTGGCGGCCGAACTTCCGGTCGACGTAGGTGTCGATCATCTCCATCGGGCCCGGCCGATAGAGCGAGATCAGGGCGATGATCTCCTCCAGGCTCTCGCAGCGCATCTTGCGCAGCGTGTCGCGCATGCCCTGGCTTTCGAGCTGGAACACCCCGATCGTCTGACCCGACGCCATCAGCTCGTAGGTCTTGGTGTCCTCGAGCGGCAGGTTGAGCAGGTCCAGCTCGACGCCGCGCTTCCTCAGATAGCCGACCGCACGGTCCAGCACCGTGAGAGTCTTGAGGCCCAGAAAGTCGAACTTCACCAGGCCGGCGCTCTCGACCCACTTCATGTTGTACTGGGTCGCGGGGATGTCCGAGCGTGGGTCCTTGTAGAGCGGAGCCAGCTCGACCAGCGGTCGGTCGCCGATGACGATGCCGGCGGCGTGGGTCGAGGCGTTGCGGTAGAGGCCCTCCAGCCGCAGCGAGGTCTCGATCAGGGCCTCGACCGTGCGGTCCGAGGCCTTGGCCTCCTTCAGGCGAGGCTCCAGCTCGACGGCCTGCTCCAGGGTCACCGGATTGGCCGGGTTGTTCGGCACCATCTTGGCCAGGCGGTCGACCTGCCCGAGCGGCATCTGCATGACGCGGCCGACGTCGCGCAGAACGGCGCGGGCCTGTAGCGTGCCGAAGGTGATGATCTGGGCGACGCGGTCGTCGCCGTACTTCCGCTGAACGTAGTCGATCACCGCCTCGCGGCGTTCCTGGCAGAAGTCGATGTCGAAGTCCGGCATCGAGACCCGCTCGGGGTTCAGGAAGCGCTCAAACAGCAGCCCGAAACGGATCGGGTCGAGGTCGGTGATCGACATGGCCCAGGCGACCATGGAGCCGGCGCCGGAGCCCCGGCCCGGGCCGACCGGCACGCCGTGGGCCTTGGCCCACTTGATGAAGTCCGACACGATCAGAAAGTAGCCGGAGAAGCCCATCTGCTGGATGACGCCGATCTCGCGCTCGAGCCGCGCCCAGTAGTCGGCCTCGTCGGCGGCAAGGGCCAGGCCCGTCAGGCGAACTTTCAGACCTTCCCGCGCCTGCCAGGCCAGTTCCTCGGGCTCCGATCGCCCCTGGCCGGTGTCGAAGCGCGGCAGGATCGGATCGCGCGGGGTCACCAGGAAGGCGCAGCGGCGGGCGATGTCGAGGGTGTTGTCGCAGGCCTCGGGCAGGTCGGCGAACAACCGGCGCATGTCGTCCGCGGGCTTGAACCAGTGCTCGGGCGTGATCTTGCGGCGGTCGTCCTGGCCCAGGAAGGCCCCGTCCGAGATGCACAGCAGGGCGTCGTGCGCCTTGGCCATGTGCGGCGGGCCAAAATAGACGTCGTTGGTCGCGACCAGCGGCACGTCGTGGTCATAGGCGAAGCTGACCAGGCCCGGCTCGGCGGCGCGTTCCTCGTTGGTGTCGTGCCGCTGCAGCTCGACATAGAAACGGTCTCCGAAGACCGCCCTCATTTCCGACAGCGCCGCGCGCGCGTCGGTCTCGCGATCCTGCACGAACAGCGGGTCGACAGGACCGTCCGGCCCGCCCGACAGCAGGATCAGTCCCTCGGAGTGCGCCTTGACCCGTTCCCACGGTACGGCGGGCTCGTCCGCCGGGTCGATATCGAGGAAGGCGGCCGAGGACAGCACGGTCAGATTGGCCCAGCCCATCTCGTCCTGGGCCAGCAGGACGATCGTGGGGGCCTTGGCCCAGCGTTCGGCCTTGCGACCGCCGATGCCGGTGACGGGGATGGCGCAGCCGATGATTGGCTGGACGCCCGCCTCGCGGCAGGCCTGACTGAACTCGAGCGCACCAAACAGGTTGGCCCGGTCGGCGATGGCCACGGCCGGCATCTGGGCATCGGCGGCCATCCTGCCGAGCTTGCCGGCCTTGATCGCCCCCTCCAGCAGCGAATAGGCCGACCGCACACGAAGATGGACGAAGCCCTGGCTCAACCGTCAGTCCTTTCGACTCTGGAGCCGCCTATGGTCGAACACCCTGACAGTCGGCTCAAGCGAGCCCCGGCCATCAGCTGTGGACCGTTCAGGCGACCAGCCCCGCGGCGGTCCAGATCATCCAGAGAAAGGCGCCGACGGACGCCAGCGACAGGGTTTCACGAACGAGACGGGACATGGGCGCGCTCCACAACGTGTTCTGCGTTTGTTCTATTCCCCTTTTGTTCCGCTTGGCAATAGGCTTCGGCCAGCCGTCTCTTGGCGCTCCGGGACTAGGGCCTGGCTTCAGATCAGCCAGTCACCCGGCGCGCCCGCCGGCAGCACTTCAGGTTCGTCGGGGTCGCCCTTGGCACCCTGGACCGGTTCCTCGACCCGGCACACGACCACGATCTCCCCGGGCGCCAGGGTGAAGTCGTCGAACTCGACCAGTTCCACATCCTCGAGAACGTCGGTCTGACCCTTGAACTCGACCACCCATCGGCCGTCCTCGCCGAGCCGCATGACCGCTCGCTCCGCCCAGCCGTCGATGCGGACCCGATCGAGTCCCGCACCGCCGACAAGCCAGTCCGCGCCGGCTCCGCCATAGAGCCAGTCGTCCCCAGCGCCGCCGTCGAGACGATTATCCGCCGCATTGCCCGTCAGCTGATCGTGTCCGGCGCCGCCCACGGCGTTCTCGATCACCGCACCAAAGGCGATCGAGACATTGGAGGTCAGCCCACCGATATTTGAGAACAGCCCCTCCCGCAGATGGATGACTTGATTCACCGAATAACCGGAGCAGTCGAGCGTGTCCTGCCCGCCCGCGTCCCATATCGTGACGACGGGCCGCCAGTTGATGTTGAAGTCGTACGACGTTCGGCCGGCGTTGGAGTTGAAGCCATAGACGGTGTCGCCCGTCCGCGTGGTCATGTTGGCCCCGTACAGCAACTGCATCGCCGCCACGTCGTGGAGCAGCAGTGTCGAGCCGAAGCTGCCCAGGTGATTGGCGCCGCTCTCGTGCGCGCCGAAGTAGGACATGACCGTGTACTGGCCGGTGTCCTGCGCATAGTCGGCGTGATTGAGGTAGGTGATCTCCTCATTGGCGTTGCGGTTGTATTCGCCCGGGTGCGGGACGCCGAGGCCATGCAGGATCTCGTGGAGGAGCACCGAGAAATTCCGGGTGCCGGGATCGTAGGTCGGCGACCAGCGGCTGTAGTTGAACAGGGTCTCGCTCGAATAGATCCGATAGCGGCCGTCGACGATCTCGCTCGGGCTGATGTTCACGTCCGCAGAGCCGGTGGCCCAGGCGGGGAATGTCGTCGAGGTCCCGAAGGTGATGCGTCTATTGCCGGGGCCCGGCGCCAGGTGGTTATCGGCCACTTCCTGGAACTGAAGGTTCACGACGTCGGCGACCAGGTCAAAGGCCCGGTAGACAGCCTCGCGCTGGGCGGGAGTGAAGGCTTGGAAGCCGGCCCACCAGGGGTCCCCGTTCAGATGCGCCGGGCGACTCGTGTAGAAGGTGAAGTTGATCGTGTCGTCCGACCAGGCGCCGCCCCATCGCAGGAACTGCGCCATAATCTGCTCGAAGGTGAAGACCGGCGGCGTGGCCTGGGGCTCCTGCGACGTAACGGCCAGCAGAGCGGAATCCTGGATCATGCGACCTCTCCCACAAGCGTGAGAGCAGGCTACGCCTGACCCCTGGCGGAGTCGCGTTACGTCGCGTTAATGCACGGCGCGCGTGGCGCGCAGGTCGAGATCGTCGGTTGCGTCCACGGCCCGCAGGGCGTCGTGCGCCGTCTGGATCGAGCCCCGGTACCAGGCTGCGTTGATCCGCTCGGCGTCGTCGCTCGGCTGGTGATAATCCGCATGATCGTCGACGCTGAAGAAGACGAACGGCACGCCGGCCGCGTGGAAGGCGCCCTGGTCAGACAGCATCACCCAGTTGTTCCGACCGGTCACCGCCGGGTCGTCATAACCGTAGCGGCGCTCGACGCCCGGCTGCTGGGCGAGACCATCGATCAGGGGAACCAGGCCGGGGTAGGGCCGGCTGCCGACGACCCAGAGGATGCCGTTGTCCCCGCGCGCGACCATGTCGAGGTTGATGTTGAGGACCACGGCGTCCAACGGCACCGGCGGCGACCGCACAAAGGCTTGGGCGCCGAGAAGCCCCCTCTCCTCTCCGTCCAGCGCGACCAGCATGACCGAATGACGCGGCGGGCTCAGGCGCAGCAGGCGCGCAAGTTCGAACAAGGCCGCCGTGCCCGAAGCGTTGTCATCCGCCCCGTTGTAGATCTGGCCGTCTCGAACGCCTTCGTGATCGTAGTGGGCCGTGACGATGATCCAACGGTCAGGGTGCGTCGTTCCGCGAACCACGCCGGCCACGTTGATCCCCTCAAGTGCGGTCGGGCGTCGCGCCGTCGGGGCGGCGGTGAAGGGCAGCAGATAGTCGTCATCAACCGGCTGCAACCCTTCCTCTGCGAAACGCCGCAGGATGTAGTCGCGGGCCATGCGGTTTCCCTCGGTCCCGATGGCGCGACCCTGCATGTCGTCAGCGGACAGGACGGTGACGTCGGCCATCAACTGGTCCGAGGACACGACCAGCGGCGGGGCGGAGGGCCCGGCGGCCAAGCCGGCGCAGCCCGCCAGAGCAACCGCTGCGGCGCCGGCGAGGAGGCGGGAAAAGGAACGCTTCAGGGACACAGGCATGGGGCTCCGGAGGACGGCGGCTCAGGCCGGCTGCTCTTCACCGCGGCGACGCAGCTCGATCAGGCGCACGCACCAGATCGACACTTCGTAGAGCAGCACCAGAGGCACGGCGAGCATCAGCTGACTGATGGGATCGGGCGGGGTCACGATGGCGGCCACCACCACCACGCCGACGATGGCGTAGCGGCGGCCTTGGGCCAGGGTCTTTGAATCGATGATGCCGGCCAGGCCCAAGAGGGTCACGACGACCGGCAGCTGGAAGCACAGGCCGAATGCAAGGATCAGGGTCGTGACGAGGTCGAGGTACTCGGCGATGCGCGGCAGCAGCTGGACCTCGATGCCCTCACCGGCGATCTGCTGCGACAGCGAGAACCACAGCACGAAGGGCAGCATCACATAATAGACCAGCGCCGCGCCGAGCAGGAACAAGACCGGCGAAGCGAACAGGAAGGGCGCGAAGGCGCGCTTCTCGCGCCGGTACAGGCCGGGCGCGACGAACCGGTAAAGCTGCCAGGCCAGGATCGGGAAGCTGAGCGCGATGGCGCCGAAGCCCGCCAACCTCAGCTTGGCGAAGAAGAATTCCAGCGGCGCGGTGAACATCAGCCGCAGAGGCTCGCCTTCGGTCGGCGGCGCCGCCGTCGCCTGGATCAGCGTCACCAGCAAGTCCATGCCGTGACCGTGCCCCTCGCCCTGGGCCGCGAATATGCCGTTGGCCACCTGGAAGGGGTGGAAGAGGAACAGAGAGATCGGCTCGGCGAAGGCGAAGCAAAGGACGAAACCCAGGAAGAAGGCCAGCACGCAGACGATGAGGCGCGAGCGCAGCTCGGTCAGGTGCTCGAGGAGCGGCGCGCGCGAAGCTTCGATGTCGGCGTCTTCGTCAGGAACTTTGGTCATTGCGCCGCCTTCTTCCGGCGCGGCGCGCGGGGCTTTGGTGGCGTCTCGGGATCGGCGGCGGCGGACGGCTTGCGCGCCGGCTTCGCAGGGGCGGCGGCCGCATCGAGCGCCGGCTCCGTCATGGGCGGAGTCTTGGTCAGGGCCGTCGGCTTGGCCGGCGGAACGTCATTCGGGTCGTAGAGGCCCTTCTTGATATCGGCGAAGGTGGCCTTCGTGTCCTTGTCGAGGGGGCCCATCTGGCCGGTGCGCAGCGCCTCGACCTCGCGGCGCAGCTCGTCCAGCTCGGACTGGCGCGCCATGTCGTCAAAGCTGGCGCGGAACTCGGCCGCCATCTTCCGCGCACGGCCCAGGAACTGGCCGACCTTGCGCATCAGCATGGGTAGGTCCTTGGGGCCGACCACGATCAACGCCACCAGGGCGACGACCACGATCTCGAACCCCCCGATTCCGGGGCCGAGCATGGCTCAGTGTCTCCGCGAGCCGAGTGCGATCAGCGGTTCAGCTCTTCCTTCTCGCGGTCCGTGCGCGGCAGCGAGCTGGTTCCTTCGGCGGGGCCTTCGGACGACTGCTCACCATCGTTCTTGAGGCCGTCACGGAAGGCGCGGATGCCCTTGGCGGCGTCGCCCATCAGCCCCGAAAGCTTGCCGCGGCCGCCGAAGAGCAGAAGCACGACCACGATGACGATGAGCCAGTGCCAGATGCTGAAGCTGCCCACGAATACGTCTCCTTGATTGCGGCGATCATGTTGCGCCGCGAACTCGGCGACATATAGGCCCGAACCGCGCTTCGAGCCAAGCAATCCTGACGGATCGGCCTACTGGCTCCTGCGTCGGATCGCCTCGTCGAGGGCGTCCTCCGCGGCCTTGACCCAGGCGTCGTCGTCCTCGGCCTCGTCCGGATCTTCCGGTGAACCGTGATGGACGCCGAACGGCCAGCCCGTGCCATCGAAGCGGACGCGCCGATCAAAAGCCCACCCGATCAGCAGCAGCACCAGCCCGGCAGGCGCAAGGATGATGAAGGCAGCAAGATCCCCCGGCAGCGAGAACAGCCACGCGTTGAACTTTTCGACCGCTTCCAGTTCGGGGCTCATGATCAGGATCATGCGGCCCCGGGCTGAATCCTTCGTGACCTACCAGACCTCGACCCGATCCTCCGGCGCCAGATAGAGGGCCTGGCCCGGTTCAACGCCGAAAGCTTCGTACCAGGCGTCCTGGTTGCGCACCGTCGCCGCGCGCCAGGGGCCGGGCGCGTGCACATTGGTCAGGATGGCGTTGCGCAGGGCCGGCTCGCGGTACTTCGCCCGCCAGATCTGGGCCCAGCCGAGGAAGAACCTCTGATCGCCGGTGAAGCCGCCGATGACCGGGGCTTCGCGGCCGCTCAGCGACAGCCGATAGGCGTCATAGGCCGTGGCCAGGCCCGCCACGTCGGCAATGTTCTCGCCCAGGGTCAGGTCTCCGTTCAAGTTCAGGCCGGGGAACGCCTCATAGGCGTCGTACTGCGCCGCGAGCGCACGTCCGGCCGCCTCGAACCGCGCAAAATCCTGCGGGGTCCACCAGTTCCGCAACCGCCCGGTCTCATCAAACAGGGCGCCGGTCGAATCGAAGCTGTGGGTGATCTCGTGGCCGATGACCGCGCCGATGGCGCCGTAGTTGATCGCCGGGTCGGCGTTCGCGTCGAAGAAGGGCGCCTCCAGGATCGCCGCCGGGAAGATCAGGCGGTTCTCCAGGGGAACGTTCAGGGCGTTCACCTCCTGGGGCAGCATGTACCACTCGTCGTGGCTCACCGGCCGGTTCAGCTTCTCAATATTGCGGCGGTAGTTGAAAAGCTCCGCATTGGCCACATTGGCGTAGGCCTGGTCACGCCGGACCTCCAAGGCGCTGTAGTCGCGCCAGGTCTCCGGATAGCCGATGGAGACGGTCAAGGTCTCCAGCTTGCGGCGGGCGGCGGCCTTGGTCTCGTCCGACATCCATTCAAGCGCGTCGATGCGCTGACCGAAGGCGGCCATCAGGTTGCGCACCAGTTCGTCCGCCCGCTCGCGGGCCTCGGCGGGGAAATGCCGCTCGACATAGACACGGCCGACGGCCTCGCCCAAGGCGGCGTTGGTCGCGTTGATGGCTCGGCGCCACCGCGGCGCCTGCTGCGGCGTGCCGGACAGGGTCGTGCCGTAGAAGGCGAAGTTCGCTTCCGAGAAGGCCCGCGGCAGGAAGGGCGAGGCCCGGTCGAGCGCGTGGAAGGTCAGATAGTCCTTCCAGGTCTCAAGGGACTCCGAACCAACCAACCGGGAGATGCCGGTCACCGCCTGCGGCTGCCAGACCACGAAGGTCGCCTGCTCACCCAGGTCAGCGCCCTGGAAATAGGCGTCCCAGTCCATGCCGGGGGCGCGGGTGGTGAACTCGCCGATGGTCCAGTGATTGTTGCCGGCCCGGACGTCGCTGGTCTGCTCGGCGGTGGCGTGACTACGCGCGATCGCCGTCTCCAGCGCCAGGATCCGACCAGCCTTGGCCTCGGCGTCGCGAACGCCCGCCAGGGTAAGGATGCGCGCAATGTAGGCGCGGTAGGCCGTCCGCATCTCCGCCATGCGCGGATCGGACTCCAGGTAGAAGGCCCGGTCGGGCATGCCCAGACCGCCCTGCACCAGATAGGGTGAGTTACGGGTGGGGGCGTCGAAGTCCTGCGATACCCAGAGGCCGAACAGCCGGTCGGTGTAGTAGTCGGTGGCGTTCAGAAGATCGACGTCGGCGCGCAGCGTCTGACCCAGCGCGGCCGAAAGTTCCTCGCGGTCGCTGATGCGGGCGATCGCGTCCAGTTCGGGCCGCACGGGATCGAGACCGGCGCGTTCGATCGCCTCCTCATCCATGAACGCAGCGTAGAAGTCGCCGATGCGGGCCAGATCGCCATCGGCCTCGGTGTCCGCGGCGGCCTCCTCGAGAATGGCCCTCGTCCGTTCCTGCGCCTGAATGGTGAGGAAGGTGAAGCTGTTGTAGCTGGACCGGTCCGCCGGAATTTCGGTTGCCTGATGCCAGCCGCCGTTGGCGTAGCCGAACCAGTCCTCGCCGGCTTGGGCCTCGCGGTTCATCCCCGCCGTGTCGAAGCCGAACTCTCCGAATACCGGATCGGACCGGGTGGCAGTGTTGTCGCCCTGACAGGCGGCCAAGATCAGCAAGACCGCGGCTGGCGCCGCGAGAACCGTCAGGCGTCGGAGCATCGAGCTCTCCTCATTCTTCGCCAGCGAGCTTAGACGCCGGGTCGGTGCGGTACGCCACTTAAGCTATTGTAACGATCGCCTCAGCGGTCCTCGCCCATAAAGTCCTGGGCGAACTCGGGGGCGTCATCCTCGTCCTCGATCGGGTCCTCCTCATCGGAGGCGGCGCGGGTCGGGTCGGGGGCGGAGAAGTCGGCGGGGAGCGACAGGTCGAGCAGGCCCGCCGCGCGCATTTCGGCGGCTCCCGGCAGGTCGTGCAGGCTGGCCAGGCCGAAGTGTTCGAGAAAGTGGTCGGTGGTGCCGTAGGTCACCGGCCGGCCCGGAGACCGGCGCCGACCGCGCAGGCGCACCAGGCCCATCTCGAGCAGCAGGTCCAGCGTGCCCTTGGAGAGCGAGACGCCGCGCACGCTCTCGATCTCGGCGCGCGTGACGGGCTGGTGATAGGCGATGATGGCCAGGGTCTCTAGCGCGGCCTTGGACAGCTTGCGCGGCTCGTCGCGCTGCTCGGTCATCAGGAACGACAGGTCGGGCGCGGTGCGGAAGGCCCAGCGATCGGCGACGCAGACCAGCTCCACACCCCGGCCTGCATAGCGCGCCCGCAGGCCCGCGATGGCCTGGCCGGCGTCGGCGCCCTCCGGCAGGCGGCGCGCGATGTCGGCGATCGACAGCGGGCCGGCCGCTGCGAACAATAGGGCCTCGACGCGGCGTTCGATCTCGGCCTCGTCAGCGACGAACAGGCTCATTGCTCTGGCTCCAGCACCAGAACATCACGGCGCGACTTCACGAACAGCGGATCGAAGGCGTCCAGCTGCCTGGCCTCGAGCCGGCCTTCCTTGACCAGCTCCAGGCTCGCCGAGAAGGTCGAGGCTAGGCACGAGGTCTGGGATGGCCCTTCGCCTTCCGCATGCCCCTTCGGCGCGACGCGCGTCAGCTCGGTCCAGGCGCTGAGGCGCGGCAGCTGGCTCATCATCCAGTCACGCGCCTCTTCCAGCGGGAAGGCCTCGACGCGCTGGGTCGGCGAATAGCTGCGCTCGACCTCGCGCCTGCGTTGCGAGACATAGGCCGACATCAGGTCGTAGAGGCTGGCGTCCAGCTTGTTGGACGGCAGAACCACGCGTTGCTCCGGATCGCCGCGGCCGAACACGTCGCGCCCCAACTGCGGCCCCTTGGTCAGCGTGTCGACGGCCTTGCGCATCGCTTCCAGCTTCATCAGCCGGAAGGCCAGCTGCTGGGCCATGACCTCGGCCGGCGGCTCGCCCTCGACCTTGCGCTCTGGCTTAGGCAGCAACAGGCGCGACTTCAGGTAGGCTAACCACGAGGCCATCACGAGGTAGTCGGCCGCCAGGGCGAAATTCCTGCGCCGCGCCTCGTGCACGAAGACCAAATACTGTTCGGCCAGCTTGGTGATCGACAGGCTGAGCAGGTCGACCTTCTGCGTCCGCGCCAGGGCCAGCAGGACATGCAGCGGCCCCTCGAACCCTTCCAGGTCGACGACAAAGGCCTCGCCGCCCTCGGCCGCCGCGTCGGCGGCCGAGAAGTCGAGGTTGGGCTGGAAGGCGTCGGTCATTGCGCCTCGCCTACGTCAGGACCGCGCGCGGCGTCCAGTCGGCCGGCCAGCATGGCGTCCAGCCGCTCGCGGGCTGCGACCGGCTCCAGCGGCTCGGGCGTATGAACAATCCGGGCCAGAGCCGCCTCTGCGCGGCGTTTCGAACGCCCTTTTAGCTTGTGCGCGGCCCCGGCGATGTCGCGCATCTCCGGCAACTGGCCATTGCAGTGGAGGACCACGTCGCAGCCGGCCTTCAGCGAAGCGGCCGTCCGCTCAGCCAGCGTGCCGGACAGGGCCTTCATCGATAGATCGTCGGTCATCAGCAGGCCGTCAAAGCCCAGCCGCTCGCGGATCAGACGGACAGCCTTCTTCGAGGTCGTCGCCGGCCGCTTCGGGTCGATCGCCTCGAAGACGACGTGGGCCGTCATGCCCATCGGCATGTCCGACAGCGCCCGGAAGGGCGCGAAGTCCCAGGCCTCCAGCTCCTCCAGCGAGGTCTTCACGACGGGCAGTTCGTGATGGCTGTCGGCGAAGGCGCGGCCGTGGCCGGGCATGTGCTTGATCACCGGCAGGACGCCACCGGCAAGCAGGCCCTCTGCCGCCGCGCGGCCGAGCTGGGCGACCGTCGCCGGATCCTGGGCGTAGGCGCGATCGCCGATGATGTCGTGCGCGCCGGGCACCGGCACGTCGAGCACCGGCGCGCAGTCCACGTCGACCCCGACCGCCTTCAGATCATGCGCCATGAGGCGCGCGCCCAGCCGGCTGAGTTCACGCGCGGCCAAGGGGTCGTTCGTGGCCTTCAGGTACGCCGCGCCCGGCGGATATTTCGGCCAGTGCGGCGGGCCCATCCGCTGCACCCGGCCGCCCTCTTGGTCGATCAGGATCGGAGCCCGGTCATCGCCCACGCTCGCGCGCAGCGCCGCCGTCAGTTCAGCGACTTGCGCCGGAGTCTCGACATTGCGTTTGAAGAGAATGAAGCCCCACGGCCTGACCTCGGCGAAGAAGTCCCGTTCGGCCTCGGTCAGCCGAGGTCCGGAACAGCCGAAGATGGCCGCAAGGCTCAACTCAGCGGACCACGCAGTCGCGGCCCGAGGCCCGCATCGCGCCGCAGAAGGCCCGCGCCTGCTCACCCGAGAAACCGTTCATCGTCGTCCGATAGACCGTCCGGCCGTCCGAGGTTGTGACCTGCTCGATGCCGCGGGTCCGGCCGGTGGCGAACTGCGGGAAGGACGCCGCCACCTCGGCATAGGCGCGCTCGGCGGCCTCGCGGGACGAGAAGGCCCCGATCTGCACGGCCGATCCGCCGCTCGTGACCGGCGGAGGCGCCGTCGGGCGATCCGGGTCGGCGGGCGTGGTTTGCTGAGGACGGCTGGGCGGCTGCTGCGTTTCGACCGGCGGCGGGCCGGACGTGGTCGGTTCCTCGACGGGGCGCTCCTCGACCAGGGGCGGCGGGCGCTGGCCCGGCGCTTCTGGCAGGGGCGCGAGTTCGACGCCGTCCGGCGCCGTGGGATCGTAGAGCTCGATCTGGGCGGACGGATCCAGCGGCTGGGCCTCGTCCGGCGCTGCGCCGGCCAGGGCGCCGGCTTCACCCACGACCGGCGGAGCGTCGTTCGCCCCGCGCACGCCCGAGCGGTAGAACAGGACGACCGCGATGATCAGCACCAGCAGCACGACGGCGCTGGCGATCAGGGTCAGCGGCAGGGGACGCTTTTCACCCGGTCCGCCGTATCCGCCGCCGCCATAGCCGCCGCGCGGGTCATAGCTGCGGCGGTCGAAGCGCAGATCGTCGTCGTCGGGCGGCGTATAGGCGCCGTGCTCGGGATCGGGCCGTTCGTAGGACATGACGTCTCTCGCAAGTCGTTCGGCGCGCGAATCGGACGCGCGCCACCAGGGATTCTAACCCAACCCCGGCCTTGCTCGAATCACATCTGGCGGCCGTCCACAAGCGGCGCCGTCAGAGGCGGCCCTGCTCCTCCAGCGCGAAGCCGTCGGTCATGCCGGCGATGTAGTCGCACACGGCCCGGGCGCAGCGGGCGCTGTCCCCCGCCCTCGCCCGCGCCGCCCATTCCGCCGGCATGCGGCCCGGATCGGCCAGGAAAGCCGCGAACAGGTCGTCGATGGCGCTGGCGGCGCGCGCCCGCATCTCGTTAATCCGCTCGTGGCGGTACATGTGCTCGAACAGGAAGGCCCGAAGCCGGGCCAGGTCCTGCATCATGTCGGCGGAGAACTGGACCATGGGTCGCCTGGCCAGACGGGCGTCCTCGTCGGTCGTCACACCATCCTCGGCCAGCCGCCGCCGGGTCTCGCCCAGCACATCCTCGATCATGGCCCCGATCATGCGCCGGACCGCCTCGATTCCCGTCATGCGGTCGTCCAGCCCCGGCCAGTCGCGTCGCACCCCGCCGATGATCGGCCCGATCAGCGGCACAGCCTCCAGCTCCGACAGGCTGAACAGCCCGGCCTGCAGCCCGTCATCCACGTCGTGATTGTTGTAGGCGATGTCGTCCGCCACCGCCGCCACCTGCGCCTCCAGTGAGGCGAAGGTCCCGGGCCGGATGTCCCACTGCTGCTGAAACTCGGCCACGGCGCGCCAGGCCGGCTCGTCCAACCGGTGCGCCACCGGCCCGTTGTGCTTGATGACGCCCTCCAGCGTCTCCCAGCTCAGGTTCAGCCCGTCGAAGCCGGGATAGCGCTTCTCCAGCCGGGTCACGATGCGGAAGGTCTGGACGTTGTGATCGAACCCGGCCCACGGCTCCATGAGGGCCTTCAGCCGGTCTTCCCCCGCATGTCCGAACGGCGGATGACCCAGGTCGTGGGCAAGGGCGACGGCCTCAGCGAGATCCACGTCGAGCCTCAGAGCATCGGCCAGCGATCGGGCGATCTGCGCCACCTCCAGGCTGTGCGTCAGGCGGGTGCGGTAGTGGTCGCCCTCGTGGGCGATAAAGACCTGGGTCTTGCCCTTGAGCCGCCGGAACGGCGTGCAATGGATGATCCGGTCGCGGTCCCGCGCGAAGGGCGTGCGCGTCGCGCTGGGCTTTTCCGGATGCAGCCGGCCCAGCGACCGTTCGGGGTCGGCGGCGAAGGCGGCGCGACTGGCCTCGGCTTGCAATGGCGACCCTTCCGTCCGGCCAAGGCAGCCCTCATATAGCGCGCAGCATGAACGACCAAGCCGTCACTCTGGACACCAGCGCCGCGCGCCGCCTCGCCGAGCTTTCCGAGAAGGAGGGCCGGCCCCTGATGCTGCGCATCGCCGTGGACGGCGGCGGCTGCTCCGGCTTCCAGTATCGGCTGGACCTGGTCGAGGCCGCAGAGCCCGACGACATCCGCATCGAGCGCGACGGCCAGGCCGCCCTGGTCGATCCCGTGTCCCTGCCCCTGCTGGCCGGCTCGGAGATCCGCTTCGTCGACGAGCTGCTCGGCGCCCAGTTCAAGGTGCTGAACCCCAACGCCGTCGCCAGCTGCGGCTGCGGCGTGAGCTTCACGATCTGACTCAGTACGCGTGGCTCTCCGCCGCCCGTTCCTCCAGGTGCCCGTCCTTCAGGGCGAACACGCGGTCCATATGTCCCGCCAGTTCCATGTTGTGCGTGGCGATCAGGGCGCCGACGCCGGTCTCGCGGACCAGGTCATGCAGCGCCGCGAATACCGCCTGGCTGGTGGCCGGATCGAGGTTGCCGGTCGGCTCATCCGCCAGCAGCAGACGCGGCCGATTGGCAAGCGCGCGGGCGATGGCCACCCGCTGCTGCTCGCCGCCGGACAGTTGGCCGGGCTGGTGCGTCTGCCGCTCGCCCAGGCCCAGCGTCGTCAGCAGCTCGGACGCCCGCGCGCGCGCCTCGGCCTGTTTCACTCCGCCCATGCGGAGCGGCAGGGCCGCGTTATCCCGTGCGTCGAACTCGGGCATGAGGTGGTGAAACTGATAGACGAAGCCGATCTTGGCCAAGCGCAGTCGCGTGCGACCGCGCTCGTCCAGTCCGCCCGTGTCCTCGCCGTCGATGGCGATGGTCCCGGCGTCCGGCCGCTCCAGCAGGCCCGCGGCATGCAGCAGCGACGACTTGCCTGAGCCCGACGGGCCGATTAGGCCGACCACCTCACCCGGACGCACGTCCAGGTCGACGCCCTTCAACACCTCCAGCGAGCCGGCCGAGGTGACGTAGGTGCGGCGCAGGCCGCGGATGGACAGCAGGTTCGCCTCACTCATAGCGAAGCGCCTCCACCGGATCGATGCGCGACGCCCGCCACGACGGCGCCAGCGCCGCCAGCGCCGACAGGATCAGGGCGGCGCCCGCGATGATGATCACCTCGGCCCACTCGATGCGGGCCGGGATGGCGTCCAGGAAGTAGATCTCCGGCGGGAAAAGCGACCGGCCGATGATGCCCTCGATGAAGCGCTGGATCGGCTCGATGAACAGGCAGAAAAGCACCCCCAGTGCGAAGCCGACGATCGTCCCCGCCCCCCCGATCGAGAAGCCGGCGACCAGGAAGATGCGCAGGATCGACCCCTGCCCCGCCCCCATGGTCCGCATGATGGCGATGTCGCGCGTCTTGTTCTTCACCAGCATGACGATGCCGCTGATGATGTTCAGCGCCGCCACCAGCACGATCAGCATCAGGATCAGGCGCATGACGATGCGCTCGACCGCCAGGGCCCCGCGCATGGT
>NZ_JANJTL010000027.1 GCF_024711105.1 Brevundimonas sp. | reverse complement strand
AGGAGACCGGCGCGGCCCAGCATTATCGCGACGCCCGCATCGCCCCGATCTACGAGGGCACCAACGGCATCCAGGCCATGGACCTGGTCAGCCGCAAGCTGGGCCAGGACGGCGGCGAGAGCGCGCGCGTCCTCATCGCCGAGATGAAGGAGGCGCTGCCCGCCCTCACTCGCCTCCTGCCCGGCAAGCCCGCCGAGCGCCTCGCCGCCGGCATCGAGGCCGTCGAGGACGCCACCCTGTGGATGCTCGACCAGAAGACGGACCCGGACGCCGCCGCCGACGTCCTGGCCGGCGCCGACGCCTATCTCAGGCTCATGGGCGACGTGGTCGGCGGCTGGCTGCTGGCCAAGGGCGCCGTGGCCGCCTGGTCCAAGATGGAGAACGACGGCGCCGACCGCGCCTGGCTCCAGGGCCGCATCGACCTCTACGAAGCCTACGCGGCGAACGTGCTGGGCCACTGCTCCGCCCGCCTCGCCGCCGTCGGCCAGGGCGGCGACCTGCTGAAGCGGATCGGGGCGGAGGCCCTGGCGGGCTGAGGGAACCCCGGCCCCAACGCCAAGGTTGGGGCGTATGGAAAACGGCATGAGCTATCGGCGGTTCGCCGCCATGATCGCCGCATCGACCGTCGTCATGTTCGGCCTGATGTACCTCAACACCTATGCGCTGCAGCACGTCCGCTTCAGCCAGACGCGCGCCTGGATGGCGCTCGTCATGGGCTCATCCATGGCCGTGGTCATGCTCGGCTTCATGTGGAGCATGTATCGCGGGACGCGGACCAAGCTGGCCATCCTCGCTGGCGCCGGCGTCGTCTTCGCGCTCAGCCTTTGGCTGGTGCGCAGCCAGCAGACCGTCAGCGACGTCAGCTACATGAAGGCGATGATCCCGCACCATTCCATCGCCATCATGACCAGCGAACGCGCCCACATCCGCGACCCACGCGTGCGCAGCCTGGCCGACGAGATCATCGAGGCCCAGGTCCGCGAAATCGCCGAGATGGAGCGCCTCATCGCCGACCTCGAAGCCAACCCTCCGCCTGCGGACGCCCCCGACCTTCCCAGCTACCGCGACAGGGGGCTTGAGGCGCCGGCGCGATAGCGGAAATCACAACGAAAAACGCCCCAGAGGTCTCCCTCCGGGGCGCTTCGTCTTCAGGCTGGGACCGCGATCAGCCGATCGTGCCCGAGGCCAGGACCGCCAGCAGCAGCAGGGCCACGATGTTGGTGATCTTGATCATCGGGTTCACGGCGGGGCCCGCCGTGTCCTTGTACGGATCGCCGACCGTGTCACCGGTCACCGCCGCCTTGTGGGCTTCGGAGCCCTTCTGGTGGACGACGCCGTTCTTGTCGGTGAAGCCTTCCTCGATGACCTTCTTGGCGTTGTCCCAGGCGCCGCCGCCGGAGGTCATGGAGACCGCGACGAACAGGCCGGTGACGATCACGCCCATCAGCATGGCGCCGAGCGCGGCGAAGGCGTCGGCCTTGTCCGTGTTCGGCAGCAGCAGCACCGCCACGAACAGGACGATCGGGGCCAGCACCGGAAGGAGCGACGGCACGATCATCTCGCGGATGGCCGAGCGGGTCAGGATGTCCACCGCGCGGCCGTACTCGGGCTTGACCTCGCCGGTCATGATGCCCGGGTTCTCGCGGAACTGGCGGCGAACCTCGGCCACCACCGACTCCGCGGCGCGGCCCACGGCCGTCATCGACATGCCGCCGAACAGGAAGGGCAGCAGCCCCCCGAACAGCAGCCCGACCACGACGTAGGGGTTGGACAGGTCGAACGCGACCTCGCCCAGGCCGAAGAAGAAGGAGCCCACCTCGGCCTCGGCCGCGAAGTGTTCCAGGTCCGCGGTGTAGGCGGCGAAGAGCACAAGCGCGCCCAGGCCCGCCGAACCGATGGCGTAGCCCTTGGTGACGGCCTTGGTGGTGTTGCCCACGGCGTCCAGGGCGTCGGTCGAGACGCGGACTTCCGGCGGAAGTCCGGCCATCTCGGCGATGCCGCCGGCATTGTCGGTGACCGGTCCGAAGGCGTCCAGCGCCACGATCATGCCCGCCACGCCCAGCATGGTCGTGGTGGCGATGGCGATGCCGAACAGGCCGGCCAGCTGGAACGAGGCCACGATGCCCACGATGATGATCAGCGCCGGAAGGGCGGTCGACTCGAGCGAGACGGCCAGGCCCTGGATCACGTTGGTGCCGTGTCCCGAAACCGAGGCGTTGGCGACCGACTTCACCGGACGGAAGCCCGTGCCGGTGTAGTATTCGGTGACCATCACGATGGCCGCCGTCACGCCGAGGCCGACGACGCCGCACCACACCAGGCTCATGGCCGAGATCGACAGGCCGTCGACGGTTTGCACGCCGCCGCCGTCGATCATGGTGGTGATGACATACCAGACAGCGCCGACCGACAGGACGCCGGTGGCGATGAGGCCCTTGTAGAGGGCGCCCATGATGTTCTGGCTCTTGCCCATGCGGACGAAGAAGGTACCGATGATCGAGGTGATCACGCAGACGCCGCAGATGGCCAGCGGCAGCAGCATCATCGCATCCACGAACGGCGTGTCGCGGAAGAAGATGGCGGCCAGCACCATCGTCGCCACCGTCGACACCGCATAGGTCTCGAACAGGTCGGCGGCCATGCCGGCGCAGTCGCCGACGTTGTCGCCCACGTTGTCGGCGATGGTGGCGGCGTTGCGGGGATCATCCTCGGGGATGTTGGCTTCCACCTTGCCAACCAGGTCGGCGCCGACATCGGCGGCCTTGGTGTAGATGCCACCACCCACGCGGGCGAACAGGGCCTGGGTGGACGCGCCCATGCCGAAGGACAGCATGATGGCGGTGATCTGCGGCAGGGGGTTCTCCGCCAGGCTGATGAAGTTCTCA
>NZ_JANJTL010000017.1 GCF_024711105.1 Brevundimonas sp. | reverse complement strand
AAGTTCGAGCGCGAGACCGGCAAGTTCGAGAAATATTTCTCCGAAAAGCCCGGCAAGGGTTCCTGAGCGAGGACCGCCGCGACCTGGGGCTCGCCCTGCCCGCATCCGGTGGGGATTTCCAGTCCCGCGCGCGCTGGCGCTGTGGACGTTTTGAATTTCTGCAATTTTGTGATAGGTTACTGTCATTGGGTCGGGCGGTAAGCGATTTTCTCGCGCCGCCCGCGTTTGCGACAGAACTCCGCCCACGAAGGCGGGGTCGGCCAGAGGTTTGGTGATCCGTTTCCGCAGTTGAAGCCTGAAATTGCCGCGCCGCTGACGGGAAGCCGTCGTCGGAGAGCGCACAGGTGTCTTCGGTGTTTGCGTCCCACCCTCCCTGCGCCGGGAAAGGAATGACATGACGAACAAGAGCGGACTGGAATTCAAGGTTGGCGACGCGGTCGTCTATCCGGCGCACGGCGTCGGCAAGGTCGCGGCGGTTGAGGTCCAGGAAGTCGCCGGCATGTCGCTGGAAGTCTATGTGGTCACCTTCGACCACGAGAAGATGACCCTGCGCGTCCCCACCAAGAAGGCCAAGACGGCCGGCCTGCGCTCGCTGGCCGCCGACGACGTGGTGACCAAGGCGCTGACGACCCTCAAGGGCCGCGCCCGCATCAAGCGCACCATGTGGTCGCGCCGCGCCCAGGAATACGAAGCCAAGATCAACTCGGGCGACCTGGTCTCAATCGCCGAGGTGGTCCGCGACCTGCACCGCGCCGACAACCAGCCGGAACAGTCCTATTCGGAGCGCCAGCTCTATGAATCGGCGCTGGACCGGATGGCCCGCGAGGTCGCCGCCGCCAACAAGATTGACAAGGACGCCGCCGTCGCCCTGCTCGGCAAGTCGCTGAGCGCCAAGAAGGCGGTCATCCAGGCCGCCGAGGAGGCCGAGGCGGAAGCCGCCTGATCAGGCCCCCAGTCTGCGAATAGCGAAACGCCCGGTCCTTGGACCGGGCGTTTTCTCTTGGGCTCAGCTCGGGCAGGTCGCCGAGAGGCGCCGCGCCCGGATGGTGCCGGTCGGGCTGACCGGAATGCCCAGGAACCGGCCTTCCAGCCGGGCCTGCATCTCGAACGAGGTCGGGGTGTAGGTGCCCGACGCCGTCACGTCGACCGTGCGCCCGCGCCGGTCGCGGCAGGTGCCCTCGAACCGCATGCGGCCGTCGCCGACCACCCGGGTCGGGTAGTCGCAGGTGTAGTGCCGGTTGGACGGGCCGTTGAAGAAGCGGTTGATCTCGTGGGCCCGCACGCACCGATTCTCGGTGTCAGTCGACGAGAAGCCCAGCTGGATCCGGCTGGTGTACTCCCAGTACCCCGGCAGGATGGTGTTCGTGCTTTGCGCCTGGGGCGCGGCGGCGCTGAGCATCAGCGCGGGCGTCGCGATCGCGGCGGCGAGGAGGAGGCGGCGTTTCATGGTCGTCTTCAGGTTCCAGATATCCCCGGTCGTCCCTGCCTATATAGTGTGACTTGAACACGGCCTGAACGGGGCCAAACCTGACAGGCGAACTTCGTTCCACCCTTGACGCCGCGCAGGCGTCCCGCGTATATGCCCGCCTCCCGCGCGGGTTCCCCCCGCGCGTTTTGTCATTCTGCGCGCCAGCGCACGCCAATAAGGATTTCGGACATGTCGCGCCGCTGCGAGCTGACCGGCGTCGGTCCCATGGTGGGCCACAGCGTGAGCCACTCCAACATCAAGACCAAGCGCCGGTTCCTGCCGTCGCTGAAGGCCGTTTCCCTGCGCTCGGACGCGCTGGGCCAGGACGTGCGCCTGCGTATCTCGAACGCCGCGCTGCGCACCCTGGACTTCAAGGGCGGCCTGGACACCTACATCGTCAAGGCGAGCGACGAGGTCCTCTCGCCGCGAGCCCAGAAGCTGAAGCGCCAGATCAAGGCCAAGCAGGCGCAAGCCGCCGCCTGATCTCGCTTTGGGGCTTAGGGGCCAAAGGCCGGCGGCGACGCCGGCCTTTTTCATGTCCGCAAGGTGGACAGGCCCGGCTCCCTCGCCGCACCTTCGCGGCATGAACCGCAGGTCCTTCATCGCCGCCTCCGCCACGGCCGCCGCGCTTGGTCCCTCCGTTGTCCGGGCGCAGGATACGGATATTCAGCCCCGCCTCGAGGCCCTGAGAGCCGAGCACGGGCTGCCGGCGCTGGGCGGCGCCGTCGTCACCGCCGACGGCCTGGCCTGGTCCGGCGTCTCAGGCGTCCGCCGCTCAGGCGAAGAGGCCCCGGTCACCCTCGCCGACAGATGGCACTTAGGCTCCAACACCAAGGCCATGACGGCGGCCCTGTTCGCACGGCTGGTCGAGCAGGGGCGCACCGGCTGGGGCGCAGCCTTGCCGGACCTTTTCCCGGACATCCGGGTGGATCCCGCCTTCGCCACGGTGACGATCGAAGATCTCATGCGGCACCGCGGCGCCATCCTCGACCAGTCCGTCATGCCCGGCTGGATGCTGCTGGCCTGGGCCGGCGGCGACGTCCGGGCGCTGCGCAGCCAGCTCGTCGAGGCGGCGCTCGGGGCGCCGCCGACCGGCGCGCCCGGCGCCTTCTCCTACGGCAACGCCAACTACATCCTCGCCGGCGCGGCGATCGAGCGGATCACCGGCCTGCCCTGGGAGGAGGCGATGCGCCGCGAGGTCTTCGAACCGCTGGGCATGGCCTCGGCCGGCTTCGGGGCGCCGACGGGCGACCAGCCCTGGGGCCATCGCGCCGGTGTGGCGGGGCTGCAGCCCATGGACCCTACCGTAGCCGGCTCGGACAATCCCGCCGCCATGGGTCCGGCGGGGACGGTTCACGCCGGCTTGGCGGACTATGCGAGGTTCATCCGCGTTTTCCTGACCGACGGCGGAGGATGGCTGAGCCCGGAAAGCGTCGCGCGGCTGACTACGCCCGTCGCGGATCAGACCGGAGCCTATGCGCTGGGTTGGGGCGTCCTGCCAGCCCAGCCCTGGACGGGCGGGGCCTCCGCCCTCGTCCACGACGGCTCAAACACCATGTGGCTGGCGCGCGCGGCCGTGGCGCCGGCGCGTCGGGCGGCCGCCATCTGCGTCTCCAACGCCGCCCAACCGGCCCAACCGGCCTTCAACGCCTTGACGCAGGCCCTCATCGGGCGGTTCCCTGCCTGAGCAGGGAGGTCGGCGACCGTGTCGACGCTTGGGACGTTAGTCCGGCATGATGCGCGAGCACGAACCCGACGGCGCGGCCTCCGTCCTGGCGGACCTCTGGGTTCAGCTGTGGCAGGCGGTGATCGTCGGCGCCTTCGCCCTGGCCGTGCTGGATGGCTGGGCGCCGCCGGAGCACCTGCCCTGGACGCCGCTCGATCTGGACCGGCCGGTCGGCGCGGCCACCGCCGCCAAGATCGCCTCGCTGGACGTCTCTGACCGCGCGCCCCAGTCCCGCATCGATGATGAGACCGAACGCTGCATGCAGACGCTGCGCGACGCCGGGGTCGAGGTCGAGCGGGCCGACGATGTCGACGACGGCGAGTTTTGCGTGGTTCAGGGCGCCGTGCGCATCACCGGCGGGCTGGTCACGCCGGTGCGCCCCGAGGGCCTGGTGATGCGCTGCCCGTTGGCGGTCCGCTACGTGGTCTGGGAACGCCAGACCTTGCGGCCCGCGGCCGAGGAAATTCTCGGCTCGCCCGTCGCCCATGTCGAGGCCAGCGGCTACGCCTGCCGCCGCATCTATGGCTCGACGGATCCCACCTCGCGCCCCAGCGAGCATGCGCGCGGCAACGCGCTGGACGTTTCGGCGATCGAACTCGAGGACGGACGACGCATCACCGTGGCCTACGGCTGGGGTCCGATCCGCGCCGATTCCCGCGCTGCGGAGCGCGCGCGAGAGGAGTCCGCGACATTGCCGCCCCTCTTTTCCTCAGGCGCGCCCATGCCGACGACGCCCGAGGCGCGCTTCCTGCGCCGAATCCGCGACGAGGGTTGCGAGGTGTTCGGCACGGTCCTCAGCCCGGAATACAACACCGCCCACCGCGACCACCTGCATCTGGACGCCTCGCGCATCGGCCTGTGCAGCTAGGTCCTAAGGGACAAGGTGGCTCGCCTCGGTCACCGGCGAGTCACCGCCGTGGCGGCCCTCGGCGAACTCCTCGACCATCTTGGCGCAGAAGGCGGGCAGGTCGTCCGGATCGCGGCTGGTGACCAGGCCGTCATCGACCACGACCTCCTCGTCGACCACCTCGGCCCCGGCGTTCTTCAGGTCGGTGCGGATGGTCTTGTAGCTGGTCAGCTTGCGGCCCTCGGCCACGCCGGCGTCGATCAGCACCCACGGCGCATGGCAGATGGCGGCGACCGGCTTTCCGGCGTCGAAGAAGGCCCGGACGAACTCCAGCGCCTTGTCCTCGACGCGCAGCTGATCCGGATTGTGGGCCCCGCCCGGCAGCATCAGGGCCTCGTAGCGCGACGGGTCCGTCTCATCGAGAGAACGGTCCACGCGGAAGGTGCCGCCCTTGTCGAAGTGGTTGAAGCCCTGGATCTCGCCTGACTTCAGCGAGACGATCTCGACGGTGGCGCCGGCGTCCTTCAGGGCCTTCATCGGCTCGGTCAGCTCGACCTGCTCGAAGCCGTCGGTGGCGAGGATGGCGACGGTCTTGCCGGACAGCGATTGCGGCATGGGACGCTCCTTAATTCTGGGGTGTCGCCCGGACAACCCACCGGAGCCCCCTTCGGTTTCGCCCGGGTTCAGTTCCGGGCGGCTTGCGCCTATCTTCGAGCGATGATCGACGAGCTCTACAGCGCGCGCGTGCTCAAGCTGGCGGCCAACATGCCGCGGGCCGGCCGCCTTTCCGCGCCCCAGGGCTCGGCCGAGCGGATCGCCAAGCTGTGCGGCTCGCGCGCCGTCGTCGACGTGACGCTGGACGCGGACGGCCGCGTCGCCGACTTCGCCCAGGATGTGAAGGCCTGTGCGCTCGGCCAGGCCACCGCCGCCATCGTCGGGGAGGCCGTCATCGGCGCCTCCGTCGAGGAGTTGGAGACGGCGCGCGATCAGCTGAAGGCCATGCTCAAGTCAGGCGGCCCCGCCCCGACTGGCCGCTTCGCCGGCCTGGCCATCCTGGAGACCGTGCGGGACTATCCCGCGCGTCACGCCTCGACGCTCATCCCCCTTGAAGCCGCCGCCGCCGCCGCCCGTCAGGCGCTCGACCGAACTAGGCTCGCCGGCGCGGCTTGATCCCGGCTTTTCGCAGGTGCGATAAGCCTGCGGATTCTCGCAAATCGGTCGCGCCGGCATGGGTCTCTACGAACGCGGCGTCACTCTGGGCCATCGCGCCTACAAGCTGACGCTCTCCCCCCTGATCGGGCGGCAATGCCGGTTCCTTCCGACCTGTTCGGACTACGCCAAGGCGGCGCTGATCGATCATGGCCTTCTGAAGGGCGGCCGAATGACCGTCCGCAGACTGTGCCGCTGTCATCCCTGGGGCGGGTCAGGTTATGACCCGGTCCCGCCGAAAGAAACGAACCGATGATCGAACTGATCTTTCCCGACGGCGCGAAGCGCGAGTATCCGGCCGGGTCCACGGCGCGCGACGTGGCCGCCTCCATCGCGCCGTCGCTCGCCAAGCGCGCGGCGCTGGCCGAGCTGGACGGCGAACTGCGCGACCTCAACCGCGAGCTCGAGAAGGGCGGCCGCTTCCGCCTGATCATGCGCGACGACCCCGAGGCGCTGGAGACCATCCGCCACGACGCCGCCCACGTGCTGGCTGAAGCCGTGCAGGAGCTGTTCCCCGGCACCCAGGTCACCATCGGCCCCTCGATCGAGGACGGATTCTATTACGACTTCGCCCGCGACGAGCCCTTCTCGATCGACGACTTCCCGAAGATTGAGGCCAAGATGCGCGAGATCGTCGATCGGGACGCGCCGATCGTGCGCGAGGTCTGGGACCGCCACGAGGCCGTCGCCCACTTCGAGAAGGTCGGCGAGCACTACAAGGCCGAGATCATCCGCGACCTGCCGGCGGACGAGACCATCACCCTCTATCGCCAGGGCGAGTGGCTGGACCTGTGCCGGGGGCCGCACTTCCCGTCGACGAAGCATGTCGGCAAGGCCTTCAAGCTGACCAAGCTGGCCGGGGCCTACTGGCGCGGCGATCACAACAACGCCCAGCTCCAGCGCATGTACGGGACGGCCTGGGCGTCCGACGCCGACCTCGAGGCGTACCTCAAGCGGGTCGAGGAGGCCGAGAGACGTGACCACCGGAAGCTCGGCCGCCAGATGGCGCTCTTCCACATGCAGGAAGAGGGCCGGGGCATGGTCTTCTGGCACCCCAACGGCTGGACGCTCTGGCGCACCATCGAGGCCTACATGCGTCGCGTGCTCGACGCGGCCGGCTATGTCGAGGTCAAGACGCCCCAGGTGCTCGACCGCTCCTTCTGGGAGAAGTCCGGCCACTGGGAGAACTATCGCCCCAACATGTTCGTCTGCGAGACGGTCGAGGGCGAGGAGCTTAGCCTCAAGCCGATGAACTGCCCCGGCCACGTGCAGATTTTCGACCAGGGCCAGCGGTCCTACCGCGAGCTGCCGCTGCGCATGGCCGAGTTCGGCGCCTGCCACCGCTACGAGCCGTCCGGCGCGCTGCACGGCCTGATGCGGGTGCGCGGCTTCGTCCAGGACGACGCCCACATCTTCTGCCGCGAGGACCAGGTCGAGGAGGAGGTCGCCGCCTTCGTGCGCCTGGTGCGCGAGGTCCATTCGGACTTCGGGCTTGAGGCCAAGCAGATCAACCTCGGCACCCGGCCGACGCCGCGCGCCGGCGACGACGCCTTCTGGGACAAGACCGAGGCCCAGCTGCTGAACGCCGCCCGCAAGGCCGGCGTCGAGCCCGTCATCGCCGAGGGCGACGGCGCCTTCTACGCGCCCAAGCTGGACTTCGTGGTCAAGGACGCCATCGGCCGCGAATGGACCTGCGGCACCATCCAGAACGACTACGTCCTGCCTGAGCGTCTGGGCGCGGAGTACGTGGGCGAGGACGGCCAGAAGCACCGGCCGGTCATGCTTCACCGGGCGATCCTCGGCTCCTTCGAGCGCTTCATCGGCATCATGATCGAGAACTACGGCGGGGCCTTCCCGCTCTGGTTGTCGCCGGTCCAGGTCGTGGTGGCGACCATCACCTCAGATGCGGACGAATTCGCCATCGAAGCGACGGAAAAGCTTCGTAATGTCGGTTTAAGGGTTGATCTCGATCTCCGAAACGAGAAGATCAACTACAAGGTGCGGGAGCACTCTCTGGCGAAGGTTCCCGTGATCGCGGTGGTTGGTCGCAGGGAAGCGGAGCAGGGGAATCTCGCCTTGCGGCGTCTCGGCTCGGACTCCAATGAGTTGCTTTCGCTGGACGAGGCCGGCCGGGTGTTGAGTGTGGAGGCGACGCCGCCGGACCTGAGGCGCGTCGAAGGGGTGTAGGGGTTTGAACAAGGTCGTTCCGCTCAGGAACCTGATCGCCTACGAGGTGGAGGAAGCCTCCGCCTCGATCAGCGTGATCATGGTCGTCTACATGACCGGACCGGCCCTGTTCACCGCGATCGCGCGCGTTCTCGCCGACCCCGACGTCGACGACTTCGTCATCGTCGACAACGGTTCGACCGACCCGGACCAGGCGCGCCTGTTCGCCATCAGCCAGACCGACGACCGCATCCGACTGTTGTCCGGACACGGAAACATCGGCTTCGCGCGTGGCGCCAATCTGGGCGCCTCGGCGGCGCGCGGCAGGTTTCTGGTCTTCCTGAACCCCGACGCCTTCCTGGAGGCGGGCTGCGTGCGCCGCCTGAAGGATGCTTCCAAGGGCCAGCCGAGCCCCTGCGTGGTCGGCGCACGTGTCCTCAACGAGGACCGCAGCGAGCAGCGTGGCGCGCGCCGCAACGAGATCACCCCGGTGACCACTCTGCTCAGCTTCACGCGGCTTGCTGAGCGTGTGGGCAAGCTGAACACCTTCGAGATCCACCTTGAGGGTCAGCCCCTGCCGGATCACCCGACGGCTGTGCCGGTCATCTCCGGCGCGTGTTTCGGGGTCAGCCGCTCCGACTTCCGCAAGCTGAAGGGCTTTGACGGCGGCTACTTCCTCCACGTCGAGGATGTGGATCTCTGCTGGCGCGCCCGTCGCGACGGCGGTTCGGTGGTCTTCCACCCGCAGGCCGAGGTCGTCCACCTGGGTCACACCAGCCTGGTCGAGCCCTTCTTCGTCGAGTTCTTCAAGGGGCGGGGCCTTGCCCGCTACTTCGTCAAGCGCGCCGACAACCTGCCGCGCAAGCTGCTCGCCTATGTGCTGGGCCCGCTGATCGTCATGGCCTCGGTCAGCCGCCCCCTGATGCGCAAGGTTCGCGGTCAGGGCTGAGGCGGCCGCTGACCGCCCAAGGCGACCCGGCAGGGCCGCCCTTCACGCCCTAATATGTCCGCGCCTTGGGCGGGAAGGGGGCGATATCGTTGGTCAGGGTGTAGTCGTGCACCGGGCGGTAATCGATCCGCACTTGGCCGCGGGCGTCGGCCCAGGCCAGGGTGTGCTTCATCCAGTTGACGTCGTCCCGCTCCGGATAGTCCTCGCGGGCATGCGCGCCGCGGCTCTCGGTCCGGTTCAGGGCCCCGTGGATGGTGACCACGGCCTGGTCGATCAGGTTCATGTACTCGAGCGTCTCGACCAGATCGGTGTTCCAGATCATGCCGCGGTCGGTGGTGCGGATGTCGTCCGAGGCCGCACGCACGGCGTCGACGGCGCGCACGCCCTGCTCCAGCGTCTCGCCGGTGCGGAACACCGCCGCGTCGTTCTGCATGGCCTTCTGCATCGACAGGCGCAACTGCGCCGTCGGCGTCGAGCCCGAGGCGTGGCGCAGGCCGTCCAGCCGCGACAGGTGACCCTCGGTCGAGGCTGCCGACACCTCCGGCACGGCGCCCGGCTTGACGATCTCGGCGGCGCGCAGGCCCGCCGCGCGGCCGAACACCACCAGGTCGATCAGGGAGTTGGAGCCCAGGCGGTTCGCGCCATGGACCGACACACAGGCCGCTTCGCCCACGGCCATCAGGCCGGGCACCACGGCGTTCACGTCGTCGCCCGACTTGGTCAGGACTTCGCCGTGATAGTTCGTGGGGATGCCGCCCATGTTGTAGTGCACGGTCGGCAGAACCGGGATCGGCTCCTTCGTCAGGTCGACGCCGGCGAAGATCTTGGCGCTCTCGGAGATGCCGGGCAGGCGTTCGGCCAGGATCTTCGGGTCCAGGTGATCCAGGTGCAGATAGATGTGGTCCTTGTTCGGGCCCACGCCGCGGCCTTCGCGGATCTCCATGGTCATCGAGCGGCTGACCATGTCGCGCGGGGCCAGGTCCTTCACGGACGGCGCATAGCGCTCCATGAAGCGCTCGCCCTCGGAGTTGGTCAGATAGCCGCCTTCGCCGCGCGCGCCTTCGGTGATCAGGCAGCCCGCGCCGTAGATGCCGGTGGGGTGGAACTGCACGAACTCCATGTCCTGCAGCGGCAGGCCGGCGCGCAGCACCATGGCGTTGCCGTCGCCGGTGCAGGTGTGGGCCGAGGTGGCCGAGAAATAGGCCCGGCCGTAACCGCCGGTCGCCAGGATCACCAGCTTGGCGCGGTAGCGGTGCAGCGTGCCGTCATCCAGCTTCCAGGCCGTGACGCCCCGGCACTCGCCGCCTTCCATGATCCGGTCGAGCGCGAAGTACTCGATGAAGAAGTCCACCGCGTTGCGCACCGACTGGCCGTACAGGGTGTGCAGGATGGCGTGGCCGGTGCGGTCCGCCGCCGCGCAGGTGCGCTGGACCGGCCCGCCCTGGCCGAAGTTCTTGGTCATGCCGCCGAAGGCGCGCTGGTAGATCTTGCCGTCCTCGGTGCGCGAGAAGGGCACGCCCCAGTGCTCCAGCTCATAGACCGCCTTGGGCGCCTCGCGGCACAGGTATTCGATGGCGTCCTGGTCGCCCAGCCAGTCCGACCCCTTGACGGTGTCGTACATGTGCCACTGCCAGCTGTCCTCGCCCATGTTGCCGAGCGAGGCGGAGATGCCGCCCTGGGCCGCCACGGTGTGGGAGCGGGTCGGGAAGACCTTGGTGACGCAGGCCGTCTTCAGCCCCGCCTGGGCGCAGCCGAGCGCAGCCCGCAGGCCCGAGCCGCCTGCGCCCACCACCACGACGTCATAGGCGTGATCGACGAATTCATAGGTCGCCACGGCGTCAGGCTCCGGCCAGCGAGATGATGAAATACAGGCCCGCGGCCGCCAGGATCAGGCAGCCGACGGTGTTCAGCGCCAGCATCGCCTTCTCGGACGCGTGGCGCAGATAGTCCTCGATGATCACCCGGACCCCGAGCCAGGTGTGATAGACCGACACGATCAGGGTCAGGCCCAGCAGCACCGCCGTCACCGGCTCCGACGCCCAGGCCAGCACCGCCTCGTACGGCTGGCCGACCATGGCCGCGCCGGCGATCACCGCCCACAGCGTCAGCGGCACGAGCGCGATCGACGAAGCCCGCTCGGCCAGCCAGACGCGCGCGCCGCGCTTCTCAGACACCTTCACCCCGTAGGTCATCCGATCCTCCCGGAGCCGATCAGCCAGCCCCACAGAGCTACGGTCGCCACGACCGAGAAGATGATGGATATCCAAGCCAGGGCGTTGGCCTTGTCCACCGTCAGCCAGTAGCCGAAGTCCCAGACGACGTGCCGGACGCCCGCCGCCAGATGGTAGAAGAACGACCAGGTCACCCCCAGCCAGACGATCAGGCCGAGCCACGATCCCGACAGGTCCGTGAAGGTCCCGTAGGCCTCCGGCCCGGCCATCAGGCAGCCCAGCCAGGCCACACCCAGCATCAGCCCGACGATCAGCCCGACGCCGGCGAACCGGTGCAGGATCGAGGCGAGCATGGTGACGTGGAACCGCCAGACCTGAAGGTGAGGCGATAGGGGCCGGCTCCCCCGGCCCGAGGTGTCTGGCGCTGTATCCATGGGGCTGGCTTTTGGGACGCGCCGGGCCAAGCTGTCAACGGCGCGCGGACGCCTTAGGATGGGCCCATGGCGCCCCTGCTGCTCGCCCTGACGATCCACGGCCTCCAGGAGGCGGAGCCGCCGCCCGCGCCTGCGGACCTCTACCGCGCCCCGGCGGTCCGTCCGTATGAGATGCCGCCCGAGGAATCCGACGGCCTGAACCCGCTGCCGCCGGTCCCGGAGTTGCCCGAACCCACGCCGATCGAGGCCTTCGATCCGCCCGGCCCGACAGACGAGCTGGACCGGCTTTTCCTGCGCCGCATCGACGCCATGCGGGCGCTCGCTGACGGCGATGCCGGCCCCTTCGACGGCGAATGGATCGTCTCCGACGCCACAGGCCGCCCGCTCTATGCACTCATCCTGTCCGACCCCGCGCCCGGCGGCGGTGTCGAAGGCGCCTGGCGCGACCTGACCGCGCCGGAAGGCGCAGTGGCCTCGGGCGTGTTCACGGCCTCCAGCCGCGAGGGCGATCGGGCCAGGCTCTGGTTCGCGGACGGACGGGTGTTGACGCTGTCAGGCGCGGGGGAAGATCTGAACGGGCGGCCGGTGCGGCTTGCCCGCCCCTGATACAACGCTCACCCATGCGAATTCCGGGGCCCAGATTATATGGCTCAGGCCCCTCCGAGAAGGACCCCGCCCCAACTCTACCTAAGGCGGCGTCACTTCATCTGGGCCCCGGCATTCGCCGGGGTGAGCGGCAGGAGGATGTCGCGAACCGTCTGCCCGAGCTCCTCCCGCCGGTCCCCATACCGCCGCGCCTCGCCCCGGCCCCAGACCGGGTCCGGCCACAGGCCGTCGTCCCGCCGGCGCCCGACCACATGCACATGCAGCTGCGCCGTGACATTTCCGATGGCCGCCACGTTGAGTTTCTCGACCGGCCGTCCCAGGTGCGCGCCGAGCGCCCGCACCGCCTCTGACGCCTGGGCGATCTCGCCCATCAACCGGCCCTGATCCTTGCGCCCCAGGTCGACCAGCTCGACCGCGCCCGCCACGCGTGGGATCAGGATCAGCCAAGGAAAGCGCGCATCGTCCTGAAGCCGGACCTGGCACAGACCGAGGTCGCAGACGTTGATCGAGCCCGCCTCGAACGCCGGATCGGCGGACCAGGTCACCTCAGGCCACCGCCCCGCCGAGCATCAGAAACGCGTTCAGCTTGTTGCCGTCCGGATCGCGGAAATAGGCGGCGTAGAAGCTGTCGCCGCGCGGGCCCGGAGGCCCCTCGCACGTCCCGCCATGGGCCAGGGCGATCTCGTGCAGGCGATGGACCTGATCCTTGTCCTTCGCCTCGAGCGCGACCATCACGCCGTTGCCGACCGTGGCGGCGTTGCCGTCGAACGGCTTGGTCAGGCCGATGCCCGCGCCGCCGCCCGGCGTCCCCCAGGCGATGGCGCCTGGCCACTCCATCATCCGGCTCGTGCCCAGCTCCGCGGCGATGGCGTCATAGAACCTCGCCGCCCGCTCCAGGTCGTTGGTGCCCAGCGTGACATAGCCGATCATGTAATGTCCTCCCTGGCGGCGACAGTGGCACAGGCCCCGCGCGGGCGGTAGAGAGCGCCCATGCCCTTCCGCGCCACCGTGCTCACCATGTTCCCCGAGGCCTTCCCCGGCCCGCTCGGCGTCTCGCTGATCGGCACGGCCTGGCGCGAAAAGGAACTGTGGTCGCTGGAAACGGTGGACATTCGCGGCTTTTCGACAGATAAGCGCGGCTTCCTGGACGACACCCCCGCGGGGGGAGGTCCGGGACAGGTGCTGAAGGCGGACGTGGTGGCCCGGGCTCTCGACAGCCTGCAGGGGCCGTCTCGGCCGCTTTTGTGCATGAGCGCCCGGGGAAGGCCCCTGACCCAGGCGCGCGTCAAGGAATGGGCCTCGGGTGACGGCGTCGTCGTCCTCTGCGGCCGGTTCGAGGGGGTGGACCAGCGGGTGCTCGACGCCCGGGGGTTCGAGGAAATCTCCGTCGGAGACGCGGTTCTCGCCGGTGGCGAGGCGGCGGCGATGGTGGTGATCGAGGCGTGCGTGCGGCTGGTTCCGGGTGTCCTGGGCGATGCGGCGTCCACGCTGGAAGAGAGTTTCGAGGATGGCCTCCTCGAGCACCCGCAGTACACGCGACCGCGGACGTTCGAGGGCCTCGACATCCCCGAGATCCTGCTGTCGGGCGATCACAAGCGGATCGCGCAATGGCGGCGGGACCAACGGGAGAAGGCTACGCGGGAACGGCGTCCGGACCTCTGGGCGGCCCACCTCGCCAACTTACAGCTAAAGGGCGAATGAAGCCCGTGGAGATAGACCGATGAACATCCTTCAGACCCTCGAGAAGGAAGAAGCCGACCGCCTGGCCGCCAAGCGCGCCACCCCGATCTTCCGCCCGGGCGACACCCTGCGCGTCAACGTGCGCATCAAGGAAGGCGAGCGTGAACGCGTCCAGGCCTTCGAGGGCGTCTGCATCGCCCGCGCCGGCGCCGGCCTGATGGAGAATTTCACCGTCCGCAAGATCAGCTTTGGCGAAGGCGTCGAGCGGGTCTTCCCGGTCTATTCGCCGATGATCGAGTCGATCGAGGTCAAGCGCCGCGGCGCCGTCCGCCGCGCCAAGCTCTATTACCTGCGCGACCGCCGCGGCAAGTCAGCCCGGATCGCCGAGCGCCAGACCTCGCGCGTCGAGGCCGAGGCCGAAGCTCCGGCCGCCGAGTCGACCGAAGGCTGATTTCCGCGAAAGCCAGAAACACGAAGGCCCCGGAGCGATCCGGGGCCTTTTT
>NZ_JANJTL010000009.1 GCF_024711105.1 Brevundimonas sp. | reverse complement strand
CACCCTGATCTGCGAGGAGGACGCGACCATGGAAAAGCGGATCGTCAGCGGCGTGGCCCTGAGCGGCGACGAGGCGCGGATCACCCTGTTCGGCATGCCGGATCGGACCGACGCCCAGGCCCAGGTCTTCGCTCGGCTCGCCTCGGCCCGGATCAATGTCGACATGATCGCCCAGTCGCGCGCCCGCGCCGAGGCCCGCTCGAACCTGACCTTCACCCTTGGCAAGCGCGACGCGGCCCGCGCGGTTGAGCTGATGGGTCAGGGCCAGGCCGAGATCGGCTTTTCGGACATCTCATCGGACGACGGCGTGGCCAAGGTCTCGGTCGTGGGTGTGGGCATGCGCAGCCATGCCGGCGTGGCCGAGACCATGTTCCGGGCCCTGGCCAACGCCGACATCGCGCTACACGCCATTTCGACATCTGAGATCAAGATCAGCGTGCTGGTCGACGCCGCTCGGGGAGAGGACGCCGTGCGGGCCCTGCACGCCGCCTTCGGCCTGAACCACGCCTGAGGCGATTCCCTAGGGCCGCGAAAGGCTCTAGGACCCAAGTCGGAGACCCCTGTATCGAGCCTGTCCGCCCATGCCCGTTTCGGGACTGACCGCGTCCGGACCCAGGAGCCTGCTTCGGCAGATCCGTGAGGTCATGGCCTCGGACGCCCCGGCCCAGGGGCGGCTGGACGAGGTGGTGCGCTCGATCGCCCGGCTGATGGTGGCCGAGGTCTGCTCGCTCTACCTGCGCCGCGCGTCCGGCGAGATGGAGCTGTTCGCCACTCAGGGCCTGAACCCCGAGGCCGTGCACAACACTCGCCTCGCCCCGGGCGAGGGCCTGGTCGGGGAGGTGGTCCGCCGGGCCGAGCCGATGGCGCTTGCTGACGCGCCCAGCCACCCGAGCTTCTCCTACCGGCCGGAGACGGGCGAGGATCCCTACCACGCCTTCCTCGGCGTGCCGCTGCTGCGGGGTGGCCGGACCATCGGCGTGCTGGTAGTCCAGAACCGGACCGCCCGCACATACGCCGAGGACGAGATCGAGGATCTCCAGACCATCGCCATGGTGCTGGTGGAGCTGGTCGCTGGCACGGAGCTGACGGTCGAGGAATTCAAGGACGTCGAGGTCGCGCCCCATCGTCCGGAGCGGCTGAAGGGACACCGGTTCGCCGATGGCCTGGCGGTCGGCCAGGTGGTTCTGCACGAGCCCCCGGTCGCCTCCGGGCGCCTGATGGCTGACGACACGCCTTCGGAGGAGGGGCGGCTGCGCGAAGGGCTGGACCGGCTTCGCGCCCAGATCGACGACATGATGGCCGGCGGGCACCTCGCGGGCCCGTCCACCGAGGTGCTGGAAAGCTATCGAATGCTGGCCGACAGCCCCGGCTGGATTCGCTCGCTGGAGGAGGCGGTCCGCGGGGGTCTTTCGGCGGAGGCCGCCGTTGACCGCGCCCGGACCCAGCACCGCGCGCGCTTCGCCGCCGCCCGCGATCCGTATCTGAAGGAGCGGCTCCACGATCTGGAGGACCTCGCCAACCGGCTCCTGAGGATTCTCGCCGGTGAACAGCCCGGACAGCGGGAGTTGCCGGAAAACGCAATCCTGGTGGCCCGCAACCTCGGCCCGGCGGACCTGCTGGAATATCCGCGCGGTCGGATCTGCGGGCTGCTGCTCGAGGAGGGATCGCCCGCCAGCCATGCGGCGCTGGTCGCGCGCGCGCTCGATATTCCATGTGTCGGCCGCTTGACCGGAGTTCGGGACCGGGTCTCGGAAGGCGACGTGGTCATCGTCGACGGAGAGTCCGCCGAGGCGCACCTGCGTCCGCGTCCCGATCTCCTGGAGGCGTTCGAGGCGCGGGTAGCGGCGCGCGAGGCGCGCCGCGCGCTGCTGGCGCAGATTCGGGACGAGCCGGCGGTCACCCTCGACGGCGTCCGGCTGTCGCTTCAGATCAACGCCGGCCTGAGCACCGACATCGAGGCGCTGGCGGACACCGGGGCCGAGGGGGTCGGCCTGTTCCGGACTGAATTCCAGTTCATGGTCCAGGACACCCTGCCGGGTCTGGACGCCCAGACGGCGCTCTATCGGCACGTGCTCGACACCGCCGGCGCGCGGCCGGTGACCTTCCGAACCCTCGATGTCGGCGCCGACAAGGTGCTGCCCTATCTGGACGCGGGGCGGGAGGACAACCCGGCTCTCGGCCGCCGCGCCATCCGTCTGGGGCTGGATCGCCCGGCCCTGCTCAGGCTCCAGCTGCGCGCCCTGCTGCGGGCGGCGGGGGGGCGAGAGCTACGGGTGATGTTCCCGCTGATCGCCAGCGTCGACGAGTACCGCCGCGCCCGCGCACTGGTCGAGGCCGAATGCCAGTGGGCGCGCCGCCGGGGACGGGCGCTGCCGGCCCTGCTGCGCGTGGGCGCCATGATCGAGGCGCCGGCGCTGCTCTGGCACCTCGACGCCCTGCTGCCCCAGACCGACTTCGTCTCGATCGGGACCAACGATCTGATGCAGTACATGTTCGCCGCCGACCGGACCAATCCAACGGTGGCCGACCGCTATGATCCCCTGTCGCCCCCGCTGCTGAACGCGCTCGCAGCCATCCAGAAGGCCTGCGCCGAGTCCGGCACGCCGGTATCCGTCTGTGGCGAGATGGCGGGCAGGCCGCTGGAGGCGTTCGCGCTCATAGCGTTGGGATTCCAGAGGCTTTCGGCGCCGCCGTCAGGGGTCGGCCCGGTCAAACGGATGATCCTGTCGCTGGACCTCTCGCAAGCCCGTCGTCTTTTCGGCCCCATCCTGACGAGCTCCTCCGGTTCGGTGCGCGATCAGGTCGAGGCGCTGGCGCGGAAATTGAACCTCGCGCTCTGAGGCGTCCCGGTGCGGCACAAGTCGTCGCACCCTGCCGGAGTTCTTAAGAAAACCTTGATTTCCGGAATGCCATGACCTATCCCGTCGAGCCGTTCGGGGAGCCTTCCGAGGAAGGTATGGGCGGTGTTTCCGCCCGGAGTGAGTTGGGCGTGGGCGATCAGAGTGCGCCGCAGAGTGAAGACCAGCCGCTTGGCGCCTACCAGGCGGCCGAAGGCTGGCGTCCGGCTCCGCCCGTAACCATCGAGGACGCCGAAAGCCTGGGCGCCGCCTACAAGGCCGCGCGGATGGCTTCGGGCCGGCCTCTGCATGAGCTGTCGGAAATCACCCGGGTCCCCGCCCGTTATCTCAGCGCGCTCGAGGACGGCCGTCTGGCGGACCTGCCGTCGCGGCCGTTCGCGCTCGGCCATGCGCGGGCCTACGCCCAGGCGCTGGGGTTGGACGAGACGGCCGCCGCCGAGCGCCTGCGCCGCGACTACGACCTTCCCAGCCAGACGCTTCAGCCGCCGGTCGGGGTGGCCTTCCAGGAGCCCAAGCGGGTCTCCCCGCTGTGGGCCGGCGGCGTCGCCGCCCTCGTGCTGGCCGTGGTCGGCTGGAATGTGTTCCAGCGTGTCAGCCTGGTCGACAACGCCACGCCGTCGGACCTGGCCGAGGTGCCCGAGAGCTGGCGCGTCGGCGCCATCGCCTCCGAGTTCGAACTCGACGCGCCGCGCCCCGCGCCGCCGGACCAGACGACCCCCGTCCTCTACGTCACGCCGGGCCTCGAAGAGGTCCTGGCCCCGGCTCTCGCCGGAGCGGAGGCCGCCGCCGCGGCGCCCGACTCCGGTGGTCCGGTCGGCGCGGCCTTCAATCCGCGCGGCGCCATCTATGGCGTGGCCGCCGGGCGCTCGGGGGTCATCCTGCAGGCGCGCCGGGCCGCCAGCATCGTCGTTCGCGCCCAGGACGGCGTCGTTCATTTCGCGCGCCAG
>NZ_JANJTL010000008.1 GCF_024711105.1 Brevundimonas sp. | reverse complement strand
GGGCGCTTCAGCCTCGGCGCCGGAGAGGGCGGTGTTGATCGCTGCACGCAAGCGCTCGGGCTTGATCGGCTTTTCGACCACGGCGGCCATGCCGATCTCCAGATAACGCTTGGCGTCGTCGGGGTCGGCGTTGGCCGTCAGGGCCACGATCGGGGTCTGGGACACCGGCCCGTCCAGCGCGCGGATGGCGCGGGTCGCCTCGACGCCGTCCATGCGCGGCATCTTGATGTCCATGAGGATAAGGTCGAAGCGGCCGCCCTTGACGGCCTCGAGCGCCTCAAGGCCGTCCTCGGCGTGGGCCGAGGTGCAGCCGAACATTTCGCACAGGGCCTGGGCCACCACGCGGTTGGTGGCGTTGTCGTCGACGATCAGGATGTGCGGCTGGGCCGTCAGATTCAGGTCGGTCAGCTCGGCGACGTTGGAGGCGACGGCCTCCTCGGTCTCGATATAGGCGCGAGGGGCGCTGAGGCCGAAGATGAAGGTGGCGCCGTGGCCCGCGTTGCTCTCAGCTCGGATCGAGCCGCCCATGGTCTGCATCAGCAGCCGGCAGATCGGCAGGCCTAGCCCACCCGCCTTGGCGTCTTCGTGGCGCGCCGCGACGTCGAACAGGTGTTCGATCCGTTCGGCTTCGATGCCCTGGCCATTGTCGCGCACGCGCGCCTCGATGATCAGGCCCTCTCCCTGGACGGCGGCCTTCAGCGAGGCCTCGACCACGCCATTGCGGGCGTATTTCAGGGCGTTGCCGATCAGATGGTTGAACACCTGGCGCAGGCGTAGGCCGTCGACCTCGGCGGCGAGTTCGGTGTCGCCCTCATAGCCGACCATCAGGCTGACGCCGTCCTGGGCCGCGCGCGGCGCCCACAGGGTCTCGATGTCGTCCATCAACTGGCGCAGCAGGACGGGCTTGGGATTGAGCGTAAGCTCTCCGGCTTCCGCGCGGGCGAGGTCCAGCGCGTCCTCGAGAATGCGCATGGTGGTCTCGGAAGAGTCCACTATGGTCTGCACATAGGCCTTGGCGTCCGGGCCGATAGGCTGGCGCTGCAGCAGTTCGGCGACCGCCAGCACCCCGTTCATGGGCGTGCGGAGCTCTCGGTTCAGGACCGAGAGGAAGGTGCTCTTGGACCGCGCGGCGGCCCGGATCTGGTCGGTGAACTCGGCCTCGCGGGCGGCCGCGGCCGCACGGTCCGCCTCGCCGTCCCGATCCTCGAGCGCATTGGCCTGGAGCAGGCGGACGAGCGAGCCGACGCCGGCGTAACGGCCCTCGTGCGTAATGATGAAACCACGCAGCACATTGGAGGCGCGCTGGGACAGCAGAGCCTGGCCGAGCGTCGAGACCTTGACCGAGCCCTCGACGACGACCGGCTCGTTGTCCATCAAGGCCGACACCGGGCGCGAACCGTACAGGGTCCGTCCATTCTCGGCGGCCAGCTTGCGCAGGAACGGATCGCGCTCCACCACCCCCACCGGGCGGCCGTCCTCGACGACCGCGAGCAACAGGCAGTCCGGCTCACGGTCAAACCGGTCAAAGACCTCGCTGCACGGCGTTTCCGGGCGGACGGGCTCGGAACGTTCACTCAAGGCGTCGATCGTCGGCATGCAGGCCTTCGAGAACTACTGGGTCCTGCAATATCCACAGCAGCGTTTGCGGAAGGGTTAAGGGTGAAACGCGCGTTTTCCGGCGCCTATTCCAGGGTCTCGGTCCCCACCCAGGCCAGATAGGCCGGATTCGATCCACCGGGCGCGACGGGCAGGGCCACCACGGCGGGGGTGTCATAGGGGTGGCGCTCCAGGATCAGGGCCGTCAGCCGCTCGACGCAGGTCGTGCGGGTCTTGAAGATCACCGGGGTCTCGACGGCCCGCTCCACCGCGCCCTCCCAGCGGTAGATGGACCGGGCGCCCGACAGGATGTTGGCGCAGGCCGCCAGCCGCTCGGCCACGGCCTCGGCTGCGAAGGTCTCGGCGGTTTCCGCGTCGGGCCAGGTGGTGTACAGGAGCACGATCTGATCCACGTCTGAGCCCTTTTGCATGCGCGCGGCCGAACGGCCGACCGCAGGTTTGTCATGTCCGAAACCCCCTCACAGCCGCAAGGGTCCGCGCTCGTCCTCTTTTCGGGCGGACAGGACAGTGCGACCTGCCTGGCGTGGGCGCTTGACCGCTACGAGCGCATCGAGACGGTCGGTTTCGACTATGGCCAGCGGCATGCGGTGGAGATGCGGGCCCGGCTGACGGTGCTGGAGCGCCTGCCGCGGCTGAAGCCCGAATGGGCCGGGCGGCTCGGGCCCGATCACACCATCGACCTGACCGGCTTCGGCCAGATTTCCGACAGCGCGCTCACGTCCGACCGGGCCATCGAGATGGATGCGCGCGGCCTGCCGACCAGCTTCGTGCCGGGCCGGAACCTCGTCTTCCTGACCTACGCCGCGGCGCTGGCCGACCGACGGGGGATCGACGTCCTGGTCGGCGGCATGTGCGAGACGGACTTCTCCGGCTATCCGGACTGCCGCCGCGATACGCTGGATGCGCTGCAAGCGGCGCTCAGGCTGGGAATGGCCCGGCCGTTCGAGATCGTCACGCCCTTGATGTCGCTGACCAAGGGCGAGACCTGGGGACTGGCCGAACAGATCGGCGGCCGGCCGCTGGTCGAGCTGATCCTGGAGGACAGCCACACCTGCTATCTGGGCGAGCGCGGCGCGCGCCACGCCTGGGGCCACGGCTGCGGCGCCTGTCCGGCCTGCGAACTGCGGGCCCAGGGCTGGGCCGACTACGCCGGGGTTCCGGCATGACCTATTCGGTCAAGGAGATCTTCCTGACGGTGCAGGGCGAGGGCGGCCAGGCCGGGCGGCCTGCGGTCTTCCTCCGCTTTGCCGGCTGCAACCTGTGGAACGGGCTGGAGCGTGACCGGGCGACCTCCGTCTGCACCTTCTGTGACACCGACTTCGTCGGGACGAACGGGGAGGGCGGCGGCAAGTTCTCGACGCCCGAGGCCCTGGCCGATGCGGTCGCCGCCCTTTGGCGGGGCGGGGAGGGCGATCCGCGCCTCGTCGTCTGCACGGGCGGGGAGCCGCTGCTGCAGCTGGACGCCGCCCTCATCGGGGCCCTTCACGCGCGCGGCTTCGAGATCGCGCTGGAGACCAACGGCACGCTTCCGGCGCCGGCCGGCGTCGACTGGATCTGCGTCAGTCCCAAGGCCGACGCCGAGGTCGTCCAGACCTCCGGCCAGGAGCTGAAGCTGGTCTATCCGCAGCCCGGCGTGGACCCGGCCCGCTTCGAGGGGCTCGGCTTCGAGCGCTTCTGGCTCCAGCCCATGGACGGGCCGGACCGCGAGGCCAACACCCGGGCCGCGCTCGACTACTGCCTGACCCATCCGCGCTGGCGCCTCAGCGTTCAGACACACAAGTACATCGGCGTCCCCTGACCATGACCACCTTCGAAGTCACCAAGGCCGCGACCTTCGACGCCGCCCACCACTTTCCGCTGGGTCCCGAGGGCAGCCCGCACCGGCGCGTGCACGGCCATTCCTTCCAGGTCGAGGCCAGCGTGTGCGGCCAACGCTCGGGCGATATGGGCTTCGTCGTCGACCTGACGCACCTGGAGGCGCGCCTGAAGGCGGCCGCGGCCGAACTCGATCACTCGCTGCTGAATGAGCACGCGGGACTTGAGAAGCCGAGCCTGGAAGCGCTCTGCCTGTGGTTCGCGGGCAAGCTGCAGCCGGAGTTCCCCGGGCTGTCCCGCGTCACCCTGATCCGCCCGACCATCGGCGAGCGGTGCGTGCTGGAGCTCTAGGGGTCGTCTGACTGTCGACGCCCAGGCCATGCTGGCATATATTGCCAATGCATCGTCTGGAGCACCCCGATGGCAACCCGCAACGTTGTTCTTACCGATAGCCAGTCTGCGCTGGTGGATCGACTCGTCGCTTCAGGCCGATACCAGAACGCCTCGGAGGCCCTGCGCGCGGGCCTGAGGCTGCTCGACCGCGACGAAGCTGAACTGGCTGAGCTGCGCACGCGCCTCGACGAAGGCCTGGACCAGGCGCGTCGAGGCGATCTGGCCGACGGCTCGGGCGAGGATGCGGTCCGGCGCGCTTTCGCGGCCGCGCGTTCGCGGACTTGATTGCCCGGCCCTGGCGGCTGACCCGCCAAGCCGAAGCCTCGCTCATGGAGATCGCACGCTGGACGCACGAGACCTTCGGTCCGCGTCAGATGGCCGCCTACGAGGAAGACCTTGTCACCCGCTGCGCGGAGATCGCCGCCGGCACGGCGGCGTCACAGGATTGTCGCCGCCTCGTGGACCCGGAAGCGCCTGAAGATCTACGCTTCGCCCGCGCCGGCCAGCACTTCATCGTCTTTGTCGAGCAGCCGGATCAGGTCACGATCGTCGATTTCCTGCATGCCCGTTCCGACGTTCCACGCAGGCTCGCTGCGCTCGGCGATCCGAAGCGCGGGCGCGACAGCTGACCCTGCGGAGCGTCTGACGGCTAGCGGTCGTCGCGCGGGACGTAGACCGAGCAGTCCTCGTTCGAGCCACGGCGCACGCGGCGCTCGCACTCGCGGCGCATCTCGCGCAGCTCCTCGGCGTCGGAGGTGGTGACGGCGTCGACGCCGGCCCCCACGACGGCGCCGGTCGCACCCACCGCCGTGCCGACCACCGCGCCCGTCACGCCCACCGCGGCGCCGGCGACGGCGCCGACCAGGCAGCCCTGCAGGCCGAGCGAGGCGAGGAGCACGCCCGCGAGGGCGAGAGTGCGAAGAGGACGGTTGGTCATGACAGGTTCCGGCGACTCGCCCCCCGTGGGCCCGCCCTGTCTAGCGCACGACGGACCCGGAGGGGATGCGACCTATCGGCTGTCCACCATCACCAGCTCGGCGTCCTCCAGCGCGGTGATCGTCAGGCTCGGCTCGTCCTTGATGGCCGCGCCGTCGCGAGCGCCGATGCGCACGCCGTTGATCTCGACGGCGCCGACGGCGGGAACGAGATAGCCGTGGCGACCCGCGTCCAGCTCGTAGGTCAGGCTCTCACCGGCCTTGAGCGTCGCGCCAAGGACCCGCGCTTTCGCGTTGATCGGCAGGGCGTCCTCGTCGCCCTCGACGCCCGAGGCCAGGACCGCGAACCGGCCGTTACGCTCCCCCTTAGGGAAGGGCCGGGCGCCCCAGCTCGGCTCGGCCCCGCGCTTGTCGGTCTCGATCCAGATCTGGAACAGGGTCGTGGCCTCGGGCTCCATGTTGTACTCGGCGTGGCGCACGCCGGTGCCCGCGCTCATCACCTGGACGTCGCCCGCACCGGTGCGGCCCTTGTTGCCCATGGAATCCTGGTGGGTGATCGCGCCCGTCCGGACATAGGTGATGATCTCCATGTCGGCGTGCGGGTGCGGCGGAAAGCCCGAGTTGGCCGCGATCCAGTCGTCGTTCCAGACGCGCAAGCTCCCCCAGCCCATGTTGTTGGGGTCGTAGTAGCTCGCGAAGGAGAAGTGGTGCTTGGCGTCCAGCCAGCCGTGGTTGGCGCCGCCGAGCTTATCGAAGGGTCTGCGTTCGATCATGGAAAAGCCTCCCTGAGGGGTGTGTTGAGGCCTATATAGGTAACAGTGTGGGTTACGGAAGGGCGCGGCAGCCGCTCGTGGGTTCCGTACGCAGGAGTTCAGGGCCGCTTCGTCGGACTCGATAGGTCTGGCGAACATTCACGCGGTCGCCGATGCGACAGCCTGCCATCGACGGCGTCTCAAAACGGAAGACTTCGGCACCCACCCTGACGAGAGCGATTGGCTTCGAGCCCTCTGACGACCGAACCGGTCCCGTAGCCACGACCTCACCCGTTCGATGCTCTTGGTAACGCGGGCCGAGATACCTCAGGCCGACGAAAGACCCTATCCCCAGGGCTAGGGCTATCGCCAGAACCAGGTAGGGGATCGCCGCGCTGAGCATGCTCGCCGCCCCTTGGCTGACGGCTTGCCACGCCCGCCACAGCTTCCAGCGGAGCTTATGACGGTAGGCGACGACGGGTTTCACCCCACCTGCCCCCGGTGCCTCAGCATGGCGTCAGCCAGCACGCAGGCGGCCATGGCCTCCACGACCGGCACGGCGCGGATGCCCACGCAGGGATCGTGGCGGCCCTTGGTTCGGATGTCGGTCTCGAAGCTGTCGCGGGTGACGGTCCGGCGCGGCGTCAGGATCGACGAGGTCGGCTTGAAGGCGACGCGCGCCGTGATCGCCTCTCCGGTGGAGATGCCGCCCAGGACGCCGCCAGCGTGGTTGGAGAGGAACAAGGGCTCGGCGTCCGAGCCCAGGCGCATCTCGTCGGCGTTCTCCTCGCCCGTCAGTTCGGCGGCGCCGAAGCCCGCGCCGATCTCCACCCCCTTGGCGGCGTTGATCGACATGAGGGCCGAGGCCAGCTCGGCGTCCAGCTTTCCGTAGACTGGCGCGCCCCAGCCGGCGGGGACGCCCGTGACCTCCAGCGCCACGACCGCTCCGATGGACGAGCCTGCCTTGCGGACGTCCTCCAGATAGCCCTCCCAACTGGCGGTCTCGGCGGTGGCAGCGTTCAGCGGATTGGTCTCGACCGCGTCGAAGTCGTAGGCGTCCGCCGCGAGCTTATGGAAGCCGATCTGCACCAGCCCGGCGCGGATGCGCACGCCGTCGCCCAGCACCTTCCTCGCGATCGCGCCGGCCGCGACCCGCATCGCCGTCTCGCGGGCCGAAGACCGGCCGCCGCCGCGATAGTCCCGCACGCCGTACTTGGCGTCGTAGGTGAAGTCGGCGTGCCCGGGACGATAGGCGCGGGCGATCTCGCCATAGTCCTTCGAGCGGGCGTCCTCGTTCTGGATCATCAGGCTGATGGGCGTGCCGGTGGTGACCGGGCCGGCGCCGTCGTCGAATGTCCCCGAGAGGATGCGCACCGTGTCGCTCTCGGCCCGCTGGGTGACGAAGCG
>NZ_JANJTL010000121.1 GCF_024711105.1 Brevundimonas sp. | reverse complement strand
GATAGGCGGCTAGGACCGCGCCCGCGAGCTGGGCGGCGATGAAGGCCGGGGCGGAGCTCGGCGCGATGCCGGCGAAGGTGTCCGACAGGGAGCGCGCGACGGTCACCGCCGGATTGGCGAAGGAGGTGGAGGCCGTGAACCAGTAGGCGGCGGTGATGTACAGGCCGACCATCGTGGGCGTGGCGTCCGGCCGGAACCTGAGGCAGCCGAGGATGACTCCTACCAGGCCGAAGGCGGCGACGCCCTCCGACAGCGCCTGGGCGGGACCGTCCCGCAGCTTGGTCGACATCTGCAGGACTGGCTCGGCGAACATCAGGTGGGCCAGCCAGACGCCGAGCACGCCGCCGACGACCTGAGCCGCCGCATAGGCCGCGGCCAGACGGGCCCTGATTTCCCCGCGCAGGGCGAACACCAGGGTCACCGCCGGATTGAAATGGGCACCGGACAACGGCCCGAAGACCGTGATCAGCACCACCAGCCCCGCGCCGGTGGCGAGGGTGTTGGCCAGGAGCGCGATGGCCACGTTCCCGTCCGCGAGCCGCTCGCCCATGACGCCGGAGCCCACCACCACCGCGAGCAGCAGGGCGGTCCCGAGCGCCTCGGCGGCGAGCCGCCGGACCGGGCCGTACCCTTCGCGTCTCGGCGGCTCGAGGCTGGCGTCAGCGGCAGCGCTCATCGGGATCAGCAGCAGGCGGCTTCAGGCTGGGCCGCCGGCGTGGGGCAGCAGGCCATGGCCGGGGCGATCTCGAGGTCCGGCTGGTCCCCGCCGTAGACCGTCGACTCGCCGAAGGTGTGGAAGGTCTCCCACGACAGGCCCGATGGGTCCTTAACCCAGCTCTTGTCGGAGCGGGCGTAGCAGCAGCAGGTCGCCGCCTCGTCCACGGTCGTCTCGCCCGCCGCCTTCAGGCGTCCGGCCAGTTCGGCCAGCTCTTCGCCCGTCTCGGCCTGGATGCCCAGGTGGTCGACGCCGCCCGGGCGGCCCCGGTTGGAGATGGCGAAGTTCACGCGCGGGTCTTCGAGCATCCATTTGGCGTAGTCGCCCTTGAGGACGGCGGGCTCGGCCCCGAACAGGGCCGAATAGAAGCCGATCGACCGGTCGAGGTCTTCCACGGCGACGTGGACGTGCAGGCGTTTCATCAGGCGTTTCCTTGTGCAGGTTGCGGGCGGCAACGGCCGGCCGCCTCGGCGACGGGTCGGCAGACCTCGGCCCGGCCCTGGCAGCAGTCCTCCATCAGGTGGAGAATCAGCTCGCTCATGCCGGCGTAGTCGGCCGTGTAGACGATCGATCGTCCGTCCCGACGCCGGGTCACCAGGCCGGCTGAGACCAGCAGGTTGAGCTGGGCCGACAGGGTGTTGGCGGGAACCCCCGCCGCGCGCGCGATCTCGCCCGCCGGCAGGCCGCTTTCTCCGGCCCGGACGAGCATGCGGAAGACCGACAGGCGGCCTTCCTGAGCCAGGGCGGAGAGACGTTGGACGGCTTCATTCGTTTCCATAATTCTACGATTATGGAAACATTAGAGACGCGTCAAGCCCTCTCATCGCGCCTCTTGCCGAGTCGCCTATAAACCATTGTAATCCGGCCCGGGAACGGCGGTTTTTTCCGCCGGGGGAGATCATCATGAACCTGTCCAACGCATTCCTGCGGGTCGGCGTCCTGTTCGGCCTCGTGGGCATTTCGCTCGGCTACTACATGGGCGCTTCGCAAGAGTTCACCGCCTCGCCGGTGCATGCGCACGTCAACCTGCTCGGCTGGGTGGCGATGTTCCTGTACGGCCTGTTCTACCGGGCCCAGCCCTCGGCTGCGGTCGGTCTGGTGCCGAAGATCCACTTCTGGACCAACGTCGCCGGCGTGCTGGTCATGACCACCGCGCTGGCCGCCTATTTGCTGCATGTCCAGGGCCTGGAGAGCTACGGCTCCATCGGCCTCATCGTCGGCCCGACGCTGGTGCTGCTGTCGATGCTGATGTTCGTCTGGATCGTCTTCCGTCACACCGGCAAGGACGCCGCGACGGCCTGATCCCTACAAGGCGCGGCGGCTCAGGCCGCCGCGTTCTCCCAGTTCAGCACCACCTTGCCCGACTTGCCGGACTTCATGGCCTCGAAGCCCTCGCGGTAGTTCTCGTAGGGCATCTGGTGTGTGATGAGCGGCGTCAGGTCCAGCCCGGCCTTCAGCAGGCCCAGCATTTTGCGCCAAGTGGTGAACATCTCGCGGCCGTAGACGCCCTTGATGGTCAGGGCCTTGAGGATGATCTGGCCCCAGTCGGTCTCCATGGGCCTGGACGGGATGCCCAGGAGCGCCATGCCGCCGCCCATGATCAGGGTGTCGACGCACTGCTTGAAGGCGATGGGCGAGCCGGACATCTCCAGCGCCACGTCGAAGCCGACCTTCAGGCCCAGCTCCTTCATGACGTCGTGGAGGTCCTCGTTCATCGTGTTCACGGTGCGCACGCCCGGCGCGACCTTCTGGGCCAGCTCCAGGCGGAAGTCGTTGATGTCGGTCAGGACCACGGTCCGCGCGCCCGCATGGCGGGCTACGGCGGCCGCCATCATGCCGATGGGCCCGGCGCCGGTGACCAGCACGTCCTCGCCGAGCAGGTCGAACTGCTGGGCGGTGTGCACCGCGTTGCCGAAGGGATCGAGGATGGAGCCGATCTCATAGGGCACATCGTCGGGCAGCTCGATGACGTTGAAGGCCGGCGCCACGACATATTCGGCGAAGGCGCCCTGGCGGTTCACGCCGATGCCGCGCGTGTCGGGGTCCAGGTGGAAGTGGCCCGCCCGCGCCGCCTCGGAGTTGAGGTCGATGACGTGGCCCTCGGCCGAGACGCGCTGGCCGACCTTGAGCCGGCGGTCGACGTCCTTGCCGATCTCGACGATCTCGCCGGCGAACTCGTGGCCGGTGATCATCGGAACGGGCACGTTCTTCTGGGACCACTCGTCCCAGTTCCAGATGTGGATGTCGGTGCCGCACACGGCCGTGCGCTTGACGCGGATCAGCACATCCTCCGGGCCGGGGGTCGGAACCGGCGCCTCGATCAGGTCCAGCCCCTCGGCGGGCTTGGTCTTGGCCAGGGCCTTCATCGTCTGCGTCATGCGATCACTCCCAACTCACGTCCGGCTTGTTTGAACGCATCGACCGTCCGGTCGATCTGCTCGAAGGTGTGCGCCGCCGACATCTGCGTGCGGATGCGCGCCTGGCCGCGCGGCACCACCGGGAAGCTGAAGCCGATCACATAGACGCCGAGCTCCAGCATCCGCGCGGCCATGTCCTGGGCCAGCTTGGCGTCGCCGAGCATGACCGGGATGATAGGGTGCTCGCCCTCCAGCAGGCTGAAGCCCGCCTCGCTCATGGCGGCGCGATAGCGGCCGGCGTTGGCGAACACCTGTTCGCGCAGCTTGTCGCCCTCGGCCCCCTGGGCGATGCGGATGGCCTCCAGGCTCGAGCCGCACACCGCCGGCGCGAGCGCATTGGAGAACAGATACGGCCGCGCCCGCTGCTTTAGCAGAGCCACGACCTCGGACCGGGCGCAGATGAAGCCGCCCATGGCCCCGCCCAACGCCTTGCCGAAGGTGCCGGTGACGAAATCCACCTCCACGCCGTGGTGCGCGTACGAGCCGCGTCCCTGCGGGCCCAGGAAGCCCGTCGCGTGGCAGTCGTCGACCATGATCAGGGCGTCGTATTTGTCAGCCAGCGCCCGGATGTCCTTCAGCCTGGCGATATAGCCGTCCATCGAGAACGCGCCGTCGGTGGCGATGATGATGTCGCGCGCGCCGGCGGCCCGGGCCGCCTTCAGCTGGCTTTCCAGCTCGTCCATGTCGGAGTTGGCGAAGCGGTAGCGCTTGGCCTTGCACAGCCGCACGCCGTCGAGGATCGAGGCGTGGTTCAGGCTGTCGGAGACGATCGCGTCCTCCTCCCCGAACAGCGGCTCGAAGATGCCGCCGTTGGCGTCGAAGGCGGCGGCGAACAGGATGGTGTCCTCAAAGCCGAGGTAATCGGCGATGGCCCGCTCCAGCTCCTTGTGGATCTCCAGCGTGCCGCAGATGAACCGCACCGAGGCGGTGCCCGCGCCCCAGCGATTCTGCGCCTCGATCCCCGCCTGCACGACCCGCTCGTCGCCCGCCAGGCCGAGGTAGTTGTTGGCGCAGAAGTTTAGCACCTGCCGGCCGCCGACGGTGATCTCCGGCCCCTGGCGCGAGGCGATCACCCGCTCCGGCTTGGTCAGGCCCTGCTGGTCGATCTCGTCGAGCGTTGAGCGCACGCGGGCGTAGAAGTCGGTCGGCATCGGCGTCCTCGTCTTGCGGGCCGACCGGTTACGACTTTCGACGCGCGGACGCCACCCGTCAGGCGCGCGCGAAGCTGGACGCCTAGCCTTCGGGCGCCGACGTCGGGCGGACAGGGGTGACGCGGATGCGGCCGTTGCAGGGCGCGGCCTCCAATTCGGTCCTGGCCGTCGGGTCGGCGTCGGACGGCCCCGCGCGCACCGCCGTGACGGCGTCGCAGGGTTCGGCCTCCGTCGCGATTTCACCGGCGACCACCGTCCAGCCCAGGTCGAAATAGGCCTCGCCGTTCGGG
>NZ_JANJTL010000077.1 GCF_024711105.1 Brevundimonas sp. | reverse complement strand
TTCCTCCAGCAGCATGGCCTCGAGCTGGTCGGCGCAGTCGTCTGGCAGGACATCGGGCCAGGCCACAGTCATGCGCTCGATGGCCTTGTGCACCGCGTTGCCGCGCGCGAGCGCCTCGGCCGAGGCACCGGGCCGCTCCATCTCCTCCAGGCCGAGGATCAGGCGCGCATAGATGGCGTAGGGGTCGCGAACCCAGCGCTCGACGCGGGTGACGTAGAGGGCGCGCGGGCGGCGCGCGACTGGCGGACGGGGCTCGGGCCGTCTGGCGAAGTCGGGGCGGCCGGCGGGCGGCGCGTCGAGCGCGCGGGTCCAGTCGGCGATGCGCGGCGCCCCGGGCAGCTCGACCGAGGCGCCGGCGAGCAGCATCTGAAGCCGCCACAGCCAGCGCGAGCGCACCGCCGGCTGGCCGCCGCGCCGCTCGGTGTGGACCAGGATGGCCTCGTCGGCGCAGGCGGCCTGGACGAAGTCCTGGGCCGTCTGGCCCTGGCGCCGCTCGGGCGGCGGCAGGCCGAGTTCCTTGCGCATCGGCCGCGACAGGAAGGGATCGAGCGGCGCGCCGGCGGGCCAGACCCCCTCCTCCAGCCCGGCCAGGATCATCCGATCGGCCCGCACCAGCCGCGCCTCGATGGCCCCGAGGATACGCAGGCGCGGGTGCGTCGCCCCGCCGGACCTCACCGTCTGCTCGGTCAGCAGGGTCGCGACCAGAGTCTGGAAAGTCTGGCGGTCGACCTCTCCGAGAGCTGAGCCGCCGTCGATCAGCTCGCCGAGCAGAGCGGCGGCGGCCTCGCCGTCGTGGCCGGCCCAGACGGCCTGGCCGGCTAGCGCCTCGACCAGCTCGACGAGGGCGCGGGCGGCGACGTCCAGCGGAGCCTTGGGCGTGAAGGCCGCGACCGCCGCGCCATTCAGGGCCTCCAGCCGGTCGGCCAATCCTTGCGCCGAGGCCAGGCGTTCCAGCTTCCAGCCCGGCTTGGGACCGCCGCGCTCGCTCGGCTCCGCGGCCTTGAGCAGTCTCTTGCGGATGGCGGTCCAGTCCCGAGGGCGAGGGCCCCGCAGCGCGTGCTCCTCCAGCGCCTCGCGCGCGTCGCGCAGGCGGGCCCCGTCCAGGTCGATGCGGACCAGCGGATGCTTCAGCAGGCCGAGCATCGCCTGCGGGCTGCGCCCGTCGGCCATGAAGCGCGCGCCCAGGTCGATCAGCCGGCCCGCGGTCGCGCGGCTGAGCGGCGCGCCGCCGGAGATGTCGGGGACCACGCCCCAGCGTTCCAGCCGCGCGGCCACCCGGCGGCCGAGATCCAAATCGGGCGTGACGAGCGCGCAGGTCCGGTCCGGCGTGTCCAGCGCCTCGCGCATCAGGAGCGCGATGGCGGACGCCGCCTCCTCCTCGTTGCGCAGGCTGACGAGCGACAAGCCCTGAAGCCCCTCGGCGATCGGATCGGCGACGTCGCCAGTCCCGGCCGCCTCGATGCGGAAACGCTGGATCTCGGCGCGCCAGTCATCGGTCGCCTCTGCGGGGCGCAGCGCCTCGTTCAACAGCCGCTGACGGGCGCGGCCGCGCGCGGCGGCCCGGGCCTCGCCCACCGGTTCGAACCAGCCGCCCACCTGATCGCGCTTGACCTCGACGGTCTCCAGCAGCCGCTTCAGCGCGTGCTGCGGATGCTGCCAGTCGACCTGGGCCCAGACCTCGTCCTTCAGCTCCAGGTCGAGGCCGGGGACGACGACACAGCCCTGCGGCGCCTCGGCGATGGCCTTGAGCACGGCGGCGGCGGCCGGCGCCGTACCGGTCGATCCGGCGGCCAGCACCGGCCCTACCGGCGGCACCTCGGTCCAGCGCTCGGCCAGCAGGCGCAGCAGCCGCACCCGCCGTTCGGCGCCGTCCATGAAGCCGAGACGCTTCAGCCGCTCGGGCCAGGCCTGGACGGCGAGGCCGAGGAACCGCGCGGCCTCCTGCCAGTGCTCGGCCAGGTCCCCGTCGACCAGGCCGGCGACGCGGGCCGGGTCCTCGACCTCCTCCAGCTGGCAGGAATCCAGGAAACCCCCGAGCGCATCCGCCATCTCCAGGGCGCGCAGCGGCGAGAAGCCGGGATCGAACTCCTCGACGATCATCCGCGCCATTTCGAACCGGCGGCGCAGCGGTGGGATGGCGGGCGGCAGGTCGAGGCCCAGTTCACCGGGAGAGAACGGCGGCTCGTCCTCCTCCAGGTCGCCGAGCGGGCGGACCTGCGGCAGGAGCACCGGCCGGTCGCCGCTGATGCGGCCCAGCGCCTGGGCGAAGTCGCGCGCGGCGCGCCGGTTGGGCACCAGGATCACCGCGTCCGACAGGGTCTCGGGCGGGGCGTCGCCCAGCCAGTCGAGCACGCCCGCAGCCAGGTCCTCCAGGAAGGGCCGGTGCGCGGCGATGGTGCGCCAGCGCGGCGCGGGACCCGCGAAGGGATCGAACCGGCCGCTCACCGGGCCAGCCGGGCCTCGGCCTCGTCGCGCGCGGCGGGGTCGCCGACGTGCATCCAGTCGCCCTCCATCAGCGCGCCGTGCAGCCGGCCTTCGGCGGCCCAGCCGCCCCACAGGCCGCCGCCCCCGGGAAACAGGCCGAAGGCCGTCTCCGGATGGGCGTAGATCGGACGCGGATCGACGATGTGGACCCCCATGTAGTTCAGCGGCGCCGTGGCCGCTCCCGCCGCGCGCCGGCCGATGAGCCGCCCGTCGCTTTCGAGATAGAAGTCTCCAGGTCCGTCAAAGCCGGACGTGCGCTCCATCCGCGCCAGCAGGAGCCGCGCCGCCATCCGCGCCGGGTCGAAGCCTTCACACAGCGCCCTGACCGCTCTGGCGGGCGGCTCGGCGTCCTCCACCCAGACGCTGTCGATGTTGGCCACCAGGATCGGCGCCTCGCCGAGCAGCCCTTGCGCGAACTTGATGCCGCCCCCGGTTTCGAGCGGCAGATCGTGGCCGCGCTCGTCGGAGACGACCACGCCGGGCCGCCCCTCCAGATGCGCGATCAGCCGGTCGGCGTGCGCATGGGCGTTGACCACGAAGCGGCTGACGCCCGCCTCGGCCAGCCGGTCCAGCATGTGGTCGATCAGGGCCCGCCCGCCGACCTCGACCAGGGCCTTGGGCCGGTCGTCGGTCAGCGGCCGCATGCGCGTGCCCAGCCCGGCCGCCAGGACCATGGCGGTCGTCGGCACGGTCATGACCGGTTCTCCGCGACCCGCGCCTCGGGCGGAACGTGGCGATCGAACCAGGCGCGAAGCCCTTCCATGTCGCCGTGGCCGAGATTGCGCTCAAGGTGGGCCCAGGTGCGCGGCATGAAGGCGGTGTAGCGGTTTCGGCGGAAGGCCACCTCCTGCCGTGCGAAGACCCGGCCGAGGATGCGTGCGGCGTTCAGGGCCGCCAGGGCGCGATAGTCGTGGAGGAATTGCTCGCGGTCGGTCTCGGGGCGCGCGGCCAGATAGCGTTTGAGCATGGCCGCTTCCAGCTCGGGCGGCACGTCGCGCCGCGCGTCCTGCAGCAGGTGCAGCAGGTCCCAGGCCGGATGGCCCGCGACCGCGTCCTGGAAGTCGAGCATGCCGACCCGCGCCAGCCCCTGGCGCTCGGGCAGCCACAACAGGTTCTCGGCGTGATAGTCGCGGTGGACGAAGACCGATCGGCCTGACTCGGCCCGCCGGATGACCGGCGCCCAGAGCGCGCGCCACTCATCCCTGGCTTCCGGCCCCGGTCGCTCCAGCCCGGCGAAGTCGAACCACCAGTCCAGGAAGGGATCGAGCCCGGCCCGGTAGGCCTGGTCGTCGTAACGGCACAGGGGCCAGTTCTCTCCGTCGGCCGAAACAATCGAAGGCGGGTCCGCCTCGTGAAGGCCCACCAGGGCGTCGACGGCGGCGGCATAGAGCGTCTCCAGGTCCCGGTCGTGACGCGCGAAGAGGTCGTCCCCGAGGTCCTCGAGCACCGCCAATCCACGCCCGGCGTCGTGGGCGACGATGCGGGGAGCCGAAAGTCCCTGCGCCCGAAGCCAACCGGCAAGCGCCACGAAGGCCGACACCGAGCCTCCGGAGAGCCGGGCCTCCGCATTGTAGCCGAGCTTGAAACGCTCCAGCTCGGTGGCTTGCGGCGGCGCGACCGCGCTCTCCGCCGCCGGGGGCTGGTCCATCAGGATCAGGCTTGTTCCGTCGGCGCGCGTGAGCCGCTCATAGCGGCGCGTCGAGGCGTCGCCCGCCAGCGGCGTGCGCACCACATCGCCCAGTCCGGCGGATTGCAGAAAGGCGATGCGCTCGGCTTCGCGGTCAGAACTCAAGCGAACGGCCCTTCCATGCTCCGTGCGGGACGAGCCGGGCGCGACGTCCCGTGTCCAGATGCGTCAGCTCTATAGCCAGCCGGTCCGGCGCGAGGCGAGCCCAGCCCTGCGCGCTGACCCGCTCGGGCCACTCGACAACGGCCACGCCCTCGTCCAACGCCTCCTCCAGCCCGACCTCCAGCGCCTCGCCCTCGTGGGCCAGCCGATAGAGGTCGAAATGCGCCACAGCCGGCTCGGCCTCGTAGAACTGCACCAGGGTGAAGGTCGGCGACGGGACCTCCTCGTCCTCGCCGGCCAAGGCCTGCACGAAGCCGCGGGCCAGCACGGACTTGCCGGCGCCGAGCCCGCCCGACAGCAGCACGGCCTCGCCCGCGCGGGCGACCGCCGCCAGCGCCGCGCCGAGCCGCGCGGTCGCCGCCGGATCCGGCAGGTCCAACTCGATCCCGTCCGAGAGGATCACGCGAACTCCGCGTTCGGCTGATTGGCGAGGACGCGCTCGACATAGGCCTTGAGCGAATAGGTCGCCTTGGCCGCATCGACGTCCAGTCGATGGGGCGGGATCAGCGGCCCGACCGTCAGCTGGAAGCGCCGCCCGCGCTTGTTCAGCAGTTCGTGGAAGAGGGTGATGTCGCGCAGCTCCTCCGAAACGCGGTCGAAGGTGTGGAACAGCTTCGATTCAGGTCCCGACACATGAATGGGAGAGACAGGCGCGGCGTATTTCCTCGCCAGCGACACCGCCGTGATCTGCCACGGCGGATCAGTCAGCTGGCCGTCTTCGGCCCGGCGCGCCAGCCGCCCGGCGGGGAACATGACGACGCAGCGCTCGGCCTCGAATGCCTCCCTGGCCGCCTGCAAGGTGGCCCGGGTCTTCTCCCGGGTCCGCTTGGATTCGACCCATTCGACCGGGATGATCGTCTCTCCGAGGCGCGGCGCGACCCTGAGCGCGTCGGCATTGGCGAAGAAGATGGCGTCGGATCGAACGCGCTTGAGTGCGTCGTAGACGGCGAGGCCGTCGGCGATGCCGGTCGGGTGGTTGCACACCACCACGCAGCGGCCCTCCCTGGGCACCCTGTCGAGAAACAGGGCCGAGGTCTGCAGGTCCAGCAGGGCCGAGATGTAATCGAGCGCGTCCTGGCCCGACAGCGGACGGACCGCGTCGGCCATGCGCCGCGCCTTGGCGTAGTCCAGCGCGCCGTAGAGCACCGGCTTGACCACCGGCCAGGCGAGCGAGCCCGTCAGCTTGGGCGCCCGCTCGGCGATCAGCACGTCGACGATGTGAGGTGAATCCGACCGGTCGCTCATTCGGCGCGGATGATTGACCGGCCACGATCCGGGAGCAAGCGCGACAAGGGGTGCGCGGGCCTAACGGCGATGCTAGCAATCCCGCCGACGTTTCTGGGAGCCCAAAGCATGCTTCGTATCGCCCGGCCGCTGATGGCCATGACGGCCCTCTGTTCCACCCTCGTGGCCTTGCCGGCGCTGGCCCAGGACGGCCGCGCCCTGACGCCGGACGACCTGGTCCGAATGGAGCGGGTGTCCGATCCGCGCGTGTCGCCGGACGGCCGGACCGTAGTCTACGGCCTGCGCCAGACCGACTGGGAGAACAACCGCGGCGTGACCAGCCTTTGGTCCGTGCCGGTTTCGGGCGGTGAGCCGGTTCGCCTGCCGATCTCCGACGAGGGCGCCTCGACGGGACGCTGGGGCCCGGACGGCAAGCTCTATTTCATGCGCGGCGGCCAGGTCTGGGTCAGCGCTGACGGCGGCCGCACGGCCGTGCAGGCGACCAGCCTGCCGCTCGACGTCGGCGCCTATTCGATCTCGCCTGATGGCCGGACCCTGATCGTGGCGCTCGAGGTCTACACCGCCTGCCAGGACGACCTGGAATGCACCGCCGGCGAGGTCGCCGAGCGCGAGGCGAGCCCCGAGACGGGCCAGATCTACGATCGTGTCTTCGTGCGCCATTGGGACACCTGGGAGGACGGGCGCCGCAACCACCTCTATGCGCTCGACCTGGACGCCCAGGGCGTGGCGACCGGCCCGGCGCGGGGCGTGATGCACGGCTTCGACGGGGACACCCCCAGCGTGCCGTTCGGCGACGAGAGCGAGTTCGCCTTCACGCCCGATAGCCAGGCGGTGGTCTTTTCCGCCCGCGAAGCCGGCCAGTCCGAGCCCTGGTCGACCAACTTCGATCTCTATCGCGCGCCGCTCTCGGGCGGATCGGCGATCGAGAACCTGACGGACGCCAACGAGGCCTGGGACACCGGCCCGGTCTTCTCGCCCGACGGCCGGACCATGGCCTATCGCGCCATGAGCCGCCCGGGCTTCGAGGCCGACCGCTGGCGCATCATGTTGATGGACGTGGCCTCGGGCGAAACGCGCGAGATCGCGGGGGACTGGGACCGTTCGGCGGACAGCCTGTTCTGGTCCGCGGATGGCCGGACGCTCTACGCCACGGCCGATGATACGGGGACGACTCGCCTGTTCGCCATCGATGTCCGGCGCGGATCGGTGACGCCGGTCACGACGGGCGGCCACGTGGCCGGCGCCCAGCTGGCCGACGGCGGCTTCGTCTACGCCCGCGACGGCATGGACGGTCCGGCGCAGCTTTATTTCACCCCCTCGCGCACCCGCCAGGCGACGCGCCAGCTGACTAACCACAACGGCGATCTGCTCGCCCAGGTGGACCTCGGCGACTACGAACAGTTCTCCTTCCCCGGCTGGAACGGCGAGACGGTGCATGGCTACATCGTGCGGCCGCACGGCTTCACGCCCGGTGAGGAGTATCCGGTCGCCTTCCTGATCCACGGCGGGCCGCAGGGCTCGTTCGGCGACGCCTGGTCCTACCGCTGGAACCCGCAGACCTATGCCGGCGCCGGCTATGCGGTGGTGATGATCGATTTCCACGGCTCGACCGGATACGGCCAGGCCTTCACCGACTCCATCACCCAGCACTGGGGCGACCGCCCGCTGGAAGACCTCCAGCGTGGCTGGGACCACGTCGTGGCCAACTACGGCTTCCTGGACGAGGACCGGGCCTGCGCGCTGGGCGCCTCCTACGGCGGCTATATGATCAACTGGATCGCCGGGAACTGGTCCGAGCCCTGGAAGTGCCTGGTCAACCACGACGGCATCTTCGACACCCGCGCCATGGGCTACGCCACCGAGGAGCTGTGGTTCACCGAGTGGGAGAACGGCGGCACGGTCTACGACAATCCCGAGGCCTATGAGCGCTTCAATCCGATGCGCTTCGTCGAGAACTGGCGCACGCCGATGCTGGTCGTCCAGGGCGGCCGCGACTATCGCGTGCCCGAGACCCAGTCGCTGATGACCTTCAACGCGCTGCAGCGCCGGGGCGTCCCCAGCCGCCTCCTCTACTTCCCCGAGGAAAACCACTGGGTGCTGCGGCCCCACAACTCGCTGCAGTGGCACCGCACCGTGACCGACTGGCTTGATCGCTGGACGCGGGAGTAGCTGATAACAAAAAGGCCCCGGACCGCTCGGTCCGGGGCCTTTTCAATTCCGGCGGAGCCTTGTCAGGCCTTCTTGTTCATGAAGGCGTAGAGGCCGATGACGACGCCGACGCCCATGGCGACCCAGGCGTACCAGGCCGGCCAGGCGGCGGCGAAATCAGGCGCGCCGAACTGGACGTAGAGGCCGAAGGCCACCAGCACGAGCGCGAGGATCAGAAGCACGTTTTTCATGGACGCCCCCTCCCAAGGGCGATTCACCATAACCCCGTTCGCCGATTTCTCGCAAATATTGTGAAGCTTCAATCCTCCGCCAGTACGATCAGGCGGTCCTCCTCGACCCAGTCGAGGCGTTCGGACTTGTTCGGATTGACCACCACCCCGCCCATGTTGCGGCCGTCATCCTCCCCGTCCGAGCGGCGGCGGCGATAGCCGATGGCCGTCTCGCCGCGCCGCCGCGCGGCCTCCATCAGGGTGTAGAAGCTGACGGGCTGGTCCAGTTCGACGTAGTCGCCGACCGGGCGGATGTAGATTTCCGACCCATCCTCATCGAGCAGGTCGTCGAAGATGGCCGAGAGGTATTCGTTCTCGGACGCCTGGGCGAGCATCAGGCTGACCAGCTTGTTGGACACCACGAAGTCGTCCGCCCGGGTCACCTCGGCCAGCTCGCGGTTACGGATGTCGATCATCTCGGAGACCACGCTGATGTGCTCGCCGGCGCGCTCGGACAGGCGGCGAAGGTGCAGGAGGGTGATCAGGGTGCGCGTGTCGGCCGACTGGGCCGCCATGGTGTCCGAATAGCCCAGCACCATGACGCTGTCGTATGAGATGGGGTCCAGGTCCTCGATGGCGGAAGCGCTGGAGGTGTCGATCACGCGGGCCTCGACCGTAAGGGCGTCGGAGGCCAGCGGCATGGACAGGATTTCCTCGCGGCATCCGGGCGTGTCGCAGGCGACGGTGAGCAGCGAGCCAGGCTGGACATAACGCGACAGCTCCCGCGCGATCATCGGGCCGCGGCGGTTCCAGCCCAGGATCAGCACCCGCTCCGCCTTGCGTTCGACCGCGCGCGGGGCCCGGACGATGGACATGTCGATCGCGTCTTCGGGAGCCTCGGTCAGGCGGATGGCGTCGTCGTCCTCGGCGATGATCACGACCCGCGCGCCTTCGGGGATGACTTCGTCCATCGGCGGGTTCATCCGCACCCGCCCGTCAGGATATCTGAGCCCGATCAAGGCGCTATCCTCGTAGCGCAGGATGGCGTCGCCATAGGTCTGGCCGACGAGGTCATCCTGCTCGGTGGTGTATATTTCGCAGCCGTCGAAATCGAGCAGTTCGGAATAGACCGCCGACAGTCCGACCTGCCGGCTCGACTGGACCACGATCCGCGAGATCAGGTCGTCGGCCAGGACCAGCTGGACCTCGTCGCCGCCGACAATTCGGGCCACCTCGGCGTTGTCCGCGTTGCGAAGCTCGGCGGCGATCCGGTAGCGCGCCTCGCGCCGGCGCGGATCGTTGGTCAGGGCCAGCACCGTCTTGATGACGTTGCTGTCGGGGTCCTCGGCGCCCTCGGGCGAGACCACGATGATCGAGCGGCAGGTCTGGGGATTGGCCAGGCTGAGGTCGAACAGGTCGGTCGGGTCGCCCGACCGGCAGATGACCTGGGTGTTCTTCAGGTCCCCGACCTTGTCGGCGATCTCGTCCTCCATCTCGACCTTGTCCTTGTCGGCCAGGATGACGATGCGCGGCTTCTTGCGGCTGACGTTGGCGATGGTCAGCTCCGAGACGATGTCGAAGATCGAGGGCGACCAGTTCAGGATGATGGTGTGGTCGACTTCCAGAACCCGCGATCGCCCCTTCCTGAGGCTCTCCAGCGCCGAGTCCAGACCGGCGGAGATGATCGAGATCAGGGCCGAGAAGACCAGGATGCCCATCAGGGTCACGAACAGGGTCAGGAGTCGGAAGGTCCAGCCTTCGTCCCCGCCCATGGTGCCGGCGTCCATGGTGCGCATCAGCGACTGCCAGGCGGCCTCGATCCAGCCGAAGCCGCCGTCTGGCCCAATCCGGGTCAGGGCCAGGACCGTGGCCGCGAACAGGATGACCAGGAGCGTCACCAGGCTCAGCCAGCCCACCAGGGCGATCGGGCCCGCAGCCATGGACTTGTCGAACTCGTAGCGCAGACGCTCGCCGAGGCCGACGTCGCCGAGTTGCTGTTCCTTGAGCGTGGTCGGCTTTGCGGCCGCGGACGCCTTCACGCCGCTGCGCGCCGCGTTCGCCCGGGTGAGCGAGCCCATGGATGTCCCCCCTCGCCGGGCCCCCCGCCCGGAAATCCGGACAAGGACGAGCCCGCCGAACATGGATTGCTAATCCGCTCCAAGCCCCTCGAAAAGAGAAATTCGTGAAGGCTCTAGAGCGCCCCGAGCGCCGCTTGGAGCCGTTCCATGTCCGCCGGAGGCTGCGTCTCGAACCGCAAGAGCTCGCCGGTGATCGGGTGGACGAAGCCGAGGACCGCGGCGTGCAGCGCCTGGCGATCCAGCCCCGCCTCGATCATGGCCTCGCGGACGGGAGCGGCAGGCGCCCCCGAGCCATAGACGGGGTCGCCCAGGAGCGGCGCTCCGACCGAGGCCAGGTGCACGCGGATCTGATGGGTGCGGCCGGTGTGGAGGCGACACTCGACCCGCGCGGCCAGCGGCCTCTCGGCGGGGCCGATGGACCGGACGGTCTGATAGTCGGTGACCGCCAGCCGGCCGCCGGTCTTGAGCACGGCCATCTTCTTGCGGTCCGAGGACGAGCGGCCGATCCGGCTTTCGACCCGGCCGGCCGCAGGCCTGGGCGCGCCACGGGTGAGGGCGACGTACATTCGGTCCAGATCGTGGGCGGCGAACAGGGCCGACAGGCCCTGATGCGCGGCGTCCGACTTGGCGGCGACCATCACGCCAGAGGTGTCCTTGTCGAGGCGGTGGACGATCCCCGGCCGGGCCACCCCGCCCACGCCCGACAGGGAGCCGGCGCAATGATGCAGCAGGGCGTTGACCAGGGTGCCGGTCTCGTTGCCCGGGGCCGGATGCACCGTCATGCCCGCCGGCTTGTCGATGACGATCAGGTGCGCGTCCTCGAACAGGACGGCCAGCGGGATCGCCTCGGGCTGCGGATCGGCGGGCAGGGGCGGGGGGACGTCGATCTCGTAGACGCCGGGCGCGGCCCTGGCCGAGCCGTCAGCCAGGACGGCGCCCTCGCGGCTGACGCGGCCCTCGGCCATCAGCGCCTGGAGCCGTGCGCGCGAAAGGTCGGGGCAGGCCTCGGCCAGCGCCTTGTCGAGCCTGAGGCCGGCGGCGTCCGGGCCTAGTTCGACCACGAGCGGTTCGCCCCCGTCCTCCGCCTCGTCCAGCCCCGCATGCGCCATTCCGCCTGCATAGCGGTCATCGGCCTGTCGCGCGACATGGGCTAGAGAGGGCGGGGACGCGTCAACGGAGCAGAGCATGAGGATCGACCGCAGACAGGCGCTGGGGCTGATCGGCGCGGGGGCGGCCACCTCGGCCTGTGCGACGCCGTCAGGACCTAGCGAGATCGATCCGTCGAGCTTTCGCCATGGCGTCGCGGCAGGTGACCCCAGTCAGGACAGCATCGTCCTGTGGACCCGACTTACGTTCGATAGTCCCGGCCCCCCGTATCTGAGACATGCCTGGGTGGAATTCGAGGTGTCCGAGGACGAAGGGTTCGAACGCGTTGTCCAGAGTGGCCTTGGGATGTGCCGCCTTGCTGACGACTGGACGTTCAAGGTGCTCGTCACCGGCCTCCAGGCCGGACGCGACTATTGGTATCGGTTCAACTCGATTTCCCCCGTGGGCCGCTTCCGCACCCTGCCCGCCGAGGAGTCGACCGACGAGGTCGTCCTCGCCGTCGCCTCCTGCTCGCTTCACCCGGGCGGCTATTTCAACGCCTATCGCGCCATCGCCGGGCTGGAGCGCGTCGACGCGGTCGTGCACCTTGGCGACTACATCTACGAATACGGCGCCGGGCCCACCGACTACGGCATGCGCACGGGGCTGGAGCTCGGGCGGATCCCCGAGCCGGCGCACGAGATCGTGACCCTGGCCGACTACCGGGCCCGGCACGCCCAGTACAAGGCCGACCCGGACCTGCAGGCGGCGCACGCGCGGGCCGCCTGGATCATGACTTTCGACGACCATGAGGTCACCAACGACCCCTGGGAGGGCGGGGCCGAGAACCACGACGAGGGCGAGGGAAGCTGGGCGGATCGCAAGGCCGCCGCGCTCAGGGCCTATCTGGAGTGGAACCCGATCCGTGAGCCCGCTGCTGGGACGCCACTGCATGAGGCGGTCAGACGCTCCTTCCAGTTCGGCCGATCGGCGGCCCTGCACATGGTGGAGACGCGTCTGTCGGCCCGCTCGGAACAGCTTGAGTACGAGCATATCACCGCCGCCGACGGCTCGCTGGACCGCTCCCGTCTCGATGATCCCGATCGGCGGCTGATGGGCGAGGCCCAGCTCGACTGGCTGGGAGAGGCCCTGGGCAATGACGCGGCCTGGCAGGTGCTGGGAAACCAGGTGCTGATGGCCCGGATGGTGGTTCCCGACATCACCGCCGCCGTCGGTCCGGCGGCGATCGAGGCGGCCTTGCCGTCGCTGCAGCCCTATCAGCAGCGGCGCCTGACCCAGATGGCTGCGCTGGGCGCGGGCGGCTTTCCCATGAACCTCGACGCCTGGGACGGGTATCCGGCTGAGCGCGACCGCCTGTACGCCCGGGCGCGCAGCGCCAACGCGCGGCTGGTGGTCCTGTCCGGCGACAGCCATTGCGCCTGGGCCAATACGCTGAGCGATGCGCGGGGGCGTCTGGGGGTCGAGTTCGGCGCCACGGCGGTCTCGAGCCCGGTTCCCTCCTACGCCCAGGCCCTGCCGGGCGCGCCGTTGGCCGAAATCATGGCCGCCCAGAACCCAGAGGTTGAATGGTGCGACTTCGGCCCGCGCGGCTTCTTCGTGCTCAGCCTGACGCCGCAGGCCGCCGAGTGCCGCATGATCGGCCTGTCGACCATAGCCTCCCGGGACTTCGAGACCGAGGAGCGCGCGCGCTTCCGGGTGGAGGCTGACGGCGCGGGCCTGGGGACGCTGACTCGGGTGGCGTGAGGCCCAAACGAAAACCGCCCCGGCGCGGGCCGGGGCGGTTCGAAATCCTGGCGTCGCGGACGCTTAGGAGATGTCTTCGTTGATCAGGCCGACCTGGAACCAGCCTTTGGACTGCAGGTCGTTCATGACCACCATAAAGTCGTTGTAGAGCACGTCGGCGTCGGCGCGGATCATGACCCGCTCCTCACGGCTGCCGAGGCGGCTGTAGAGCTCCGAATCCAGGCCCTCGAGGGTGACGGACTCAGGGGCTTCTTCGCCGGTGGTGACGTACAGCGTGCCGTCCAGCGCGATCGAGATGAAGGTCGGCGGCGGCGGCGGCTCGGCGTTCTCCGGCGGCGGGACCGGCGGCGGCAGGTCCAGACGGATCGAGACGGTGGCCAGGGGCGCCGACACCATGAAGATGATCAGCAGCACGAGCATGACGTCGACGAACGGCGTGACGTTGATGTCCGCGTTCTGCTCGATCACGCCGCCCTTGCCGGATGGCCCCGAAAGTTTTGCAGCCATGCGCTGAAGACCTCCTCAACGGTCCCGCGCGCCAGCGCGGTCCCTACGGTCGCGTTTCTTGGCGGCGAGAAGCCGCCTTGTAAAGCGCCAAGGCGGGCTCGGAGGTTCCCGAAC
>NZ_JANJTL010000057.1 GCF_024711105.1 Brevundimonas sp. | reverse complement strand
GCCGGTGGTCATCAGGCGAAGGGGAACCGCCTCCGGCTGGAAGAAGCGGCGCGGATGCGGGTCGAAGCTGACGACCCCGCAGGGGACGCCCAGCCGGTCCGCCGCGGCCCGCGCCTCGGCGATCACCCGCCGGTGGCCGCGATGCACGCCGTCGAAATTGCCGAGCGCCACGGCCGCGCCCTGCTGCGCGGGCGCCAGGTCCTTCCAGCCGTGGATGATTTCGATGGCCAAGGCCGTCAGGTGCGCCGGCGCCGACGCGGCACGCGGATGGTGGCCTCACCCTCCAGCACCGGCTCGCCGTCGACGAGGCATTCGGTCCTGAGCGTCACACGCGCCGAGCCGGGATCGATGGTGGCCACCGTGACCCGCGCCGTGACCCGGTCGCCGATCCGCACCGGCTTGTGGAAGCTCAGGGTCTGCCCGAGGTAGATGGCCCCGGGCCCCGGCAGGATGGTCCCGACCACCGCCGATACGAAGGACGCCGACAAAAGGCCGTGCGCCACGCGCCCACGATAGGGGCTGGCCTGGGCGTAGGCCTCGTCGATGTGGAGCGGGTTGAAGTCGCCTGACGCCTCGGCGAAGCGGAGAATGCGCTCCTCGGTGATGTCGACGTGCAGCTCCGCCGACATGCCCGGTGACAGTTCGTCGAGGATGTAGCCGCCGGGCGGGGTTTGGCTCTCGGTCACCAGTTGAGCTCCAGCGAAACAAAGCGGGCGTGCGCGCCCTTTTCCGACAACAAGGCCTCGGCCCGGGCGGGGTCAAGGCCCCCGTGAGCGTCGGTCACGTCGGCGATGTGGATGCCACCCGCCACGAACAGGCAGTCCAGGCCCTGCGCATTGGCGCCCAGCACGTCGGTCGGCAGGCCGTCGCCGACGCAGAGCACGCGCGCCCGGTCGACATCCCGGCCCAGCAGGCCGGCCGCCTGCTCGAGCGCCAGGTCGTAGATCGGCCCGAACGGCTTGCCGGCCATGACCACCGGCCCGCCTTCCTCGGCGTAGACATCGGCCAGGGCCCCGGCGCACCAGATCAGGTCCTGGCCCCGGTGCACCACCCGGTCCGGATTGGCGCAGACCATCTCCAGCCCGCGCCGGGCCGCCTCGCGGAAGGTCGGGCGATAGTCCTCCGGCTGGTCGGCCTCGTCGTCGAACAGGCCGGTGCAGGAGATGAAGGCCGCGTCCTCGGCCTTGTCGGTCAGGGTCACGCCGGTGCCCTGATAGACTCCCTGGTCGCGCTCGGGTCCGATGGCCCAGGCCGGTCCGGGGGCCCGCTTCTTCAGCTCGGCGATGGTGGCGTCGCCGGAGGTCGTCACCGCCTGCCAGGCCGCGCGCGGCACGCCGATGCGGTCGAGTTGCTCGATCACGTCCGAGCCGGGCCGGGGCGCGTTGGAGATCAGCACCACCGCCCCGCCGCCCTGGCGATAGGCCGTCAGCGCCTCCATGGCCCGAGGATAGGGCTCACGCCCGTTGTGGACCACGCCCCAGACGTCGCAGAGCAACACGTCATAGGCGTCGGCGATGTCGGACAGGCCGGAAATCAGCTGGGGAGCGCTCATGGCGCTCCTCTACCCGCGCTTGGCGCCCGGGCGAAACCCGCAAAGTCGCCTGCCGCCGCGCCCTAGCCCTCGAGGCCGTCCGGGGCTAAACCGCGCCCCACATCCTTCCGACCGAGTTCAGGCATACCCATGCGCGACATCCATCACCTCGTCGACGGCTCCAGCTTCACGGGCGGCTCGGGCCGCTTCGGCGACGTCTTCAACCCGAACACCGGCGAGGTGCAGGCGCGGGTCCAGCTGGCGACCGAGGGCGAGGTCGACCGCGCCGTGCAGTCGGCTCAGGCCGCCTTCGAGGAGTGGTCGACGGTCAATCCGCAGCGCCGCGCGCGGGTCATGTTCGAGTTCAAGCGCCTGGTCGAGGCGAACATGAACGAACTGGCCGAGCTGCTCTCCTCTGAGCACGGCAAGGTCATCGCCGACTCCAAGGGCGACATCCAGCGGGGCCTGGAGGTCATCGAGTTCGCCTGCGGCATCCCGCACGTCCTGAAGGGCGAGTACACCCAGGGCGCCGGGCCGGGCATCGACGTCTATTCCATGCGCCAGCCGCTGGGGGTGGTCGCGGGCATCACCCCGTTCAACTTCCCGGCCATGATCCCGATGTGGATGTTCGGCGTGGCCATCGCGGTGGGCAACACCTTCATCCTCAAGCCGTCCGAGCGTGACCCGTCGGTGCCGGTGCGGCTGGGCGAGCTGATGCTGGAGGCCGGGGCGCCCAAGGGCGTGCTGAACGTAGTCCACGGCGACAAGACCGCGGTCGACGCCATCCTGACCCATCCGCTGGTCCGCGCCGTCAGCTTCGTCGGCTCGTCCGACATCGCCCACTACGTCTACCGGACCGGCGCCGAGCACGGAAAGCGCGTCCAGGCCATGGGCGGCGCCAAGAACCACGGCATCGTCCTGCCCGACGCCGACATGGACCAGGTCATCAAGGACCTGACCGGCGCCGCCTACGGCTCGGCCGGCGAGCGCTGCATGGCCCTACCGGTCGTCGTCCCCGTCGGCCAGCGCACCGCCGACGAACTGCGCGAACGGCTGGTCTCGGAGATCCCGACGCTGAAGGTCGGCGTCTCGACCGACGCCGAGGCCCACTACGGCCCGGTGGTCAACGCCGCGCA
>NZ_JANJTL010000166.1 GCF_024711105.1 Brevundimonas sp. | reverse complement strand
GATCCAGGACAAGCTGGGCGTCGACGGCTGGGTCCGCTACGCCTCGCTGGACGTCGACAACGCCGTCTCGGATCAGGTGCGGCGCGACAAGGAGCGGCTGGTCGAATACCGGGCGCTGACCCGCGGGGGCCGCTAGCGGCTCCAGAGGTTGCGGCGGACGTCCTGGGCGTCATAGGCCTCGCGCGGGCGCTCGCCCGAGCCCATGCGAATATCCAGCAGCGCGACCGTCGGCTCGCTGGCCCCGAAGTTCAGGCCGACGCCGACGCCCACGCCCGACGAGCGGTAGCGGCCGTAGTCACTGGAGCCCGCGCCGATGGAGACGCTGGGGCGCGGGCCGCCGTCGCGGCCGGCCTCGGTCCAGCGGTTGTCGACCACGAACCACTCGCGGCCCTGCTCCAGAGTCAGTTCGGCCGCGCGCAGCAGGGCGCGGTCGTTGACCACCGAGGCGTCGCCGACGCCGCGATAGCTGACGCGCCAGCGGTCCGAGGTGAGCTGTTGCTGCGACCAGCCCTGGGCGGTCGGGCCGGCGGCCGGGCCGTAGGGGGCCAGCGTCTGGCAGGCGGACAGGCCGAGGGCGGCGGCGGCGGTGAGGGCGAGGGTGACGCGCTTCATGGCGATGAGCTCCTTCGCCCGGAAAAGCGCGCCGGATGAGGGGATTGTTCCCTTAACCGTGCCGCCAGCCGGCGCGGGCGACGGGCAGGATCGCGCCGTCGAAGACCACCTCGACTGCCTCGCCTTCGAAGACGCCGACCTGGGTGAGGCCCGAGAAGCGTGCGGCGTCCCCGGGCGCGGCGGCCAGCAACAGCTGGTAGTCGTCCCCGCCGGTGGCGAGCTGGAGCCGGGCGGAGGCCTCGTCCGGCTGTCCGTCGAGCCACGCGCGGCCCTCCGCTGACACGGGCATGGCCGCGAGGTCGAGGCGGACGCCCAGCCCGCTGGCCTCCGCGATCCGGCCGGCGTCGGCGATCAGGCCGTCGGAGACGTCGGCGCTGGCGGTGGCCGCTCTGGCCAGGTGGATCAGGTCCAGTCGGGGCTCGGGCCGGCGGTAGTGGTCGAGCAGGCGCGGACCGTCGAGCTCGCCCAGCGCGGCCTTCAGGCCGAGCAGGCCGTCGCCGATCGGGCCGCTGACGAAGAGCAGGTCCCCGGCCCGCGCGCCGGACCGAGACGGACAGCGGCTCGGCTCGCCCCAGCCCAGCAGGGTCGCGCCGACCGTGAGGGGGCCGGGCGTCGAGACGGTGTCCCCGCCGAGCAGGCTGAGGCCGAAGCGGCCCTGGTCCTCGGCCAGCCCCGCCGCGAAGGCCTCGCGGAAGGTCCAGTCGCAGCGCGGCGACCAGGCCGTGCTCATCAGATAGCCGAATGGCTCAGCGCCCTTGGCCGCCAGGTCCGACAGGTTGGTGCGCAGCAGCTTCTGCGCCACCGTGCCCGGCGGGTCCGAGGCCAGGAAGTGGACGCCTTCGACCAAGGTGTCGTGGGTCAGGACCAGCTGTCGGCCCGGCTGTGGGGTCAGGACGGCCGCGTCATCGAGCAGCCCTCGCGCCGCCGGATCGGTCGCCAGCGGCCGCAGCAGCCGCGCGATCGTTTCGAACTCGTCGGGCCGGTCAGCCCCGGACATCGCGGGCCACGCCGTCGAGCGCGGCGTTGACGAAGCGGGCGTCGCGGTCGTCGAAGAAGGCCTTGGCCAGCTCGACATACTCGTCCAGCACAACCTCCTTGGGCGTATCCGGCCGGTGCATCAGTTCCCAGGCGCCGGCGCGCAGCAGGGCCCGCAGGGTCGAATCCAGCCGGTTTATCTTCCAGCCGTCAGCCAGCCGTTTGGTGATGGCGCCGTCGACGGCGGCCTGCTCCGCGACCACGCCGCGCACGATCTCGGCGAAATAGGTCTCGTCAGCCTCGGCCAGGACCCCCTCGTCGGTGTCGGCCTCGAAGCGGTGGTCGGAGAACTCCTTGACCACGGTCTCGACCCCCTCCCCGCCCAGCTCCATCTGGTAGAGCGCCTGGACGGCGGCCAGCCGCGCGACGGTGCGGGCGCGGCGCTCGCGCGCGGACAGGGGCGTTTCGCCCAGCGCGCGCTCCGCCTCGGCGGCGGCGAGCTGCTCCATCACGGCGCGGAGCGAGTTGGGTTCGGTCGGGTCGGTCATACTGGGCCTCCGCGCAGCCGTCGGCGCAGCGCGATGAGTTCGAGACAGGCGCGCGCGGCGTGGCCGCCCTTGTCGCCCTGGGTCGGATCGGCGCGCCAGATGGCCTGGTCCTCGTCCTCGACGGTGAGGATGCCGTTGCCGATGGCCAGCCGGTGCTCGACGCCCAGCTGGGTCAGGCCGCGCGCGGATTCATTGGCGACGATCTCGAAGTGATAGGTCTCGCCGCGGATGACGCAGCCGAGCGCGACGTAGCCGTCATAGCGGACGCTGACGGGGAAGCGGCCGGACTCCTCGGCCATGGCGATGGCGGTTGGGATCTCCAGCGCGCCGGGCACGGCCATCACGTCGAACGCGACGCCGGCGGCGTCGAGCACGCGCCTCGCGCCTTCAAGCAACTGGTCGGAGATGTCGCGGTAGTAGGGCGCCTCGACGACGAGGACGCGGACGGGCTCGGCCATCACGCGTCTCCCTGCGCGCGGCGCCAGTCGATCAGGTCGGCGATGGTGCCGATCTTCAGCCCGTGGCGGCGCGCGTAGACGATCAGGTCGGGCAGGCGCGCCATGGTCCCGTCGTCGTTCATGATCTCGCAGATCACGCCGGACGGATTGAGGCCCGCCAGCCGCGCGATGTCGACGGCGGCCTCGGTGTGGCCGGCGCGGGCCAGGACGCCGCCGTCGGAGGCGACGATGGGGAACATGTGGCCGGGGCTGACGATGTCGTGGGGCCCGCAGGCCGGGTCGACGGCCACGGCGATGGTGCGGGCGCGGTCGGCGACGGAGATGCCGGTGGTGACGCCCTCGGCCGCCTCGATGGAGACGGTGAAGGCGGTGTTCATCCGCGCCCGGTTGTCCGAGGACATCGGCTTGAGGTTCAGCTCACGCGCCCGCTCGGCGGTGATGGCCAGGCAGACGAGGCCGCGCGCGTGGCGGACCATGAAGTTGATCTGCTCGGCCGTAGCGAACTGGGCGGGGATGACGATGTCGCCTTCGTTCTCGCGGTCCTCGGCGTCGACCAGAATGAAGGGACGGCCGGCGCGGGCCTCGTCGAGGATTTCTTCGACGGAGCTGATCGGGTGCGGCTCGGGCTTGAGAGCGGCCAAGGTCATGCGGTCTCCTGCCATCTGGCGAGGTAACGCGCCAGCATGTCGATCTCGAGATTGACGAGATCGCCGGGCTGGAGCCGCCCCAGCGTGGTGGCCTCGAGCGTGTGCGGGATGACATTGACCTCGAAGGCGTCGGCCGAGACGGCGTTCACGGTCAGGGATACGCCGTCGACGCAGATCGAGCCCTTCTCGGCGATCAGGCGCATCAGGGCGCGCGGGGCGGAAAAGCCGATGCGGCGCGAACCGCCGTCGGAGGTCACCGCCAGCACCTCGCCCAGGTCGTCCACGTGCCCCGAGACGATGTGACCGCCCAGCTCGTCCCCGGCCTTCAGCGCGCGCTCCAGATTGACGGGATGGCCTTCGGCCCAGCCGCCCAGTCCGGTGCGATCCAGCGTCTCGGTTGACACCTCGACGGCGAACCAGTCCGAGCCCGTCTCGACCACCGTCAGGCAGCAGCCCGAACAGGCGATGGAGGCGCCGAGTTCGATGGAGCCGGTGTCAAACGCCGTTTCGATCTCGTAGCGCCGGTCGCGCTCGGTCTGGCGGACCGCTCGCACGCGCCCGATGTCGGTGATGATGCCGGTGAACATCGGCGCTTATGGCTCCCAAAACACCGTCCAGACAGTCCGAACAGTCCAGACAGTCCGGATCAGCGGAGCGCCTCATAGCGCTCCCAGAGGTCGTCGCCGACGGGTTTGGCGCTGACCCGCCGGAACTTGGGGGCGTCGCCCAGCTTTGCAAGGGCCAGCGTCGCCACGCAGGGCCGCCCTTCGGAGCCCAGCAGGATAGGCGCCCGGAACCACTCCAGCCTGTCGACCAGCCCCGCCCGCAGGAAGGAGGCCGCGACCTGGCCGCCGCCTTCGATGAGGAGGGAGCGGATGCCGCGGCGGGCCAGGGCGGCGAGCACGGCCTCGGGCGAGGGACGGCCGTCGGGGGCGACCTGTTCGACCTCGGCTGTCCCGATAGGGCGCGGGTCGGAGGAGGTGAGGACCAGCGTGCCCGCGGTGGCAACTCTGGCGGAGGCCGGAGTGCGGAGCCGGGAATCGAGGATGACTCGCAGCGGTTGACGCCGTCTGCTCCCTTCCCCCTGGAGGGGGGAAGGGCGGGGGTTGGGGGTGGCGCCCGAACGACGGGCCGGGCCGTGCGCCGATTGAGACGGCGCGTCTGAACCGGCCGCCTCCACCCCCATCCCAACCCTTCCCCCCTCCAGGGGGAAGGGCTCAATGAGGCGCACCGTCAGCGCCGGATCGTCGGCAAGGACAGTCTCGACCCCGACGAGGATGGCGTCATGCGCCGCGCGCAGTTGATGGCTCTGCGCGCGTGCGGCCTCGCCGGTGATCCACTTGCTCTCGCCCGAGGCGGTCGCGATGCGGCCGTCGAGCGAGGTCGCCAGCTTGAGAGTGACCTTCACGGGTAATCGATCGTGTGGTTGCTGACGCGAACGCTCCTAACCGTCCCACCGGCGACCGTGTAGGCGTACTGAAACTCGCCGCGGCGAAAGATCACGATGAACTCATCCCTCTCCAGGCACTCTCGAAAGTCAGAGTCGTCCGGGAAGATCGTCCGGCGGTCACATGCTGCTGCGTATGCGGTTTCGCGTGGGAACGCTCGGTAGAGGCTCTCTACAGTGCTGCCTTCTGACACAGGGGACTCGGGTGGCGGTCGCATCATGCAAGCAGAGATGCTCAGCACGCCGAGGCAGGTCGCAAGCAGTCCGCCACCTCGCAGCATTCAGCCCTCGTCCAGGCCTTCCTCGCCGAGGAATTTCGCGAAGTCGCCGGTGTGGCGGAAGTCCTTGTAGACCGAGGCGTAGCGGACGTAGGCGACCTCATCGACCGACTTCAGCGCCTTCATGATGAAGTCGCCGACGGTCGAGGACGGGATCTCGGTCTCGCCCAGGCTCTCGAGCTGCCGGACGATGCGGCTGGAGAGCTGTTCAATCTGATCCGGCTGGACCGGGCGTTTGCGGAGCGCGATGCCCAGCGAGCGCTCCAGCTTTGAGCGGTCGAACGGCGTGCGCCGGCCGTTGCGCTTGATGATGACCAGCTCACGCAGCTGGACGCGCTCGAAGGTGGTGAAGCGACCCTGGCACTGCGGACAGGACCGGCGACGGCGGATGGCCGCGCCGTCGTCGGACGGGCGGCTATCCTTCACCTGGGTGTCCTGATTTCCGCAGAAGGGGCACTTCATCAGAGGGTTATCCGTAAATCGGGAAGCGCGAGGTGAGCTCTCTCACCTCGCCCGCCACGCGCTGGATGACGGCCGGATCGGCCTCGTCCCCGCCGTTCATCGAGGTCACGACATCGGCGATCCAGTGGCCGACCTGCTGGAACTCGGCTGTGCCGAAGCCGCGCGTGGTGCCGGCCGGGGTGCCGAGCCGCACGCCGGAGGTGACAGTGAAGGGCGCCGTGTCGAAGGGCACGCCGTTCTTGTTGCAGGTCATCAGCGCGTGTTCGAGCTGGAGCTCGGTGGCCTTGCCTGTCACGCCCTTGGGCCGCAGATCGACCAGCATCAGGTGGCTGTCGGTGCCGCCCGAGACGATGGCCAGGCCGCGCTCGACCAGGACGGCGGCGAGCGCCCGGGCGTTCTCGACGACCTGGGCCGCATAGGCCTTGAACTCGGGCTTGAGCGCCTCGCCGAAGGCGACGGCCTTAGCCGCGATGACGTGCTCCAGCGGCCCGCCCTGCAGGCCGGGGAAAACGGCGGAGTTGATCTTCTTGCCCAGGTCCTCGTCGTTCGAAAGGATCATGCCGCCGCGCGGGCCGCGCAGGGTCTTGTGGGTGGTGGTCGTCACCACGTGCGCGTGCGGCAGCGGGTCCGGATAGACGCGGCCGGCCACTAGGCCGGCGTAGTGGGCCATGTCGACCATCAGATACGCCCCGACCGAGTCCGCGATCTCGCGGAAGCGCTTGAAGTCGATGTGCCGCGAATAGGCCGAGGCGCCCGCCAGGATCAGGGCCGGCTTCTCCTGCTCGGCCATCTGGGCGACGTGGTCGTAATCGATCAGGAAGTCGTCCTCCCGGACCTTATAGGTTACGGGCCGGAACCACTTGCCCGACTGGTTGGCCGGCGAGCCGTGCGTCAGGTGGCCGCCGCAGGCCAGGTCCATGCCCAGGAAGGTGTCGCCCGGCTTCAGCAGGGCCATGAACACGGCCTGGTTGGCCTGGGCGCCGGAGTGCGGCTGAACGTTCACGAAGGAGCATCCGAACAGCTCCCTGGCCCGGCTGCGGGCCAGCTCCTCGGTGACGTCGACGTACTCGCACCCACCGTAGTAGCGCCGGCCGGGATAGCCCTCCGCGTACTTGTTGGTCAGGACCGAGCCCTGCGCCTCCAGCACGGCCTTCGAGACGATATTCTCGGAGGCGATGAGCTCGATCTGCTCCTTCTGCCGGCCCAGTTCGCCCTGGATGCCGCCGAAGATGTCCGGATCGGCCTCGGCGAGCGAGCGCGAGAAGAAGGCGTCGTGGGTGAAGGCGGTCACTGTCGTCTCCGGCAAAGAGGCGGCAGATTTAGTCCTCGGCGGGCGTCACCACAACATCTTGTGGGGAGTAGGTGAAGTGAGGTGTATTTTCGAAGCATGAGGTTAGGGCAAACCCTCCTGCTTGCAATGGCGAGCGTGTCTCTACTGGCCGCAACGCCAGGCACGGCGGACGATGCGCCCCACGAGGTCGGCCTAGGCGAAATTCTGGATAATCCAGCGGCGTTTCATGGCCAGACTGTCCGAGCACATGGCTTCCTGCTTATCCAGTTTGAGGGCCAGGCGCTGTGGGCTACCGAAGCCGACTTCCAGAGCATGGCGTATGAGCGCGCCGCCTGGCTCGATCTAATGCTCTTGGAGCCCGAGGACTACGATCACCCACTGAACGGGCGGCTGGCGTTCGTGACAGGCGTCGTCGACGCCGACGGCGAGTACGGCGGCCACGGACATGGGGCGCTGTTCGGCACGACAATAACCGACATCACCGAGATAGAACCTGATCCGGCCGATACCGCACCCGCCAGGCTTTGGCGCACAGATCAATTTTCCAACCTGCTAGCAGGGTTGGGCTTCCTGGCTCTCGTGTTCACCCTGATCGTCGGCGCGGTCGGCTTCCAAAATCGACTGCGGAAGAGAGGCTAGCGCCTTTAGGCCGCACTCGGCATCCGGGCGACGTTGCACCGCGTCCAGAGCGCGTCCATGGCGCTGACGAGGGCGTCCATCATCTCGTCGGTGTGGTCAGGCGACGGCGTGAAGCGCAGGCGCTCGGTGCCGCGCGGGACGGTCGGATAGTTGATCGGCTGCACGTAGACGCCGAACTCCTCGAGCAGCATGTCCGAGACCATCTTGCAGTGGACCGGATCACCGACGAACACCGGCACGATGTGGCTGGTGGAGGAGTCCATCACCTGGATGCCGACCTGGGCGAAGCGGCGCTTCAGTTCGGCGGCGCGGGCCTGGTGGGCGGCGCGCAGTTCCGGGTGGGTCTTGAGGTGACGCACCGAGGCGAGCGCGCCCGCGGTCAGGGCCGGCGGCAGGCTGGTGGTGAAGATGAAGCCCGAGGCCCACGACCGCACCGCATCGACCACCACCGCGTCCGCCGCGATGTAGCCGCCCATGACGCCGATGGCCTTGCCCAGGGTGCATTCGATGATGTCGATCTGCTCCAGCAGGCCGTCGCGCTCGGCCACGCCCGCTCCCGTCTCGCCGTAGAGGCCCACGGCGTGGACCTCGTCGAGATAGGTCATGGCGCCGTACTTCTTCGCCAGCGCGATCGTGCCGGCCAGATCGGCGATGTCGCCGTCCATGGAATAGACGCTCTCGAACGCGATCAGCTTGGGCGCGTCGGCGGGGGCAGAGGCCAGGAGCTGTTCGAGGTGCTCCAGGTCGTTGTGGCGGAACACGTGCCGCTCACACCCGCCGTTGCGGATGCCCGCTATCATCGAGGCGTGGTTCAGCGCGTCCGAAAAGGTGATCAGGCCCGGCAGGATCTTCTGCAGGGTCGAGAGCGTCGCCTCGTTGCCGACGTAGCCCGAGGTGAACAGCAGCGCGGCTTCCTTCTGGTGCCAGGCGGCCAGCTCGGCCTCCAGGTCCACGGCCCAGCGGGTGGTGCCCGAGATGTTGCGCGTGCCGCCGGCGCCGGCGCCGACCGCGTCCAGCTCGGCCTGCATGGCCTCCAGCACCGCCGGATGCTGGCCCATGCCGAGATAGTCGTTGGAGCACCAGACGATGACGTCCTGGGACGTGCCGTCCTCACGGCGGCGGATCGCCTTGGGGAATTCGCCGCGCACGCGCTTGAGGTCCGCGAAGACACGATAGCGCCCCTCGCTCTTGACCTGCTCGACAGCAGTCTGGAAGGCGGCCTTGTAGTCGTACAACGGGTCAGCTCTACCGGCGGCGAAAACTTGCCCGGTGATGCGCCGATCGGGTCGATTTGTCCATGAAACGGACCGGACAAAACGCCGCAAACCCTTAATTGATAACGGTTCTCAAGAACCCGACCTTCAGCCCTTCGGCAGATCGTCCAGCTTGCCGCGCAGCATCTGCAGGATGGCGGAGAAGTCCCGACCGCCGTAGCCAAGGCCGTTGAACATCTGGAACAGGGCCTCGGTCTGGGCCCCCAGCGGCGTCGAGGCGCCGACCTTGGCCGCCGCGTCCTGGGCCAGCTTCAGGTCCTTCAGCATCATGGCCGTGGCGAAGCCGCCGTCGTAGTTGCGGTTCGATGGCGCGGTCGGGACCGGGCCCGGCCAGGGGTAGTAGGTCGTGACCGACCAGCTCTGGCCGGACGAC
>NZ_JANJTL010000161.1 GCF_024711105.1 Brevundimonas sp. | reverse complement strand
CAGATCCTCGATGAAGGCCGGGGTGCCGAGCACGACGGACACGCCCGGCCGCGACAGCTCCAGGCACAGGCGGTCGAGCAGGTCGCCGCGGGCCGCCAACGCGAGCGGACGGCCGCCCCCGGCCACCGCGCCCCGCGCGGGCTGGTCGGGCGCGCCTTTTCTCTTGTCCGAAATCCTGGCTCGGGCTCTTCTCCCGCCCGGGAAACAGGGGGGGCGGTCATGGCTGTGGACGTCCAGGCGGAAACCGCGCGCTGGCTTGCGACCATGTCGCCGGAGGAGCTCGAACGGGCGGTCAGCTACACGCAAGGATCGCACTGGCTGATCCTGTGGGGCTTCGTCGTCTCTGTCGTGGTCGGATGGCTGATCATCCGCATGGGCCTGCTCACCGGCGTCCGCGACCGCCTCAACCGGAGCCGCAGCCGGCCCAACCTCACGGTCGCCGCGATCGCCGTCGTCTACGCCGTCCTGACCTGGCTGCTCAGCCTGCCCTGGGCCTGGTGGTCCGGCTGGCGGCGTGAGACGGAATACGGCCTGACCAGCCAGCCGGTGGGCGGCTGGCTCGCGGAGGGAGCGATGTCCGCGGCCATCTCCACGCTCCTGAGCGCCGTCCTGTTGATCGGCATCTACGCCCTGATCCGCCGTGCGGGCCGGCTCTGGTGGGCCTGGGCGGGCGGTCTGACCGCCGCCTTCATCGCCCTGATGCTGCTGGCCGCGCCGATCTTCATCGAGCCGCTGTTCAACACCTATACGCCCGCGCCGGACGGACCGGTCCGCGACGCGGTGGTCGAACTCGCCGAGCGGACGGGAACGCCCTCGGACAAGATCTACATCTACGACGGGAGCCGGCAATCGGACCGCTACACGGCCAATGTCTCGGGCCTGTTCGGCACGGCGCGCGTGGCCATGAGCGATGTCATGTTTCAGCAGGGGGCTGATCTTGCGGAGGTCCGTGGTGTCGTGGGTCACGAGATGGGCCACTACGTCCACATGCATGCGCTCTGGATGACCGCGATCATGGGTGTGCTGGCCATGTCGGCCTTCTGGCTGGCTGACCGGCTCTATCCGGTAGCGCGCCGCCTGCTGGGCGCGAACCGCGTCGGCGGGATCGAGGACCCCGCGGGACTTCCGGTTCTGGGCGTGGTGCTGAGCTTCCTGGCGGTGCTGGCCACGCCGGTCTTCAACACCATGATCCGCACCATCGAGACGGACGCCGACCGGTTCTCGCTCGAACACGCGAACGAGCCGGACGGCCTGGCCGCCGCCTTGATCAAGACGGCGGAGTATCGCGCGCCGTCACCGTCGCCGATCGAGGAGTTCTTCTTCTACGACCATCCCAGCGTCGAGAACCGGATCCGCATGGCCATGGAGTGGAAGGCCGAGCACCCGCCCGAGCGCTAGAGCGGCGGGACGGTCAGGCCGGGCCGTTCGTTGTCCCAGATCATGTTCAGGATCGACCAGCGGCCCTCATCGTCTCGGTAGAGCTGGATAGAATTGATGCCCCGCCGTTCCGGCTCGGCGTCGTCGGGGTGGGTGCGCGCCTCATAGACACTCCAGACGTGGGCCATGTTGCCGAAGACGTCGACGCGGCGCGCCGTTTCGACCTCGTAGAAGCTGTTGGCGGCGAAGAAGGGCTCGACGTCCGCCTGATAGGCGGACTGATCCATGATCTTGATCCATGGACGGCCCTGGGCGTCGACCCCGGTGCGCGCCTGGCGGCTGTCCGGATGGAAGGCCTGGGCCGAAAGCGCCCAGTCGCGCGGCCCCGCCGGTCCGGAAATGGAGGCATACATGGCGTCGATCACGGCGCCGATGTCGGTGCGGTCCAGCGTCATGCGCGTTTCCTCACGAAGACCGTCCCGGCGGAATAGCCGGCGCCAAAGGAGCAGATCAGGCCGGTGTCCCCGGCGTGCAGGTCATCGCTGTTGAGATGGAAGGCGATGATGGAGCCGGCCGAGGAGGTGTTGGCGTACTCGTCCAGGATGATGACGTTCTCCCGGGGCGTCGGATCACGTCCGAGCACCTTGCGGCCGATGAAGTCGTTCATGTTGATGTTGGCCTGGTGAAGCCACAGCCGCTTCAGGGCCGCGGGATCCAGCCCCAGGTCGTGAGCGTGGTCGACGATCAGGTCGGAGACCATCGGCACCACATCTTTGAAGACCTTTCGGCCCTGCTGGACGAACAGCCGGTCGGTCAGCGGATCGGCCCCCTCGCCGTTGGACTCGCCCGATTCCAGCCGGTCAGTCGGACGGGCGGGGCGGTTAAGAAAGCCGAAGTTGTTGCGGATGTTGTTCGAGAACACCGTCTTCAGCCGCGTGCCCAGGATCTCCCAGCCCCCCACCGCCTCGTCGGCGCGCTCGACGATCACGGCGGTGGCCACATCGCCGAAGATGAAGTGGCTGTCCCGGTCGCGGAAGTTCAGGTGGGCCGAGCAGATCTCCGGATTGACCACGAGCACCGCTCGGCAGGACCCCGAGGCGATGAAGTCCGCCGCTGTCTTGATGCCGAAGGTGGCCGACGAGCAGGCGACGTTCATGTCGAAGGCGAAGCCCTCGATGCCCAGCGCCTGCTGCACCTCGATGGCCATAGCGGGGTAGGGGCGTTGCATATTGGAGGCCGCGCAGAGCACCGCATCGATTCGCGAAGCGGGCTTGCCCCAGCGTCGGATCGCGTCCTCCGCCGCCTTCACCGCGATCTCCGCCAGGATGGACAGCTCCTCGTTCGAGCGCTCCGGCAGGTGAGGGGTCATGCGTTCGGGATCTAGAATCCCGGCCTTGTCCAGCACGAACCGCGAGCGGATCCCCGATGCCTTCTCCACGAACTCCACCGAAGACGGCGCCAGGGGTTCGATCGCGCCCGAACTGATTCGGTCCGCATTGGCAGCGTTGAAGCGCTCGACGTAGGCGTTGAAGGCCTCGACGAGCTCCGCGTTCGATATCGACTGCTCCGGCGTAAACAGCCCGGTGGCGGCGATGACCGCGCCCGAGGGGGTGGATTGCGCGCTCAAGACAGGCTCCCGACGTGACATTGCGGCCTTAGCCCCGGAAAACCGGCGTTGAAAGAAGCGTTTTCGCGAGCGCGCGGGTTGACCGCTGCTGGGCCGCGGTTCAGCTTCGCGGCGAACCGTGACGCTACGCCATGGTTTGGTCACACCGTTGCCGAAATGCCGCGCCCTGCGGCGTTTCGCCCCGGCCCGGGGCCTTGAACCCTATGAACCTTCGGCAGTCCCGCTTATCAGTCAAATGATGGCGGGAGGGCCGCCTAAGCTTTTCGAGGTGACATCGATGAAGTTCGTTCTGGCATCGGCGTCCGCCGTCGCCCTTCTGGCGGCGGGATCGGCCGCCACGGCCCAGGAATGGGTCTGGTACGAGGGCGTGAGCCCCTACATCAACGTGGGCGTGTCCCGCTTCGAGGTTCACGCTGACGGTCCGGCCGTTGGCGGTCCTGGCGACGTGGGCCTGAACGCCGCCACCCTGCGCGGTGGTCTGCGCTTCAACCGCTGGTTCGGCGCCGAGCTGGAAGGCTCGATGGGCTTCGACGAGGAAGACACGCCGATCGGCAACGTCAACCTCGAACGCCAGTACGCCGCCTACCTGGTCGGCGTGGCTCCGGCTTCGAACAGCTTCGAACTGCTGTTCCGCCTCGGTTACGGCACCAACACGCTTGGTGTTGAGGGCCTTGGCGACTCCGAGTCGAACTCGATCAACTACGGTGTCGGCGCCCAGTGGTTCTTCGGTGGCGGCGCCAACGGCCTGCGCGTCGACTACACCCGCTTCGACAACCAGGACGACGGCTTCTACTCGGACGTCTATCCGGGTCCGGCCAACGGCGACGCGAACGTCTACACCATCTCCTACGTCCGCCGCTTCGGTGGCCGCTGGGTGACCCCGCCGCCGCCGCCGCCGCCGCCGCCGCCTCCGCCCCCGCCGCCTCCGCCGCCGCCGCCGCCTCCGCCGCCTCCGCCGGTCTGGAACGCGCGTGAGTTCGTGGTGCTGTTCGACTGGGACCGCTACGACCTGACGCCGCAGGCGCAGGAAATCGTTCGCCAGGCCGCGGCTCACGCCCGTGCCGGCGGCGCCACGCGGGTTCACGTCGTGGGTCACGCCGACACCTCCGGTTCGGCCGCCTACAACGTGCGTCTGTCGCAGCGCCGCGCCGCGACCGTCCGTGACGCCCTGGTGGCCAACGGCGTGACCGGCGCCTCGATCACGACCGAAGGCCGTGGCGAGACCGATCTGGCCCGTCCGACCGCCGATGGCGTTCGCGAGCCGCTGAACCGCCGCGCCACGATCAACATCAACCGCTAAGGCGGTGGATCGAGATCAGGCCTGACGGTCTGAACCAAAGCGGGGCCCCGGAGAGCGATCTCCGGGGCCTTTGCTTTTTTGATCCAGCGCAAGGTTCGCTCGACGAACGAAGATATTTTCAGGCGCTGGGAACGGCGTTACATTGGCGGCGTTCAGGACATGCCAAGCTTGGCATTGGGAGGAACCATGAAACGCGCTCTGATGGCCGGCGTCGCCGGCCTCGCACTCGGACTGGTCGCGACGCCGACCCTGGCCGATCCGAACGGCCCGTATATCGCGGGGGACATCGGCTACCACTGGCCCAGCGCACTCGACGGCGAGGCCTGCACGGGCACCATCGCCGTGGTCTGCGCTCCTGTCGAGGTGGAACTCGGCAACGGCTTCGCCGCCTTTGGCCGATTCGGCGTTCGCCTGAGCCCCGGCTTCCGCTTCGAAGGCGAACTCGGCGGCCGCTGGGGCGATGTCGAATCGATCGGCCCGATCTCGGTCAGCGACGTCGACGCCGACGCCATGTCCGGGATGCTGAACATACTGCTCGACATGGGCGATCCGAACGCCCGCATGCGGCCCTTCATCGGCGCCGGCGTGGGCTACGGCAAGGTGGAGTTCGACGACGGCACCGACACCCTGGATGACTCAGGCTTCGCCTGGCAGGGCATCGCCGGCTTGGCTTGGATGATGGGCCCCCGGACCAACCTCGACCTCACCTACCGCTACTTCAACATCTCGGACCTCGAGTTCGACGACGGTGTGGACACCATCACCGGCGACTACCGCGACCATTCGGTGACGATCGGCATCCGGCATTCGTTCGGCCAGGTGCCGCCGCCTCCGCCGCCTCCGCCTCCGCCGCCGCCTCCCCCGCCGCCGCCTCCCCCGCCGCCTCCGCCGCCTCCGCCTCCGCCGCCTCCGCCGTGGCAGGCGCGTGAGGTCGTGGTGCTGTTCGACTGGGATCGCTACGACCTGACGCCTCAGGCCCAGGAAGTGGTTCGCCAGGCCGCGGCCCACGCCCGCGCCGGCGGCGCGACCCGCGTCCACATCGTGGGCCACGCCGATACTTCGGGCTCGGCCGCCTACAATGTGCGCCTGTCGCAGCGTCGCGCGGCCACCGTCCGTGACGCCCTGGTCGCCCAGGGTGTGACCGGCGGCGCCATCACCACCGAGGGCCGCGGCGAGACCGATCTCGCCCGTCCGACCCCGGATGGCGTGCGCGAGCCGCTGAACCGTCGCGCCACGATCAACATCAACCGCTAAAGGAGCGGTCGATCGAGATCAGGCCTGACGGTCTGAACCAAGGCGAGGCCCCGCCGGAGCGATCCGGCGGGGCCTTTGCTATCTGAGGACCGGAAGCGGCAGGCCCAGAGCCTGGGCGTCACCGGCCGCGACGGGTCGGCGACGGAACAGTTCCGCGGGTCGTCCACCGGTGACCGGTTCGATCTGGCAGGTCGCCTCGACGAGGCCGGTACGTTCCACACCGCGGCGGAAATTCTGCTTGTGCATCAACAGGCCCGTCACCGCCTCGACAGCGCGCTGGAGCCGCGACAGGGTGAAGGTCTCGGGCACCAGATCCAGGGCCACGGGCCGATAGCGGAGCTTGCCGCGCAGCCGCCCCAGGCCGGTCGCCAGGATCCGCCGGTGATCCGACAGCATCGGCTGGCCGAGATTGGCGCCCGCGTCAGGGCCATGCGCCTGGTGATCGCGGCCCGCTTCCGGCGCCAGTTCCATCTCGTAGAGCAGCTCATAGCGCTCGAGCACCCGATCCTCGCGCCAGCGGAAGTCGGGCGTGAGGGCGAACAGCGCCTCGGCCCGTGCCCGGCGTGGAGCGCTCCTGCCGGCCCAGTCCGACACGGCTGGCGCGATGACGGAATCTATCACCTCGGGTCTGCCGAGGCGCCAGTCCTCGTAAGGGAAGAAGTCCGTCCAGGGCCGCCACTCGACGCCGGCCCGGGTCACGTCGCCCGCCAGCGGGGACAGGGCGAGATAGCCCACCGAGACGACCCTGTCGGCCTCGCCGTGCGTCGTATCGCCGATCGTGGCCTGCGGCGCGTCACGGCCGGCGTCGCCAAAGGTGTAGAGCTGTTCGACGTAGCCGAGATCCAGGCCTGTCTGGGCCGCCACGAAGGCCCGCAGGGCGAGCTCGAAGGTCCGATGTCCCGCGGGATCGAAGGGACCCGAAGGCAGGGCGGGCAACTGGGCCTGACTGGGCTGGACCGTCAGGACCGCGAGCTCGCCATCGACCAGGGCCATGACGACGGCGGAGAGACCGATCGTGACCGAGGCCTGCGCCATGCCTCAGGCCCCGCGCGCCAACTGGTGAAAACGCTCCAGATAGAGGGCTTGGGCGGCGGAGTGCGACAGGGGCTCGAGTTTCAGCTCCAGCCCCGCGGGCGGCCGACCGAAGAACTTCAGCGACTCCGTCCTGCCGAATCCGGCCAGCTGGGTCGCCTCGAAGTAGGCGCAGGCCCGATCCGCCTTCTTGATCAATGTCTTGATCTCCGCGGGCGTCCTGGCCGGCAGGCCGAACCGGAGGTGGATGGCGCCTTCAAGCCGCGCTTCGAAATCCTTGTAGTTGACGCCGAGCGCGCTCTTGAAGGGCGAGATCATGTCGCCGATCACATACTCGGACGCGTCATGGAGCAAGGCGGCCAGCCGCCACTTCCGCTCGATGTTCGGCTTGATGAAGCCCACGATCCGCTCGACCACCACGCTGTGTTCGGCCACCGAGAACGGATGCTCGCCAACGGTCTGGCCGTTCCAGCGGGCCACGCGCGCCAGGCCATGGGCGATGTCCTCGATCTCGATGTCCAGGGGGGACGGGTCGAGCAGGTCCAGGCGTCGTCCCGACAGCATGCGCTGCCACGCGCGCGGCGGCGGTCCGGATTTGGTGGCGGCGGCCCTGGCCAATCGTTCGACTTTCAACTTACGGTGACGCCCGGCCCGGGAGCCGATGCGGGGGTTGGGAGTTGGCTCATTATGGCCTTAAGTCAATGGCCGGATGAGAAGGAGACGCCATGTCCTTGAGCCGAATCGTCATGCGCCTGGCCCGCAATCCCGGGACGGAGTTTGCGGACGGGGACGATCATCGCGGCTACGCCGTCGTGGCGCCGCTCACCCAGGACGGCCAGCTCGACGAGTCGGCATTCAGGCAGAATCAGAAGGCCTGCACCGTCCGGCGCTTCGCGCCCGACGAGGACGCCCAGGAAGGGCGTCTCGCGCGCAAGGGCTCCAACTGGTTCTTCGACTACGCCGAGGGGGAGGCCGACGACGAAGCTGTCTATCGGCTGGGCGAGCACAGGTTCGCGGTCGGCGAGTACGTCTCGGTGGCCGACGATGACGGCCGTCCGCTGGCCTACAAGGTGACGGACATCCAGCCGGTCTGAGGATCAGCCGCCGACGTTCAGCTGAACCAGCTCCTCGGCGGCGTCGAAGGCCTCGTCCTCGCTGTGGCTCTTGGAATGGATGATCGCAACGACCAGGGGGCCGTCGATCGGCCCACGGGCCTCATAGCCGACGCGGCGCCAGCCGGCCTCGGACGCCTGTTCGTCCACCAGCACATAGGTGGCGCGCAGGGCCTCGCGAGTTGAGCGCGCCCGGATTTCGGCCGCCTCGTTGTTGGCGGTGACCGAAACGACCTCGTCACCCGTGCTGATCTCCGCCGAGCCATCGCTGTCGTCGGCGTTGATGTGGATCGGCCCGATCCGGACCGAAGAGGTGTCGCCGTCCGCATCCACCGACAGGCCGGGCAGCCGCACGCTGGTTGAATCGCCTTCCGAACGGACGTTCACGAGCCCGCCTTCCGCAGGCGCGCCGGGTTCCCGGCCTGCGCCGGCCCGTTCGATGGTGTGGGGCATGAGGTCGCGCAAGCCCGCCTCGAAAGGCAGGAGCGCGGCCTCGGCGTCCTGGCCGTCGGCGAGGGCGACCAGCCGCAGAGTCACCTCGGAGCCGCGCGGACCCGCGTAGCGGCACGACAGGCCGTCAGACGCGGTCGAAACCCGGGTCAGCGCGCCTTGGTGTTCGGGGCAGGACAGGGTCTCGACGGCGCGCACAGGGCCGCCGCGGTCAGACGTCTCATGGCGCTTGGTGATGCGCAGCGACGGGTTCGGGTCGCAGGCGGCGGCCAAAAGGCCGGCGACGAGGCAGGTGGTGAGGACCAGGGGGGAGCGCATGGTCAATCTCCTTCTTGGCCTGAAACTTGGCCGCAATCCTTCTCGCGACCTAGTGAAATCGCAGTAAGCCGCACGGCGGCCACATCACTGCCCCGGACGTGTCGTCTCGCGCCGGGTCAGAAACGCCAGCCGCTCGAACAGGTGCACGTCCTGCTCGGTCTTGAGCAGAGCTCCGTGCAGCGGCGGTATCAGCTTGGACGGATTGCGCTCGCGCAGGGTCTCCGGATCGATCTCCTCGACCAGCAGCAGCTTGAGCCAGTCGAGCAGTTCGGACGTCGATGGCTTCTTCTTGAGACCCGGTGTCTCGCGCATCTCGTAGAAGACCTTGAGCGCCTCGGACACCAGCCGGGTCTGGATGCTCGGATAATGCGCGTCGACGATGGCCTTCATCGTCTCGGGATCCGGGAACCGGATGTAGTGGAAGAAGCAGCGGCGCAGGAAGGCGTCCGGCAGCTCCTTTTCATTGTTCGAGGTGATGACCACGATGGGCCGGACCTCGGCGCGGATCGTCTCGTCCGTCTCGTGGACGTAGAACTCCATCCGGTCGAGCTCCTGCAGCAGGTCGTTGGGAAACTCGATGTCGGCTTTGTCGATCTCGTCGATCAGCAGGACGGGGCGGACGGGCGCGGCGAACGCCTCCCACAGCTTGCCGCGCTTGATGTAGTTCGAGATGTCCGCCACGCGCGGGTCGCCCAGCTGGCTGTCGCGCAGGCGGGTGACGGCGTCGTATTCGTACAGGCCCTGGTGCGCCTTGGTGGTCGACTTGATGTGCCAGGTGATCAGGGGCGCGGCGAAGGCGCGAGCGATCTCATAGGCCAGGACGGTCTTGCCGGTGCCGGGCTCGCCCTTGATCAGCAGCGGCCGCTCAAGCGCCACGGCGGCGTCCACGGCGATCCGCAGGTCGTCGGTGGCGATGTAGTCGCGGGTGCCCTGGAATCGGACGGTCATTCAACCTCTCTCTGACGTGCTCAGGTTAACGCCGTAAACCAGGCCGGCCACAGGCGGAAGCGACAATCGGGCGCGGGTTTCGTTAACCTTGAGGCCATATTTCCGCGCGCCATGTGGTCCCATATGCGACGAGATCGAGGGAGGCGGGCATGAAGCCGGCGATCAGGTTGGCGGTCTTGGCCCTGGCGGGCGCGATGCTGTCCGCGTGCGGGGGCGGATACGCCCTGCCGAGCCAGCCGCGCTACCCGACAAGGATGGAGGATGTGCCGCCGCCGGCCGCACCGCCGGTGGCGCCCCTGACCACCGCCGAGGATCCCGATCCCTATTCCGAGAGCGTCCTGCCGCCAGCGCCTACTGACGCGGTCGAGGCGGAGGCCCTGCCGCCGCTCGCCGGGCGGGAGACGCCGCCACCACCGCCGCCGCCTCCGCCACCTCCGCCTCCGGTGAACGTCGTCCCGGGTGAGGTCTATGTCGTCCAGCCTGGGGACACCCTTTCGGGGATCGGGCGGCGTTTCGGCACGCCGGTACGCACGCTGATGAGCCTCAATGGCCTTCCGGAAAACGGCCAGATCGCTGCGGGCGCCCGCATCATCCTGCCCGCGGGCGCGCGGGACGCCGGGTCGGACCCCTATGCCACAGGTCCGTCGCCGGTCGGCCTGGCGGCCCCAACAGAGCCCGTTGTCGAGACCCGGTCGCCGCCGTCTCAGCCGCGCCCGGAAACGCCGCCTCCGCCGCCTCCGCCGCCGCCCGTGCAGCGTCAGGGCGAGCCTCAGATTCAGACCACCGACTTCCCCGATGCGGCTGAGCTTCAGCGGCGAGCGGGCGGACGGTTCGCCTGGCCGGTACGCGGTGAGATCCTGACCCGCTTCGGCGTCATGGGCTCAGGCCTGCGCAGTGATGGCGTGAACATCGGCGCGCCGGCGGGAACGGAAGTCGTCGCCTCGGCGGCCGGCCGCGTGGCCTATGCCGGCGACTCCCTGCCGGGCCTCGGAACCACTGTGGTGATCGTGCACGGCGAAGGGTGGGTCACGGCCTATTCGCACCTGGGGGCGGCGCGAGTCCGCATGGAGCAGACGGTCACCCAGGGTCAGGTCATCGGAACCACTGGCACTTCGGGCGGCGTCACCCAGCCTCAGGTCCACTTCGAGATTCGCTACACGCCGTCGCCGGCGGACCGTCCTCGTCCGGTCGACCCGCTGCCTCTGCTGGGGCGCTAGCAGCCGCCCTTGACGCTGGGTCACGCTTGGCGCCGTTCGGCTTGGGGTCTATCGGTTTCGGCCACGCTTTCCGATGGAGACCCCCATGGCCGACCTGGCTGAAGTGACCTCGCAGATTCAGCAGCGCGTCAGCGCCGCCGCGCCGCTCGCCAAGAGCTACAAACTCGACTTCGGCGGGGACGGAAAGATCCTCATCAACGGCCAGACCGTGTCGAACGACGACGGCCCGGCCGACTGCACCATCCACATGAGTTGGGACGACTTCCAGAGCCTGGCGGCCGGCCGCCTGGATCCGATGGGCGCCTACATGTCGGGCAAGATGAAGATCGACGGCAATCCGATGGACGCGCTTGCGCTCCAACCGGTTCTGAAGGGCTGATCCCAAGATGAACTTCGCGCCCAGTGACCGGGCGAAAGCCTGGGCAGACCGGCTGACCGCCTTCATGGAGCGGCGGGTCTTTCCTTCGGCGGCCGAGTACTGGGCGCAGGTTCATGAAAATCCCGGCCGGCAGCCGCCGGTCATGGAGCAGCTGAAGTCGGAGGCCCGGCAGGAGGGTCTGTGGAACATGTTCCTGCCCGGTGAGGACGGGGCGGGCCTGTCCAACCTCGAATACGCGCCGCTGGCCGAGATCATGGGCCGAGCCCTGTGGTCGGCCGAGGTGTTCAACTGCAACGCGCCCGACACCGGCAATATGGAAGTCCTCCATATGTACGGGAATGCGGAGCAGCAGGCACGTTGGCTCAAGCCGCTGATGGCCGGCGAGATCCGCTCGGCCTTCCTGATGACCGAGCCGGCGGTGGCGTCCTCGGATGCCACCAACATCGAGACCCGGATCGAGCGCGACGGCGATCACTATGTGATCAACGGCCGCAAGTGGTGGTCCACCAACATGGCTCACCCGAACGTCGCGGTGACCATCGTCATGGGCAAGACCGACCCCGACGGCCCGACCCACGCCCAGCAGTCGATGATCATCGTGCCCGTCGATACGCCTGGCTTTCGCGTCGAGCGGATGCTGACGGTGTTCGGCTATGACGAGCGGCCGATCGGCCACGCCGAGGTGGTTCTGGAGAATGTCCGCGTCCCGGCCGAGAACCTGATCGCCGGCGAGGGTCGGGGCTTCGAGATCGCGCAGGGACGCCTGGGACCGGGCCGTATCCACCACTGCATGCGGACCATAGGCGCGGCCGAGCGCGCGCTCGAGCTGATGTGCAAGCGACTGATGTCGCGTCGCGCCTTCGGCAAGCTGGTCGGTGAGCATTCGGTCTGGGAACAGCGCGTCGCCGAGGCTCGCACCGAGATCGAGATGTGCCGCCTCCTGGTGCTCAAGGCCGCCTGGATGATGGACCATGTGGGGGCCAAGAACGCCCGGTCCGAAATCGCCCAGATCAAGGTTGCGGCCCCGCGCATGGCGCTCAAGGTGATCGACGACGCCATCCAGGCGCACGGCGGGGCTGGCGTGTCGGGCGACACCGATCTGGCGGCCATGTACGCCATGATCCGTACGCTCCGGATCGCTGACGGTCCCGACGAGGTGCATAACCGCACGATCGCCAAGCTGGAGTTTGGGCGTCACGCGGCTCGCGCCTGAGCGTCGCCTTGCAGACACACCCGGGCGGTCTCGCTCCGGGGCCCACTTGAGGACGCACGACGGTCCGTGAATAGTCGGCGCGCGCAACGTCGGAGGGGGCATGCCGCGCAAGTCGCCGGGCGAGGAGCCAGCGAGTCCGGACGCCTCGCTCGAGGCCAGGCTGGATGATCGCCTCAAGGCCATGTTCGAGGCCATCAAGAAGGAGAGGGCGCCGACGGCGCTCCCCGATCTCAAGACCCTGCCGCGTCCACGTCGGACCGAGACCCCTTAGGCGAACCTCGGATCCGGCATGGCGGCGGCGGCGTCTTCCGCCTCGAGCAGGGCCAGCAGCTTGGTCCTCGCGCGGTTCACGCGGCTCTTGATGGTGCCGAGCGCGCAGCCGCAGATGTCGGCGGCCTCCTCGTAGGACAGGCCCGCTGCGCCCACCAGGATCAGGGCCTCGCGATGCTCGTCCGGCAGCTTGGCCAGGGCCTCGCGCAGATCGGTGAAGGCGACGCGCCAATCCTGCGACGCCTCGGTCGTCAGGCGGCCTGCCATCACGCCGTCAGTGTCCTGGACCTCGCGGCGCTTGCGGATGGCGGCGCTGTAATAGGTGTTCCTGAGAATGGTGAAGAGCCAAGCGCGAAGATTTGTGCCGGCCTGGAATTTCTCACGGTTCGTCCAGGCCTTGATCAGGGTGTCCTGCACCAGATCGTCGGCCTGGGATCCATCCCGGCTGAGCGACCAGGCGAAGGCCCGTAAAGACGGGATCATTTCGACGAGCGACTCGCGCCACTCCTCGATGTCTGTGGTTCCGCGGGCCTCCTCTGTCGGGAGCGACAGGCCCTGGCCGGGATCCATCATGTCGGTACTTTCGCTACTCCGGCGCGGATCGAGCTCTCCGTCGCCTTCAGTTAGCTAACGCATCGACTCCGGGGCCGTTCCGGGACAAACCGACGCATCAACTCCTTGAATCCTCTTCGCTCGCGGCCACGAAAAAGGCGCGCGGGCTTGACCCGCGCGCCCGTTCAGAGCTCGCTTTTGGCGCTTCAGGCTTCGCCCGAAGATCCCGTGCGCCGGCGCGAACCGTGGGAGGATTCTCCGCCCTTTCGCCCCGCCTTGGCCGCCAGCTGGCGGTCCTGGGAGAAGCTGCGCTTCTCGCTCGGCACGCTCGCGCCGCCCTTGCGGGCGATTTCGCGCTGGCGCTGCGGGTCCATGGACGCGAACCCGCGCTTCGACGTGCCTTTCATGGGAGTGGTCTGTCCGTCAGCCATCAGGGGCGTCCTCGCGTTGGTCTGTGGCATTTCAAACCCCGGATCGGGCGGGAGGTTCCGTCCCTGTTCACCCTGCGTCATGCGGACGCGAGTCGCCCGGCCCGCCTCCGCCGGGATCGATCGGCGGGGTCTCGTCAGGAATGGCGGAGGGGTCGTGTTCCGGTCCCGGCTGGGGCGGCTGGTCGATCTCGGGCGCGCCCGGAGGCGTGGGCTCCACATAGGTCATGGCGGGTCTCCTGCTGATCAGGAAACAACGCCCCGCGCCCGGGAAGGGTGCGCTCAGCCCTGGATTTGCAGCCCGAGCGAGCGGATGGCCTCGGCCAGGTCGCCTTCCGTGTACGGCTTGCCGAGCGCCCGCACGCGGGTGTCATCGGGGAAGCGGGCGGCCACATCGCCGGCGTCGTAGCCGCTGGCCATCAGGATTGGCAGGTCGGGGGCCTGGCTGCGCAGCTCCCCGGCGAGGTCATATCCCTTGATGTCGGGGAGGCCGACGTCGATGACGGCCAGGTCGAGGCCGCCTTCGGCGAAGGCCCGGCGCGCCTCGGCGCCCGAGCCGGCCACAGTGACCCGGAAGCCAAAGCCGCTTAGCGCCTCCTCGGCGATGAGCGCGACAAGCGCCTCGTCCTCGACCAGTAATGCGCGCAAGCGTACACCCCGACAATCAGGCGCGGCGCGCCTCTGTTCGCCGCATACTGAACAGCTGACGCTCAGGTCAAGTTTATCGGCCGATAACCCTGTCCGCGACGAACGGATTGCTGTGTCGCTCCTCGCCGAAGGTCGACATGGGTCCGTGACCGGGCACGAACCGCACGTCGTCGCCCAGCGGCCACAGCTTCTTCGTGATGGCGTCCAGCAGATCCTGGTGATTGCCGCGCGGGAAGTCGGTGCGCCCGATCGAACCCTTGAACAGCACGTCGCCCACCTGGGCGAACCGCGCCTCGCGATTGAAGAAAATCACGTGGCCCGGCGTGTGGCCGGGGCAATGGATCACCTCCCAGGTCGTCTCGCCAAGTTCGACCGTGTCGCCGTCGTGCAGCCAGCGGTCAGTCACGAAGCCCTTCGCCTCGGGCATGCCGTACATCATTCCCTGGGCTTCGATGCCGTCGATCCAGAACTGGTCGTCGGGATGAGGGCCCTCGATCGGGCAGCCCGTGCGCCGCTTGAGCTCGGCCGTGGCGCCGGCGTGGTCGAGGTGGCCGTGGGTGACCCAGATCTTCTCGAGCGTCAGACCCCGACGCGCGATCTCCGCCAGGATCTGGTCCAGCCCACCCCCCGGATCGATCACCGCCGCCTTATTGGTCTTCGTGCACCAGACGGTCGTGCAGTTCTGCTGGAGGGGCGTGACGGGCGCGATGAAGACGCCGATGGGGGAGGGCGATGTCATGCGCCTCAGATAGCTGCGGGCTTCAAAAGAAAGAAGCCCGGGGCGAACCCCGGGCTTCCCGACCTATCCGCATTGGGATGGATCAGTCTTCCTTGACGTTGTCGACGTGGCCGCCGAGCGCCTCCTCCGGCGTGGCCAGCGCGTGATCTTCCACCACGTCGATGCCCTTGGCGAGCTTCGAGTTCCAGAAGCCGTAGATCAGGTAGATCACGGCCCCGACAGCGGCGTAGCCGCCCAGCAGCATCAGAGGCAGCGGATTGTCGTCCGCGGCGTGCTGGAACATCGGGATCAGGTTCTGGCTGGCCAGGAACAGACAGGCCGCGATGCCGGCTCCCGCCGTCCACACCCCACCCGGCACGCGGAACGGCCGGGGCAGTTCCGGGTGCTTGATGCGCAGGTAGATGACGCTGAGGCAGACGATGGCGAAGGCCGTCGCGGTTCCCAGTGACACGAGGTCACCGAGGATCGAGATCGGCAGGAAGGCCGCCGCGATGGCGATGACCACGCCCAGCAGGATGGTGCCGATCCAGGGGGTGCGGAACTTCGGGTGCACCCGGGCGAAGGCCTTCGGCAGCAGGCCGTCGCGGGCCATGGTGTAGAAGATCCGGGTCTGGCCGTAGCACAGCACCAGCATGACCGAGGACAGGCCGGTGATCGCGCCGATCTTGATCAGGAAGCTGATCGCGTTCATCGGCGAGCCGTCGGCCAGGGTGACCGGCAGGTCGGCCCATTCGAGACCCATCCGGTCAATCGCCACCGCGATCGGGGCCGGCGAGGCCAGCTCCAGATACGGCACCACGCCCGTCATCACGGCGGCGACCGCCATGTAGATCAGGGTGCAGACGAACAGGGCACCCAGGATGCCGACCGGCACGTCCTTGGACGGGTTCTTGGCCTCGGCTGCGGCAGTCGAGACCGCCTCGAAGCCGACGTAGGCGAAGAAGATGATCGCCGCTCCGCGGAAGATGCCGCCGACGCCAAACTGTCCAGGCTGACCGGTCGCCTCGGGGATGAACGGCACCCAGTTGTCCGGATTGATGTAGCTGAAGCCCACCGCGATGAAGGTCAGCAGGACGATGACCTTGATGACCACGATGGCGTTGTTGATGTTGGCGCTCTCCGACACGCCGAGCACCAGCAGGCCGCAGACGGCCGCGATGCCGATGGCGCCGACGAGGTTGAAGGTCCCCGTCATCGGGAAGGAGGCCGCGGCGCCTTCAGGCTGCACCAGCTGCACGAGCGGCGTGGCCCACTGGGGTCCCTCGCCGCCAGCGTACTGGATCATCGGGAATATCTGCTGACTTATCCCGAAATCGCTGAGGATCGAGACCACATAGCCCGACCAGCCGACCGCCACGGTCGAGGCCGCCACGCCGTATTCCAGCACCAGTAGCCAGCCCATGATCCAGGCGAAAATCTCGCCGAGGGTTCCGTAGGCGTAGGTGTAGGCCGAGCCCGACACCGGCATGGTCGAAGCAAGCTCGGCGTAGCAGAGCCCCGCCAGCGCGCAGGCAATGCCGGCGACAACGAACGAGAGCATGATGGCCGGGCCCGCGTTGGCCGAGGCCACCTGACCGGTGAGGACGAAGATGCCGGCCCCGATAATGGCGCCGATACCCAGGCTCATCAGGTTGATCGGGCCAAGCGAACGCTTCAGTTCGCTCCGGGCCGCTTCACGCTGGATCTGGGCGATGGACTTCTTGATGAACAGCCGCGGTCCCGGCGGCCTCATGGTCTCGGACATGCGCCCTACCCCTCCCTTGGACCCAACTCCCCCGAGCGGGTCTTGCACAGTGGCGCGGACGCTAACGGGGTCAGCGTTCGCGCGCAACGCGGTTTCTGTCCGGTGAACGTCGGACGACGCTTTTGTTGCGGGGCAGCGCCGCGCTAGGAGCGGCCATGCTTCCCATCCACGAGGCCCTGCCCGCGCTGAAGGCCGCTCTCGCCGAGCGGACGTCGGCCGTGCTGATCGCTCCGCCGGGGGCGGGCAAGACCACGGTCACGCCCCTGGCCCTGCTGGACGAGGCCTGGCTCGAAGGCCACAGGATCATCGTGCTCGAGCCTCGCCGGCTCGCCGCCCGCGCCGCCGCGCGCCGCATGGCCGAGACGCTGGGGGAGAAGCCCGGCGAGACGGTCGGCTATCGCGTCCGCATGGAAAGCCGGGTCGGGCCCAAGACGCGAATCGAGGTCGTCACCGAGGGCGTCTTCACCCGAATGATCCTGGACGATCCGGGGCTGGAAGGCGTCGCCGCGGTCCTGTTCGACGAGTTCCACGAGCGCAGCCTGGACGCCGACCTCGGCCTGGCGCTGGCGCGCGACTCCCAGGCCGTGCTGCGGCCCGGCCTGCGCCTGCTGGTCATGTCGGCCACCCTCGACGGCGCCGCCATCGCCGGCCGCCTGGAGGCCCCGGTGATCGAAAGCCACGGCCGCGCCTTCCCGGTCGAAACCCGCTACCTGGGCCGCGAGGCACGGGTGGAGGACGGCGTCGCGCGCGCCGTGCTCAAGGCCTTGGCGGAGGAGACGGGCTCCATCCTTGCCTTCCTGCCGGGCCAGGCCGAGATACGCCGCACGCACGAGCGGCTCGCCGAGCGCATCCGCGATCCGAACGTGATCCTCGCGCCCCTCTACGGCGCCCTGACCTTCGCCGAGCAGGACCTGGCCGTCAGCCCCGCGCCGGCGGGCAAGCGCAAGGTCGTGCTGGCCACTTCCATCGCCCAGACCAGCCTGACCATCGAGGGCGTGCGTGTGGTGGTCGACTCCGGCCTGGCGCGCGTGCCCCGCTTCGACCCGGGCTCGGGCCTGACCCGGTTGCAGACAGTCCGCGTCTCGCGCGCCTCGGCCGATCAGCGGCGCGGCCGCGCGGGCCGGACCGAACCCGGCGTCTGCTACCGCCTGTGGGAAGAGGAGGAGACGCGCGGCCCGGTCCCCTTCGACCGGCCGGAAATCCTCGAGGCCGACCTGACCGGCCTGGCGCTTTCCCTGGCCCGCTGGGGCGCCCGGGACCCCGCCGAGCTGACCTTCCTCGACCTGCCGCCTTCAGGAGCCTGGACTCAGGCGCGGGTCCAACTGGCCCACATGGGCGCGCTGGATGACGCGGGCGCCCTGACGCCGCATGGCCGGGCCCTGTCGGAGCTGCCCTTGCCCGCGCCGCTGGGGCAGATGCTGCTCAAGGCTGCCGGATGCGGCCAGGCGGACATCGCTGCGCGCATCGCCGTCCTGCTGACCGAGCGCGGGCTCGGCGGAAACGACGCCGACCTCGTCCACCGCCTGGAACGCCTCGACCGCGACGGCTCGCCCCGCGCCCGCGATGCCCGGGCCCTGGCCGGCCGGTGGGCGAAGCAGGCGCAGGCCGTCACCCTCGGGCTTGTCCCGAGGGCCCACCGCGCCGAAGCTCGGGAGGCCGAGATGACCAAGGGCGGTGCCGCTGAACCGTGGACCCTCGGGACAAGCCCGAGGATGACGGCTGGAGGGCTCCTCGCCGAGGCCTTCCCGGACCGCATCGCCAGGGCGCGCGGCAAGCCCGGCGAGTTCCTCCTCGCCTCCGGCCGCGGCGTCTGGATCGAACCCACCGACGCCCTGGCGCGCCAGCCCTGGCTGGCGGTGGCCGAACTGGGAAGCGGCGACGCCCGTGACCGCATCCTGCTGGCCGCGCCGCTCGATGAAGAGGAGCTTCGGACCGCCTTCGCCGACCGCCTGACCATCGAGGACCGTCTCGACCTGGACGCCCCAGGCGGCGCCACCGCGCGCCGGCTCACCCGCCTGGGTCAGATCGTGGTCGAGGAGCGCCGCATCGACCAGCCCGACCCCGCGCTCGTCGCCCGCGCCCTGCAGTCGGAAGTGAAGGCCAGGGGCCTGGCCGCCTTGCCGTGGGGCGACCGGTCCCGAGGTCTCCGCGCGCGCCTGGCCTTCCTGCGACGGGGCGACGACGCATGGCCGGATGTCTCGGACACGGCCCTCATGGCCGATCTCGACCATTGGCTCCTGCCCCTTCTCGAAGGCCGTCGACGCCTGTCGGACCTTTCCGACTCGGCGCTGGAGGCCGCTCTGCGGGCGCGCATTCCCTGGGACATGGTCCGCCGCTTCGACGCCGAGGCGCCAGAACGCTTCGAGGCCCCGACCGGCTCGCGCCTGCTCATCGACTACGAGGCGCCCCAGGGGCCCACCGTCGCGGTCCGGGTCCAGGAACTCTACGGCGTCTCGGCCCATCCGACCGTCGGCCGCCCGCCTGTGCCGATCACCTTCGCACTGCTCAGCCCCGCCCACCGGGCCATCCAGGTCACCCGCGATCTGCCCGGCTTCTGGAAGGGCTCCTGGTCCGCCGTCCGCAGCGACATGCGCGGCCGCTATCCGAAGCACCTCTGGCCCGAGGATCCGGCCAACGCGCTCCCCACTACGCGGGCAAAGCCGCGAGGCGGGTGATGTTGGATGTTTGCCAAGTTGTGAGCATGGTAAGTACGGACAGCACTAGGCTGAAGTGCTGAGCGGGGCAGGCAAGAGATGCTATGGTTCACAAAGCCTCAGACCATCTTCGTAGGAAATGGGGTAGCCGTCCTGAGGCGTGGAAAGCAGCATTTCATCGAGGCTGATGTCGGCCATTTGACGTCGCGATACGTGATCAAGAAGGTGTCGGCTGATCAAGCTCATCGCGCACAAACCAGTGAGGCAGAGGCCTATGCGGTGCTGATGGAGGTGACTGCCCGGTAAACGGCGAGTGGGATTCGAGGGGGTGTCGGGACGCACTCGGGTGCTGAGTTCTTGTCAGAGACCGGGCGTCGGCATCACAGGGGTGCGGGTCAGAGCGGCTCGCAGCCATAGAAGGCCAATCCCCCATTTCTATCCAACAACCCGCACGGGATCCGCCGCTTGCGGAAAATCCACCGTCGTTTCTCCCCGTCGTCCGGGACTGGGCTAGACTGGCTTCCGGTCTTTCACATACCGACTCCCAGCGTTCCGCGCCTCAGCGGTTCGTCCTCCGTTGCGCGCCCCCGCAGGCTCCGCCGCCGTCGGAAGCGGGATGAAATTTCCGATAATCTGGCGCTCCCGCTGGTCCCTATTCCGCTAAGGAAATGATTTCTAATGTAAACCTACTGTCGCTCTGTCGCTCTGTCGCTCTGTCGCTCTGTTTGTGAGCGACACCGCAAGGCCTAACCCGCCAGCGCGTCCGTCACTGCGTAGACCATCACGCCGGTCGCCACCGCCAGGTTCAGGCTGTCGGCCCGGCCGCGCATCGGAATCTTGACGTTGACGTCACAGGCCGCCGCCAGGCGATCGGTAAGTCCGGCCTGTTCGTTGCCCATCAGGATCAGGGCGGGGCTCCGGTAGGGCGCCGCGCGATAGCCGGCGGTCGCGTCCAGCCGCGTCCCCACGACCGAGCCCGGCCACCGCTGGCGCCAGGCCAGGAACTCTTCGCTGGAGGCCTTGCTGATCGTGACGGCGAAGATGGAGCCCATGGTGGCCCGCACGGCCTCCACCGAAAACGGATCGACGCACTCGCCGATCAGGATCACCCCGCCGCAGCCGGCCGAGTCCGCCGTGCGGATGATGGTGCCCAGGTTCCCGGGATCCCGCACCTGCTCCAGCGCGACCCAGCAGGGCGCCTGGCCCGGGTCCATCTGGTCCAGCGGCGTAAACCGCTGTTCGAACACGGCCAGCACCGTCTGCGGGTTGTCCTTGCGCGAGACCTTCTCGAGGATCTCGCGGGTGACCTCGATGACCTCGCCGCCCGCCTTCAGCGTCTCGGCGCGGGCGCGGTCCAGCAGCGGATGCGGCCGGGCGTCCTTGCCGACCATCAGCAGCCGCGGCGTCTGCCCGAGATCGAGCGCCTCGCCGACGAACTTGAGTCCCTCGGCCAGGAAGCGGCCGGTCTCCTGCCGGTCCTTCTTGGAGTTCAGCGCCCGCACGGCCTTGACCGTCTCGTTGGTCAGGGAGGTGATCTCGCGAACTCGCCCGCTCATGCCGCGCACCAGCGGGCGAAGAAGGAAAGGCCGATCTCGGCGCCGCGCGCGCCTTCCTCGACCAGGCCAAGCTCGCCCCAGTCGATCACGCCCTCGCGCTCCTTGAGCCGGTCGGCCAGCAGGTGCGCCAGGGCCATCCCCGAAATCCTCGCCGCATACGCGTTGACCAGCAGGAAGGCCGCGTCGTCCGCCAGCAGTTCGGCGCACAGCTCGACCAGCGCAGGCGTGTCCTCAAACAGCCGCCAGACCTGGCCGTCCGGCCCACGCCCATACTTCGGCGGATCGAGGATGATCCCGTGATAGCGGCTGCCGCGCCGGGCCTCGCGCTGGACGTACTTGCGCGCGTCCTCGACGATCCAGCGGACGTTCTCGATCCCCGACAGGGCGGCGTTCTCCCGCGCCCAGCCGACGGCCTTCTTCGAGGCGTCGACGTGGGTCACCTCGGCGCCGGCCGCCGCGCAGACCAGGCTGGCCACGCCGGTGTAGCCGAACAGGTTCAGCACCCGCGGCCGCTCCCGCGCGCTGACCGCCTGTTCCAGCCATTCCCAGTTGGCGGCCTGCTCCGGAAAGAAGGCCAGGTGCCGAAAGGCCGTGAACCGCGCATTGAACCGGGCCCGGCCCCAGCCGAGTTCCCAGGTCTCGGGCGGCTTGCTGGTGAAGCGCCAGTTCCCCGCCTCGTCCTCGTCCGATGGATCGAAGGTGGCTGTGGCCTGATGCCAGAGCTCCGGCTGTGCGGGGCGCCACAGGCACTGGGGCTCGGGCCGGATCACCTTCTGCGCGCCGTACCTCTCGAGCTTCCTGCCGTCGCCGCTGTCGACGAGGCCGTAGTCGGCCCAGCCGCGGGTGCGGAGGATTTGCGGAGTGTCGGCGAGCCTTGGAGCCATGGGCCCGGGATTACGGCGGCCATGGGCCCCCGTCCAGCCGTCGGCTCCTCGTCAGGCAGGTGAGGGGTCTTGTCCCAATGGAATGGCTGCGTCGCCAGTCGCCAAACAGCGTGGGCCTGGGCCACTGACATCAGACCCCAGTAGAGCGGGCTCGTCAGCGCGTCCCACAGCCCGTACCGCACGCCCGCGCGCCGCGAGCCGGCGTGGCAACAGACCGCCGCCGTCGTCCAGCCCAGCACCAGCAGCGCTGCGTCCGCGACGGGCAGGACGGGCGTCACGCCCTGGATCGCGCAGGCCAGCAGAACGGCCGCCAGCCAGGCGATCACCAGCGCCTGCAGACAGGCCGCGGCGATGGTCGACCCGATCGTCAGGAGAAGCGCGGCCAGCCCCCTCGAACCAAGGCCGAGCGGATCGCGCAGATGCACGCCGCAGGTCTGCATGTAACCCTTCAGCCATCGGGTCCGCTGCGGCAGCCAGGCCTTGAGCCCGGCCGGAGGCGATTCCCAGGTCGGACGGCTCAGCACGCCCGTCCGGTAACCTGCGCGCCAAAGACGGAAGCCCAGGTCCGCGTCCTCGGTGACGTTGAAAGGGTCCCAGCCCCCGACCTTGCGCAGGGCGTCGACGCGGAAGTGATTGCTGGTGCCTCCCAACGGCATCGGCATGCCCAGGCGCGCCATCGCGGGCAGGACCACTTCGAACAAGGCGCCGTATTCGCCAGCGAACTGGCGCTCGAGCCAGGTCGAGGCCTCGGACGTCCTCACCCGCAGAGGCGCCTGGAGGCAGGCAAGACTGATGGGCGCGGCCGCGAACCGCGCCGCCGCCTCGCGAAGCTGCTCGGGATCCGGCGCGTCCTCGGCGTCATAGACGGTGACCAGACCCCGCTCGATGCGGGAGAGAGCGACATTCAGAGCGCGGGGCTTGGTGGTCGGGCGGCCGGGCGGCGCGACCAGCAGTTCCAGCCAATCCGGCGGCGCTGCATTGTGGAAGGCCGACGCCGTTGCGTCATCGTCCGCCTCGACCACGATGTATCCGTGCAGGCGGCCCTGCGGATAATCTAGCTGCGACAGTCGGTGGATCAGCTGGGGCACGATCGCGGCCTCGTCCCTAAGGGCGACGATCACCGAGTAAGGCTCGGTCGGCTCTGGCCCGGGCTCGCGATCGGCGATCGTGAGCGCCTGTTGCCGGAGCGCCCACCAACGCCACAGGATGCCGAGCAGGAAAAAACTCCAGAGCAGATGATGCCCCAGCGTTGCCGACAGACCCGGCTTCCAGGCGTGGAGCGCGGCCGCGGCCAGGACGAGGGCGCCGAGGCCGAGCGCCTGGCGCGCGGACAGGCCGGCGAAAGCGGCGCTCTCGGCGCGCGGGGGCCCTGTCACCTCCGATGGTGGCATTGGTCTCCCCAGCCGCTCCCGAACGCCAGAGGCCCGTCGACCGCCGTTCGGGCAAGCAACGCGCGGTTGCGCGAAGTTTCAGAAAACACTCGACTTCCGCGCGCGCTGAAGGTGATGCGGCGTCGGGGCAGGTTGCGGGAGATGCGCGAAAGCCGGTAAGGGTCGGCGTCGCTGCGGAGCTTGAGAGTCCCTTGACCGCCCTACCTATGACTGCCGAGAAGGCGTCTCGCTCAGCCCGCAAGGCGAAGGGTGAGGGGCATGTCCGGCGGGCGGAAATCCTTCAGGCGGCGGAACGCCTCTTCGTTGAGTGCGGCTACGAGGGCGCGACGATCCGGCGGATCGCGGACGAGGTCGGCGTCTCGTCGACCGCGCTCTACATGCACTTCCGGGACAAGAGCGAAATCCTGCTGGAAATCTGCGAAGCGGGCTTCGCCAAGCTCCTGGCCCTGACTGAGGCCATCGATGCGGAGGCCTATTCGCCGCGAGAGGCCGTGAAACGGCGCCTGCAGGCCTACGTCGCCTTCGGTTTCGAAAACCCGAACGCCTATCGCCTCATCTACATGACGCGACCCGGCGAGGCGGGCGGGGCCCAGGTGGTGGCCCAGCGCGTCGGACGCAGCCTGTTCGAGCGTTTTCGGGAGCCTCTCGAAACCCTGCAGGTTCAGGGCCGGCTGCGGACCGATGCCGACGCCGCCGCCCAGATGCTTTGGGCCGGGGCGCACGGCGTGGTCTCCCTGATGATCACCAAGCCCTACTTCGACTGGGCGGCGCGCGAGACCTTGGTTTGCGGCGTGCTCGAAGCAATTCTCAGCGACCTGATTTCGGAATGAGGCTGACGCTCGCGGCCCTCGCCGCAGCCCTCGCTGCAGGGTCGGCAAGCGCATCGCCGCGCGTGGTCTCCCTGGATCAATGCGCCGATCAGTATGTGCTCGCCCTCGCCGATCCGGCGTCCGTGGCGGCCGTCTCTCCGCGCGCCGACGATCGGGATTCCTGGCTCCGTTCGCGCGGAGCCGCCGCCCATCGTGCCCGGCCTACGCTCGAGGCGATCTTGGCGGCTCGTCCCGAGATCGTCGTCCGCTACTGGGGCGGTGACGAGCGGCTGCTACAGGCCTTGCAGCACCGCGGCGTGCGTGTGGTCCGCGTCGAGGACGCTGTCGACTTCGAGGGCGTCCGCGCCAACATCGATCGCGTGTCCGCCGCCCTGAACCGCCGGGGCCGCGGGCGTGACCTCGTTGCCGACATGGATCGCCGCCTGGATCGCAGCCGCGAGGCCTGGGCCGGCGAGAGCGCGCTCTATCTGACGCCCAGCGGCTGGACCGCCGGGGGCGGTACCCTGATCGACGCCATGCTCGCCGCCGCGGGAATGTCCAACGCCTGGGCCGGCCCGGCTTTCGCGCCGGTGTCGGTCGAGCGGCTGATCCTTCAGCCGCCCCGGCGCTTTGTGCTCGGCTTCTTCGACAGCCTCAGAACGGATCGGCGCGGTGCGGGCCGGCACCCCAGCGTGGCGCGCCGAACGATGCGAGGCGCGGTGGTGTCCCTGCCAGGAGCCATGCTCGGCTGTCCTGCATGGTTCGCGGCCGACGGCGCGTGGCGCATCGCGCGAGCCTCTCCGGCCAGATGACGGGCTGGCGTCTGAATGGCGGGCTGGCGGCGGCGCTCCTGCTCGCCACGGTCGCCGCTGTGGTGTGGGGCGAAACGGCGCTCACCGCCGATCAATATCTGGCGGCCTTCACGACACCGTCCTCGCCGGCCGCCGAGGTGCTCTGGGCGGTGCGGGCTCCCCGCGCCGTGGTCGCCGGTTTGGTCGGCGCAGCGCTCGGGCTGTCAGGGGCTCTGCTGCAGGGGCTCTTGCGCAATCCGTTGGCAGATCCAGGCGTGCTTGGCGTTTCCGCGACGGCCGCATTCGGCGCGGCGTTGGCCATCGTGCTCGGCCTGGCCTTGACCCCCGGACTGGTCGAGTTCGCCGCATGGCTGGGTGCTGGCGCGGCCGGCCTGGCGCTGGCCGCCTTCGCCGCCCGCTTCCGTGAGCCGGAGGCCCTGATCCTGTTCGGCGTCGCGCTCTCCAGCTTCTTCGGCGCGGCCACCGCCCTGATCTTCAACCTGTCGCCGTCCCCGGTCGCGACCGCCGAAGTCCTTTCTTGGCTCATGGGTTCGGTCGAGGCGCGCAGTTGGGGCGACGTCCTCTGGGCCGCCCCGGCTCTGGCGGTCGCCCTGTTTATGGCCCTGAAGGCCGCGCCGGCCCTTCGCATGCTCACGCTTGGAGAGGACGCCGCAGCTGCTTCGGGACTCGAGATGGAGCGGCTCAAGCTCACGGCGGTCCTGGCTGCGTCGCTGGCGACGGGCGCCGCGGTCGCCATGGCCGGCGTCATCGGCTTCGTCGGACTGGCCGCGCCGCACCTCGTACGCGCGGCCGTGAAGGAGGACGCGGGCCGGTTGCTCGCTCCCGCTGCGATCGCCGGGGCCCTGATCCTGGTCCTCGCGGACCTGCTGGCTCGCATCACTCCGACGGACCAGGAGCTGAAGCTCGGGGTCTTCACGGCTCTCATCGGGGCGCCGCTGTTCGCCCTGATCGCGCTCCGCGCGGCGCGGAGCTGGCGAACATGAGCGCGCTCTCGGTCAGCGGCTTGTCGGTTGTCCAGGCCGGGCGCGAGGTGCTCCACGAGGTGGGCTTTTCGGTCGAACCCGGCGAAATGGTGGCGCTGCTTGGGCCGAACGGCGCGGGCAAGACAACTGCGCTCAGAGCCGCGCTCGGGCTCGTTAAGGCGCGCTCTGGCGAGGCGACTCTCGGTGACGTCGATGTGTTCAGGCTCGATCCGCGAGGCCGGGCCGAGCGGGTCGGTTATCTGCCTCAGGAGCGCCGCCTGGCTTGGGGCCTGCCGGCCATTGAGGTGGCGGCGCTCGGCGCGCCGCTCGCCCCTCCCCAGGCGGCACGGGAGCGGGCCATGGCCGCGCTCGAGCTGTTCCATGTCGGGGAACTGGCTGACCGGTCAGTCTTCGAGTTGTCCGGCGGAGAGCGGGCGCGAGTATTGCTGGCCCGACTGTTCGCCACAGAGGCGCCGCTCCTGGTCGCCGACGAGCCGGTCGCGGGTCTGGATCCCGACGCTCAGCTGCTCTGCCTGGAGCGACTTCGGGACCATACGCGGGCGGGCGGGGCCGTTCTCCTGACCCTGCACGACCTGGGCCTGGCCGCGCGCTACGCGGATCGTGTGGTGGTGTTTGATGGCGGCCGCGTGATGGCCGACGGCCCGCCGGGGCGAGCGCTCACGCAAAGGCTGCTGCGCGAGGTGTTCGGCATTCGGGCGAAATGGGTCGTGGCCGCGGACGGCGAGCGAATACCCCACCTCACGCGGGCCTAGTAGGCGGAGCCCCGCGCCAGTTCCTGGCTCAGGTTGATCTGGGCCTCTCCGCCGTTCAGTCGTGCTCGATAAACCTGCATGTTTTCCATGACTCGCATCATGTAGTTGCGGGTCTCTGTGAAGGGCGCGCACTCGATGAAGTCGATGGGATCGACGCCTGCGCCGCGAGGATCGCCGCAATAGGGGATCCACTGCGGCGGGCGGGCCGGGCCGGCGTTGTAGCCGATGGTCGTCAGCAGATAGGAGCCGCCGAAATCGCTCAGCAGTTCGCCGAGGTGATAGGTGCCGAGCTGTACGTTGTAATCCGGATCGTACAGCGACTCCGCGCCACGCCAGGTCACGCCGAGCCGCCGGGCCGCGCCGCTCGCGGTCGAAGGAAGCATCTGCATCATGCCCCGCGCATCGGCGCTGGAGCGGACGCGAGGGTCGAACGCGCTCTCCTGGCGGATGATCGCGTGCACGAAGGCCGGGTCGGGCCGGCCAGGGACGTCCGGGACCGAGATGACCGGATAGCCCCGCTCGGCGAGAGGGAAGCCGCGCTGCGCGGCCGTGCGCGCGACGTGCATGGACAGGTCCTGCATGTCGTAGCCGCGGGTCAGATCGACCAGGAGCGCATAGTCCACCGCGCTCGTCAGGCTGTCGTCGATGTGCATGACGAAGACGCGCACCAGGCTTGTCTCGCCGGCGGCCGCCAGGCGGCGCACGGCCTGGATCAGCGGATAGGCCTCGAATCGCGCTCGGTCCGCCGCGGTCGGCTGCGGCTCGGGCGGCAGACGCAGCGTCCGGTCGCCGGAGCGTTCGGCCGCAAGCAGACCATAGAAGGCCCAGGTGTACTGCCCGCCCTCGCGATAGTAGGCGTTCGCCGCAGCCGTATCGCCCCGGGCTTCAGCCGCGCGGCCCAGCCAGTACAGCGCCCGGCTCTGCGTGATCGGCGTCGTGCTCATGGTCCGTAGCGCCTCGAAGTGGCGAGCGGCCTGGGCCGGATTGTTCAGCTTGGTCAGCGCGATCCAGCCGGCGAAGAACTCGGCGTCGACCCGGCGGTCGCCGCCAGGGAAGCCGTGGCCGGCCATGGCGTGATAGGCGCTGGTGTAGTCACGCGCCTGCAGCGCATCGATGAAATAGTTGCGCCGCTCGGTCCACAGCAGGTCCTGCCCCTCGGTGTGCGTCGGGGCGGCCGGGAAGCGAGACAGGTGCTGGAAGCCCATGCTCTCGGCGCCGTTGAGGCGGTAGCGGCGGGCGCGCTCGACCGCGAGGCCGGCGTCATTTTCGAATTGCGCCGGCACGTAGGGCGCCGAGCCGCCGTTGCGCAGCGCGATCCGGGCCTCGGCGACCTGACGGTATTCGTTGGACACCAGCGCCATCATGGCGCGCGTGGCGGGTCCTTGCGGGCCGTAGAGAAGCGTATCCAGCCGCTTTTCATGGTCCGCGACCGTGAACCAGGAGCCATAGGCCGCCAGCATCCGCTCCTGGAGACCCAGGTCGAAGGACCGGTTTCTCCACCAGTCGAGCACAAGCGTCTGGGCTTCCGCGGTGCGGCCGGTCGCGCTCAGGGCCTGGGCGAGCGCAAAGGCGCCCACGGCGGTCTGCGGCGGGGTGGTGGCGAAGAAGTCAATCACCTGCTGGGGCGAGGCGTAGGACGTCGACAGCGCCTGTTCCGCGGCCGCCTGACGGCTCTCGGCCCGGGGCCAGGCCCCGAGTTCGCGGGAGGCCGATTCCAGTTCGCTGAAGCCGAGGTCGGCGCCGACCACGTCAATCAGGGCCCATCGAATGATCTGTCGCTGTATCGGATCGCCGCTCGAGGCGTAGGCCTGGGCCAGGTTCACGTTACGGGAGCGCGCGGCAGCCAAGCCCTGCGAGAGGGTTTCAGTCGCGCCGGGCTGCTCGATCTGAACGGTGGTCGCGGTCAGGCCGACGGTCGTGGTGACGGGCTGCAAGAAGGCCGCGATCGCCGCGATTGCCGCCTGGAACCAGCCCATCATACCTTACGCTCCTTCTGTGCCTGCCGATGCTTGCCGCGCTGTTCCGGCGCGCTTAGGTTTGCGGACCCCTCAACCGAGAAACCGGTCTGACCATGAACCGCCCCCTTTTCAAGGGCGTGATCACTGCCCTGATCACACCATTTCGTGACGGAAAAGTGGACGAGGCCGCGTTCCGGTTCCTGTTGGAGCGCCAGATCGAGGGCGGCGTCGATGGCGTGGTGCCCGTCGGGACCACGGGCGAGAGCGCGACCGTCAGCCTTGATGAGCACAAGCGGATCGTCGAACTGTGCGTCCAGGTCGCCGCCGGGCGCGTGCGGGTGATCGCGGGTGCGGGCGCCTCAGCGACCGACAAGGCCATCGATCTGGTCCGCCACGCCAAGACGGTCGGCGCGGACGGCGCGCTGGTGGTGACGCCCTATTACAACCGGCCCAGCCAGGACGGGCTCTACGCCCATTTCGTGGCCATCAACGACGCGGTGCAGCTACCGGTGCTGCTGTACAATGTGCCCGGCCGCACGGGCGTGGACCTCGCCGACGCCACGACGGCGCGGCTGGCTGAACTGCCCAATATCGTCGGCATCAAGGACGCCACCGGCGACATGGGCCGCATCAGCCGGATGCGGAACGACTGTCCCGAAGGCTTCGCCCTGATCTCGGGCGATGATCCCAGCTTCCTTGGTTACCTGGCGCACGGCGGGCATGGGGTGATCTCGGTGACCTCCAACGTCGCGCCCGCGGCCATGGCGCACCTCTACGCCGCCGCCGCCTCCGGAGACTGGGAGGCCGCGCGCGCCCAGCAGGACCGGCTCATCGATCTGCACAAGGCGCTGTTCCTCGACAGCTCGCCGTCCCCGACGAAGTACGTGCTTTCGAAGCTAGGCCATTGCGCCGAGGAACTGCGCCTGCCGCTCATCCCGTGCGGGGACGCCGTGAAGCCCCGGATCGACGCGGCGGTGAGCCTGGCCGGCGTCACGGCATGAACGACGCGCCGGCCCGCAAGCTGATCGCCGAGAACCGGCGCGCGCGCTTCGACTACTTTCTGGAGGAAAGCTTCGAGGCCGGGCTGGCTCTGACCGGAACCGAGGTGAAGTCCCTGCGCAGCGGACGGGCCAACATCGCCGAGAGCTACGCCGCGGTCGAAGGTCGCGAGCTCATGCTCGTCAACGCCGACATCCCGACCTACGGCCAGGCCAACCGCTTCAACCACGAGCCGCGCCGGCCGCGTAAGCTGCTGATGCGCCGCCGCCAGATCGACAAGCTGATCGGCGCGGTCCAGCGCGAAGGGCGGACTCTCGTGCCGGTGAAGCTCTATTTCAACGAGCGCGGCCTGGCCAAGCTCGAGGTGGCGCTCGCCAAGGGCAAGAAGGCCCACGACAAGCGCGAGGCCTCAGCCGAACGCGACTGGCAGCGCGACAAGGCCCGGCTGATGCGGGAGAAGGGCTAGGGCCACTTCACCTCGGGCGGCATGGAACTGAGGATCGACTCCACGTTGCCGCCCGTCTTCAGCCCGAACAGGGTGCCGCGGTCGTAGAGCAGGTTGAACTCGACGTACCGGCCGCGGCGGATCAGCTGCTCCTCGCGTTCCTCGGGCGTCCAGGGCTCGGCCATGCGGTCCCGCACGATCGAGACGTAGCTGTCGAGGAAGGCCAGGCCGACATCCCGCGTGAAGGCGAAGTCGCGCCCGAAATCGCCCGAGTCGTGGTGGTCGTAGAAGATGCCGCCGATGCCGCGCGGCTCGTTCCGGTGCGGCAGGAAGAAGTATTCGTCGCACCAGGCCTTGTAGCGGGCGTACCAGCCTTCGCCCGGGTCGTGGGCGTCGCAGACGGCCTTGTAGGCGGCGTGGAAGGCGAGGGCGTCCGGGTTCTCCTGGTTGCGCTGGACGTCGAGCACGGGGGTCAGGTCGCCGCCGCCGCCGAACCAGGACTTCGTCGTCGAGATCAGCCGCGTATTCATGTGCGCGGCCGGAACGCGCGGGCTACGCGGATGGATGATGACGCTGACGCCGGTGGCGAAGAAGCGGGGATCCTCCTCGGCGCCCGGCACCGATTTCGCGAACTCCGGCGTGAAGGTCCCGTGCACCGTCGAGACGTGGACGCCGGCCTTCTCGAAGAGGCGGCCGTGCAGCATGGAGGCGACGCCGCCGCCGCCCTCGGGACGTGTCCAGGGCTTGCGCTCGAAGCGGCCTGGTTCGCCGGGAAAGAGGTCGGCGGGGGCCTCGGCTTCCAGGGCCTCGAGCGCCTCGCACAGCCGGTCTCGGAAGGTCTCGAACCAGGCGCGGGCGATTTCCTGGCGTTCGGCGAGATCGAGGTCGAGGGAAGGAGCGGCGGTCATGAGCGGCTTCAATCACAGGCGGGCCGGGGCGTCACGTCCGGAACGTTGCGTACGAACTGCCGTGACGCTCGGCATGCCCGAAAAAACACTGTCCAAACCGTCCGAACAGTCCGGACAGGAGGCGCGGGGGAAGAACGGCCCGGTCGTCATGTTAGGCCCTCGGCGGGGGAGGGGGACGGGTGACGCCCGCAAACCCCTTTTCCCTTGCGCGGCAAGGCGGCTAGGGTGGTTCGAAACGGGAGTTCCTCATGCACCGCCTGCTGATGCTCGGGGCCGCGCTGGCCTGCCTTTCCACGCCCGCCCTGGCGCAGGACGAACAGCCCGACCGCCGTACGCCCGAGGAGGAGCGGGTCCGCGCGGTGCTGGCCGCCACGCCGTTGATTGACGGGCACAATGACCTGCCCTGGCAGGTGCGCGAGCGCTGGGCGGGCGACGCGACGCAGCTGGACCTGACCGCCGATCTGTCGCGGCTGGAGCCGCCGATGCACACGGACATCGCGCGTCTGCGGGCGGGCGGCGTCGGGGGGCAGTTCTGGTCGGTCTACGTCCCGGCGCAGCTGTCAGGCGGCGAGGCCACTGTCGCGGTGATGCAGCAGATCGATCTGGTGCGCGAACTGGCGCGCCGGCACCCGGACGTCTTCGAGCTGGCCTTCACCGCCGCCGACGTCGAGCGCATCCACGGAGAAGGGCGGATCGCCTCGCTGATCGGCATGGAGGGCGGTAACGGCATCGCCGAATCGCTGCCGGTGCTGCGGACCCTGTTCGAGGCCGGGGTCCGCTACATGACCCTGACTCATTCGCAGAATCTGCCCTGGGCGGACTCCGCGACCGATGAGCCCGAGCACGACGGCCTGACCCCCTTTGGCGTGGCGGTGGTGAGCGAGATGAACCGGCTGGGGATGCTGGTCGATCTCAGCCACGTTTCCGAGGCCAGCATGAATGATGCGCTGGATGCGACCCGGGCTCCGGTCATCTTCTCGCACTCGTCCGCGCGGGAGGTGGCTGACCATCCCCGCAACGTGCCGGACGCCGTCCTGCGCCGGCTGCCTGAGAACGGCGGAGTGGTCATGGTCACCTTCGTGCCAGGGTTCGTCTCGCCGGAGCTGCGCGCCTGGAGCCTGGCCCGCACGGCGGAGTTGGAGCGCAGTCGGCGCGAAACGGGAGGGCCCGACATGGATGTGGCGTCCGGAGCCCAGGAAGACGCCGACATCGCAGCCTGGGAGGCCGCCAACCCGCGCCCGGCCGCCACCCTGAGCCAGGTCGCCGATCACATTGAGCATGTGCGCGACGTCGCCGGGATCGACCACGTTGGTATCGGCGGCGACTTTGACGGCATCACCGATACGGTCGATGGCCTGAATGGGGTGGAAGATTATCCCGACCTGCTTGTCGAACTCGCCCGGCGCGGGTGGAGCGACGAGGACTTGGCCAAGCTGGCGGGCGGAAACGTGCTCCGCGTCATGCGTGAGGTGGAAGCCGTGGCGCGCGAACTTGCGGATGATCCGGCCCCCTACGGGACGCTCGGACAGCTGGACGGAGCGGGCGCAAGCTGAGGAAGCACCGGTTTCCGTCACTGACCGGTTGAAAAAGCCCCGGCCGCGCTCTAATCCCGGCGCACGCGCGGCCGGGGGGACCAGGCCGGGCGGCAATCTGTTTGCGGCGGAGAGGCTGTCTCCGCCGTCCATGACAAAGGTGAGCCCAGTGACCGATCAGGTCGTTCATGGCGACGGCGCCGACCACGGCGATGGCGATCCGAATCGCCGCGACTTCATCCACATCGCCGCGGGCGCCGCGGCGGTGGGCGCGGGGGTCTCGGTCCTCTGGCCGCTGATCAACCAGATGAACCCGGCCGCCGACACCGTCGCGCTGGCCTCCATCGAGTTCGACCTGACGAAGGTGTCCGAAGGCCAGCAGGTCGTCGTGCGCTGGCAAGGCAAGCCGGTGTTCGTGCGCTATCGCACCCCGGCCGAGATCGAGGCCGCCCGGGCGACTCCGCTGTCGGACCTCAAGGACCCTCAGACGGACGAAGAGCGCGTTATCGAGGGTCACGAGCAGTACCTGGTTCTGGTCGGCTCGTGCACGCACCTGGGCTGCGTGCCGACCTTCGGCACCGGCGACTACGGCGGCTGGTTCTGCCCCTGCCACGGCTCCCACTACGACACCTCCGGCCGTATCCGTAAGGGTCCGGCGCCGCTGAACCTGGCGGTTCCGGAATACGAATACCTGTCCGACACTCGCATCCGGATCGGCTGAGACAACGATGAGCGATCACGAATCGACCTACGTGCCGAAGACCGGCGTGGAGAAGTGGCTGGACGCGCGCCTGCCGATCGTCCGCTTCGGGGCCGACTACATGGCCCTGCCGACGCCGAAGAACCTGAACTACTGGTGGACATTCGGCGCCATCCTGACCGTCTGTCTGATGACGCAGATCGTCACCGGCATCGTTCTGGCCATGCACTATGTGCCGAACACCGAGCTGGCCTTCGCCTCGGTCGAGCGCATCATGCGCGACGTGCCGGGTGGCTGGCTGATGCGCTACGTGCACGCCAACGGCGCGTCGATGTTCTTCATCGCCGTCTACATCCACATGCTGCGGGGCCTGTACTACGGCTCGTACAAGCAGCCGCGTGAGATGATCTGGATTCTCGGCTGCATCATCTTCTTCCTGCTGATCGCGACCGCCTTCCTCGGCTACGTCCTGCCGTGGGGCCAGATGTCCTACTGGGGCGCCGAGGTGATCACCAACCTGATCGGCGCCATCCCGGTCCTGGGCGAGCCCATCCTGGTGTGGCTGCGCGGCGGCCCGGCGATCGACAATGCGACGCTGAACCGCTTCTTCTCGCTCCACTACCTGCTGCCGTTCGCCATCGCGGGCGTGGTGTTCCTGCACCTGTGGGCGCTGCACCACGCGGGCCAGAACAACCCGGTCGGCATCCTGATCCCCAAGGAGACGCGCTCGCGCGACACGGTGCCGTTCCATCCGTACTATACGGTCAAGGACGGGTTCGCGATCATCCTGTTCCTGATGATGTTCGCCGTGTTCGTCTTCTTCAATCCGAACGCGCTGGGCCACGCCGACAACTATATCCAGGCCAATCCGCTGCAGACGCCGGCGCATATCGTGCCCGAGTGGTACCTGCTGCCCTTCTACGCGATCCTGCGGGCCATCCCGGACAAGTTCGGGGGCGTGCTGGCCATGTTCGGCGCCATCGGCGTGCTGTTCATCCTGCCGTGGCTGGACACCTCGCGGGTGCGCTCGATGCGCTACCGCCCGACGATGCGGACCCTGTTCATCATCTTCGTGGTGGTGTGCCTGGGTCTTGGCTGGTGCGGAGCCCAGCTGCCGGACGCCCCGGTGATCCCGGGCATCGGCGGCGGCTTCCAGCTCTTCGACGGGATGATCAACAGCTACCTGTGGCTGACCCGCATCCTGACCGCCTACTACTTCATCTTCTTCGTCGTGCTGATGCCCTGGGTCGGCCTGAAGGAGACGCCTTCGCCGATCCCGGCGACCATTTCCGAGCCGGTCCTGCCCGGCGTCGAAGCCGAACAGAAGGGCTGACGCGCGATGTTCTCCACGCTTTCCAAGCGCATCGCGGCCGGTGTCGTGGCCGCCGCCGCCCTGATGGGCGCCGGAGCCGTTCAGGCCGAAGGCGGGGCGCTCCATCCGCGCAACGTCGACTACAGCTTCGAGGGACCGTTCGGGACCTTCGATCAGGGCCAGCTGCAACGCGGCTACCGGGTCTATGAGCAGGTCTGCGCGGCCTGCCACTCGATGAACCTGATGTCGTACCGGAACCTCGGCCAGGAGGGCGGACCCTTCTATTCCGAGGAACACCCGAACCCGAACGACAATCCCTATGTGAAGGCCATCGCCGCCCAGATCGAGGTCGGCGACCTCGACACCGAGACCGGCGAGCCGATCATGCGCGCGGCGACCCCGGCGGACCGGTTCCGCAGCCCGTTCCCGAATGCGACGGCCGCCGCCTTCGCCAACGGCGGCGCCGCGCCGCCGGACCTATCGGTGATCACCAAGGCCCGCCACGGCGGCGCCGAGTACGTCTATTCGCTCCTGACTGGCTATCGTGAGCCGCCGGCCGGCCTGCGCATCGGCGCCGGCCAGCACTACAACGCCTACATGGCCGGCGATCTAAGCCCGTTCTGGGACGGCGACAGCCACCATGTGCCGCCGGGCGGCTTCATCGCCATGGCGCCGCCGCTGATGGACGGCGCGGTCACCTACGACGATGGCACCGAGGCGACGGTCGACCAGATGGCCCAGGACGTCGCCGCCTTCCTGGCCTGGGCGTCAGATCCACATCAGGTGGAGCGCAAGAAAACCGGCCTGGTCGTGCTGATCTATCTGCTGGGCTTCGCGGTCCTGACCTGGTTCAGCTACCGCCGCATCTGGCGCAACGTCGCGCACTAGGCCGCGGTTTCGAAGGAGTTTACCCCGCATGCGAGACATGCCGCAGTTCATGGCGTTTCTCGCAGAGCGGGGCTTCGCCCCCAAGACGGTGATCGATGTCGGTGTGGCGTGGGGCACTCCGGAGATCTACGGGACGTTCCCGGACGCCTACTATGTTCTGGTCGAGCCCCTCGCCGAGATGGAGCCTACCCTTCAGAACATCCTCAAGCGGCTGAAGGGCGAGTATCACCTGTGCGCCGCTGGTTCGAAAAACACCGAAGCGGAACTGAGGGTGCCGCCGCAGGCGAAGGACGCCGCGAGTCTCATCTCGAACCCAAACTGGGGGGGCGGCGATCGCCGAACCATCCCTGTGCGCCGTCTCGATGATCTGGTCCAAGGACCGGTTGAGGGCCCTCTGTTCATCAAGACGGACTGCCAGGGCGCCGACATCGACGTCGTTCGGGGCGCGCCGAAGCTGCTCGAAATGGCCGATCTGGTCCTCATGGAGGTACAGATGTTCAAGGCCGCAGGTGTGTACGACGACAACCAGTTCACCCAGGTGATCCGCTGGATGGCTGATCGCGGCTTCGTCGTTTACGACATCGTCCACTACCTGACGCGACCGAGGGATGGCGCATTGGGGCAGGTGAACCTTGCGTTCGTCAAAGCAGACGGCTCCTTCCGCCAACATCACCTCTGGGCCTGAACGGCTCCGCCGACAGGCGATCCGCGCCCAACTTGACGACATGTGAACAAGCACTTTATAACGCAAAGCATAGCCGCAAGGGAGGGACCCCATGCGTATGCGTGCGATCGTGTTTTCGGCTGTCCTGGCGCTGAGCGCGCCCGGGCTGGCCATGGCCCAGGCGATGAACCCGGCCGGTTCCGACGAGCAGCGCCAACAGGTGGCCGACCTGTCGTTCCTGGACGGGGAATGGCGTGGAGAGGCGGTCATCTTCAACCGCGACGGCAGCCGAACAACATTGACCCAGACCGAGCGCGTCGGGCCGCTCCTCGGAGGCTCGATCCGGGTCGTCGAGGGCCGGGGCTATGACGCCGCCGGAGTGACGGTGTTCAACGCCATGGCGGTGATCTCGTGGGACGAGCGAGAGGACCGTTACCGCTTCCGCTCCTGGGCCAACGGTCACGACGGCGACTTCCGCTTCGAGCGCACTGACACCGGATTCGTCTGGGAGGTTCCGGCCGGACCGGGCGCAGTGGTGCGCTACACGGCGACGGTGCAGGACGGTGTCTGGCACGAGGTCGGCGCCTATATGCGCGAGGGCATGGAGCCCCGGCCGACCATCGAGATGACCCTGCGCCGCATCGGCGAGAGCGATTGGCCGGCCGGCGGGGCTGTGCCGAGCGAGTAGCTAGCTCAAGGCGGCGATCGCGGCGCGCGCGGCCGCTTCGCCGGACCTGTAGGCGCCGCCGCAGGTCTGGATCAGACCCCCCGCCAGGGCCTCGCCCGCGAAGAAGACCCGATCGGCCACAGGCTGCGCAAGGGCGGCGCGCGCCTCATATCGCCCGGGCCGCGCGGCCGCGTAGGCGCCGCGCGTCCACTCGTTGGAGCCCCATAGGGTGAGGCCCGAACGTCCGACCAGTCCGCGAGCATTGGAGCCGAACATCTGGACCAGTCCCTGGACCGCGAAATCGACCGCCGCCTCACGTCCTGCGCGAGTCAGGTCCCAACCCAAATCCCCGCCGACAAAGCCGACCATCAAATCGTAGCTGAACGGATGGCACAGGAAGTACAGATCCTGCTTGCCAGGCCGGGCCAGTATCAGGTCTGTGAACGGATCCAACCCCAGCGCGCCAAGGGGAACTTGCAGAGGGATCTTGGCGAGCATGCCCATCGGGAGGTCTTCGATGGCCTGGCGGGTGGCCACCGGCAGGTCGGGGGTGAAGCGGATGGCGCCCGACGACAGGACGCCGGTCGACGCCGTGACGATCACGGCGCTGGTCCGGATGGCTCCCTGGTCGGTTTCGACGACCGCGCCCGGTCCGTCGTACCGCACCGCCCGCACCGGCGTGGATAGCCGGATCGGCAGACCGCCCGAGCGGCGGCGCACGATGGAGCCGAAGCCCTCGGCACAGAGCAGGTTCGGCTCGAGGTCGTCCGCGTTGGCGTAGTCGAAGGTCGACAGGTCCTCCAGGTCCACCGCCATGTCGAGCGCCCCGAGGTAGTCGCCAGCAGCTTCCTCGACCGGATTGTCTATGCCGGCGACCGACAGGGCGTCGGTGTCCGATGTGGCCCCGACGATGGCCTCGGCGATCTCTTCCTCGGCCGTGTTCACCGCCGCCGCCTCACCCGGGCGGCCGCCGAACCAGACCCGCTCCAGGTCATACTCGTGGGGCTGTAGCGTGTAGCCCTGCGCCCGGGCGTAGCTGGTGTAGGGATTGTCGTCTGACTTGTGCAGCCAAGCGCAGCCGACGTCGAAGGGCGCGCCGAAGGTCGCGGTGTCGGTGAACGCGCGACCTCCGACCCGATCCATGGCCTCCAGCACCAGGACGCTTCGTCCGGCGGCCTGAAGGGCATGGGCCGCACCAATGCCTGCCGAACCCGCGCCCACCACCACGACATCGGGGTTTTCCGACGACGGCGCCGCGCAGGCCGTCGCCAGCCCCGCCGCGCCGAGCAGCGCCTGTCTGCGATTGAACATTGCAGGTCCCTCCCGGCGGCATTCCCCGCCCGTCGCGCGACTTCGTCAAGAGAGAGATGGCGCAACTACAATCCCATGGCGTCCGGCCCGGCGAGGCCCTAAGCTATCGCTGCGGCCTCGAGGCCGCGCCGGGTTCTTCCCCACTCGATGTTAGCCACCGCCATCGTCGTCGTTCTGCTCCTCATCGTGCTGAACGGCCTTCTGAGCATGACCGAACTGGCGGTCGTCTCGTCCCGCAAGTCCAAGCTCCAGTCCCGCGCCGAGCGGGGCGACAAGGGCGCGCGCCGCGCGCTGAGCCTTGCCGAGGAGCCGACGCACTTCCTGTCCGCCGTGCAGGTGGGGATCACCCTGATCGGCATTCTGGCCGGCGCCTACGGCCAGCAGGCCATCGCAGGCGAACTGACGACCATGCTAGGCGCCGTGTCTCCGGCTCTGGCCCCCTACGCCCACATCATCGCGACCGCCCTCGTGGTCGTGCTGATCACCTACTTCTCGCTCATCATCGGCGAGCTGGTGCCCAAGCGGCTGGCGCTGATTTTCCCCGAGGCGATCGCCGCCAAGATGGCCGGCCCGATCTCGCGCCTATCGATGATCATGCACCCCTTCGTGATCCTGCTGACCCTTTCGACGTCGGGCATCCTGAAGCTCTTCAACATCCGGGACCGCGACGGCTCGGACGTCACCCAGGAAGAGGTCGAGACGATGATCGCCGAGGGCACAGCCTCGGGCGCCATCGAACCGGAAGAGCAGGAGATGATCGAGGAGATCCTCACGCTCGGCGACCGACCCATCCGCGTGGCCATGACGCCGCGTCACGAGGTCTTCTGGATCGCGCTGGACGACCCTGAGGAGGTGCTGCGCCAGGAAGTCCGCAACTGTCCCTACTCGCGGATCGTCGTGGCCAAGGAGAACGACGTCGATAACCCCATCGGCGTGGTCCACAAGAAGGACATGCTCGACAGCTTCCTCGACAACGGGGAGTTCAATGTCGAGCGCTATGTCCAGGTCCCCGCCTTCATTCCGCAGTCGACCTCGGTGCTGAAGGCGCTGGAAATCCTAAAGGCCTCCAAGATCCACATGGCCTTCATCGTCGACGAGTACGGCGCCTTCGAAGGCGTGGTCACTGCGACCGATCTGCTGGAGATGATCGCCGGCGATTTCGACGAGGAACACGACGAGCCGGACGTCCGCATCATCCAGCGCGAGGACGGGTCGTGGCTGGTCGACGGACAGACCGACCTCGACGAACTGGCCGACACCTTGGGCGAGGACTTCGGAGAGCCCGAGGGCTTTCACACGGTCGCAGGCCTGATCCTGCATGAGCTGTCGCGTATCCCGGAGGAGGGCGAGCGGCTGCAGGTCGGGCGCTTCGAGGTCGAGGTCGTCGACATGGACGACCGCCGCATCGACAAGCTGATCTTCCATCAGGTGCTCAAGGCCGCCGAGGCGGAACCGGCTGAGGCCTAGGTCTCGGCGTCCTCGGCCTGGCTGGGACGAATAGCTGCGAGCAGCAGCAGGACCGCCGCGTAGAGCGCCACCGCCACCACGCCCCAGCGCAGCATCTCGACGGGCAGCTCCTTGACCACGAAGGCTGCGATCAGCACCGCGGGGACGCCGCCCAGAGCCAGTCCCAGGACCAGCCGAAGGTCGATGCGCTCGCTGCGCACGAAGCGGAAGGCGCCGACCGGCATGAGGAAGGCGCAGGCGGACGCCATCACCGGAAAGGCGAGGCGTGGATCCAGGCCCATCAGGCTAAGCAGGATCAACGACGGCGCGTACAGGCCGATGCCGAAAGTCATCAGGGCCCCGAGGACGAAGTGGGCCGCGATGGCCAGCCACAGCGCGGGGCCTTCGAGACCAGAGGCCGAGCCTCCCACGGGCATCAGGTCCAGATTGGCCGCCGCGTAGAGACAAGCCGCAATGACGAGCGCCAGGCCGATCATGCCCTGGACCAGACGGACCGGAGCCTTGAGCACCAGCGGCGCGCCGACCGCGGCGCCCAGCACCGCCGCTCCGACGCAGGACGCTAGCAGCACCGGGTCCACACTGACGCCCAGCAGCACGAGGAAGATGCCCGACTGCGCCATCGCCGGCAGGGCGTGGCCGGAATTCAGCGTCGCCGGGATGTAGCTGTCAGGCGTCAGTCGCCGCAGCTTGATCCACGCCGTCGTGGGCGCGAAGGAACCGATGCCTAGCGTGTCAAAGAAGTTGGTGATCGCACCCAGGCCTATCCCTTCGAGCGAAGGACGCCCGGCGCCCTTCGCGGCGGCCGTGCGCCAGAGCAGGATCGCGTAGGCCAGCGCCAACAGCCCCAGCGCGCCCAGCAGGATCGTCACCACCATCGCCCGCTCCCCCGAACCGCGTAGCGGAAGCCTATACGCATGGGGCTGTGTCCGGCTAGAGAGCGCGCATGACCCAAGCTCGACTGATCGCCGGTAACTGGAAGATGAACGGGACAGGCGCCGACCTGTCCGAGGCCCAGGCCCTGATGCAGGCGCTGGCGGACCAGCCCGCAGCCACCCGCGTGGCCCTGTGCCCGCCCGCCACCCTGATCGCGCGCATGGCCTGGTTCCTGCGCGAGGGGACGGTGGAGGTCGGCGGACAGGACTGCCGCGCCGAGGTGTCCGGCGCCTTCACCGGCGACGTGTCGGCCGAGATGCTCGCCGACGCGGGCGCCAAGCTCGTGATTCTCGGCCACTCCGAGCGCCGCGCCGGCCACGGCGAGACGGACGCCCTGGTCGCTTCCAAGGCCGAGGCCGCGCTTCGGGCCGGTCTGGAACCGATCATCTGCGTGGGCGAGACCCTGCAGGAACGCGAGGCCGGACGCGCCGTCGAGGTCGTGCGTGGCCAGGTCATGGGCTCGCTGCCCGCGTCGCTGGGCGGCACGGGCTTCGCCGTGGCCTATGAACCTGTCTGGGCCATCGGCACCGGCCTCACGCCTACCCTGGAGCAGATCGAGGAGGTCCACGCCGCGGTGCGCGCGGCTATGGTCGAGCGCCTGGGTGAGGGCGGCCGAACGGCGCCGATCCTGTACGGCGGCTCGGTCAAGCCCGTCAACGCCGCGGAAATTCTGGCCGTGTCCGAAGTCGGAGGAGCGCTGGTCGGCGGCGCGTCGCTCAAGGCCGCCGATTTCCTCGGGATCATCCGGGCGGCCTGATGCTGGCCGCGCTGAAGCGCTGGGCGTCCCGGATCGTCCGGGACGTGACCGCGCTCTGGTTGGCGGCGCGGGACCGGCGGACCCCATTGGGCGCCAAACTCATGGCGGCGCTGACAGCGGCCTACGCCCTCAGCCCGGTCGATCTGATCCCGGACTTCATCCCGGTGCTTGGCTATGTCGATGACCTGATCCTCGTGCCTCTGGGTGTCTGGCTGGCCGTCCGGCTGATCCCCTCCGAACTCATGGACGAGCTTCGCGAACGGGCGGACAGGATCGAGCCTCCGCGCAGTCGCCTCGGACTCCTGCTCGTAGCGGTGGTCTGGATGACACTCGCGCTCGCGGTCGCCCTCTGGGTCCTGCGACCCACTGGCGTCTGAGCCGGAGCGGTGCTAGACGCGCCGGCTTGAACGGCGCGGCCCTGCGCCCGATGTAAGACGCCATGCTCCAGACCATTCTCCTCGTCGTCATGATCCTGATCTCGATCGGCCTGATCGGCGTGGTGCTGCTGCAGCGCTCCGAGGGTGGAGCCCTTGGCATGGGCGGCGGCCCGACCGGTTTCATGACCGCGCGCGGCGCCGGTAATCTGCTGACCACCCTGACTTGGTGGCTGGGCGGCGCGTTCGCGGCCTGCGCCATCGCCCTGACGATCATCGGCAACTTCAACCAGCGCACGGGTTCGTCGTTCGACGCCGAGGACATCGGCCGTTCGGTCGGCGCTGAGCCGGGCGCGGCGGCTCCCACGGAACCCCAGGCCCCGGCGACCCCGCCGGCGCAGGGCGACAGCCTGTCGCTCGACAACCTGCCGGTCGGCGGCGGCGAAGCCGCTTCGTCCGAGACGCCCGCGCAATGACCCCGGGGCGGCTCTCCCGCCGCCCCTCCCGCCAGCAGAGCCTCCTCCGCCTCCCGGCCGCGCCGGGAGAGGCGGAAGCATTTCAAGCCGGCTTCGGCCGGGCCGAATCGAAGGTAAGCTAGCCGCCCATGGCCCGGACAAAGACTCGGTACGTCTTCATCACCGGTGGCGTGGTCTCCTCGCTCGGCAAGGGATTGGCCTCGGCGGCGCTCGGCGCCCTCTTGCAGGCGCGCGGCTACACCGTGCGCCTGCGCAAGCTCGACCCCTATCTAAACGTCGATCCGGGCACGATGAGCCCGTATCAGCACGGCGAGGTCTTCGTAACCGACGACGGGGCCGAGACAGACCTCGACCTCGGCCACTACGAGCGTTTCACCGGCGTCTCGGCGGCCAGGTCGGACAACATCACCACCGGCCGGATCTATTCGACCATCCTCGAGAAGGAACGGCGCGGCGACTACCTGGGCGCGACGGTCCAGGTCATTCCGCACGTCACCAACGAGATCAAGGAGTTCGTCCTGCGCCCCGCGGTCGACGAGGCGACGGGCGAGGAGGCCGACTTCGTCCTCGTCGAGATCGGCGGCACCGTCGGCGACATCGAGGGCCTGCCGTTCTTCGAAGCCATCCGCCAGCTTGGCCAGGAGTTGCCCCGGGGCCAGAGCTGCTTCGTGCATCTGACGCTGCTGCCGTTCATCCAGACGGCCGGCGAGATGAAGACCAAGCCGACCCAGCACTCAGTCAAGGAGCTGCGCTCCATCGGCATCCAGCCGGACGTGCTGCTGTGCCGCTGCGAGCAGCCGATCCCCGAGGACGAGAAGCGCAAGATCGGCCTGTTCTGCAACGTGCGGCAGAGCGCGGTCATCCAGGCGATGGACTCCGCCGACATCTACGCCGTGCCGCTCGACTATCACCGCGAGGGACTGGACCGGGAGGTGCTGTCGGTCTTCGGCCTGAACGATGCGCCGGCGCCCGACCTGTCGCGCTGGGAGGAGATCTCGAGCCGCCGCCTGAACCCGGACGGCGAGGTCACCGTCGCGGTGGTCGGCAAGTACACGGTGCTCAAGGACGCCTACAAATCCCTGATCGAGGCCCTGAACCACGGCGGCGTGGCCAACCGGGTCAAGGTCAACATCGACTGGGTCGAGTCCGAGACCTTCGAGGGCGACGCCTCGGAGTGCGCCGCACGGCTCGAGGGCGCGCATGCGGTGCTGGTCCCGGGTGGCTTCGGCGAACGTGGGGCGGAGGGCAAGATCTGCGCCGCCCGTTTCGCGCGCGAGCGGCGCATCCCGTACTTCGGCATCTGCTTCGGCATGCAGATGGCGGTGATCGAGGCGGCGCGCAGCCTGGCGGGGCTGGACGAGGCTTCATCCACCGAGTTCGGCGAGACGTCCACGCCGGTCGTCGGCCTGATGACCGAGTGGGTGCAGGGCAACCAGCGGGTCCAGCGCACCGCCGGCGGCGACCTCGGCGGCACCATGCGTCTGGGCGCCTATGACGCCACGCTCAAGGCCGGCTCGCGCATCGCCGAGATCTACGGATCCGAGACCATCTCTGAGCGGCACCGCCACCGCTATGAGGTCAACATCAACTACCGCGACGCCATCGAGGCGACCGGCATGGTCTTCGCCGGCCTGTCGCCGGATGGGGTCCTGCCTGAGACCGTGGAGATCCCGGACCACCCCTGGTTCATCGGGGTGCAGTACCACCCGGAACTCAAGAGCCGCCCGTTTGCGCCCCACCCGCTGTTCGCCAGCTTCATCGGCGCGGCCGTCGAGCAGAGCCGCCTGGTTTGAGCGAGCTGTCGATCCGCGACGCCGGGCTCAACGACATCCCGGCGCTCCACGCCCTCATCGAAGGCGCCTATCGCGGCGAAGGCTCACGGCGCGGCTGGACGACCGAGGCCGACCTGCTGGGCGGCCAGCGCACCGACCCGGAAGCGCTGGCGGCGATCCTCGTCGATCCGAAGCAGGCCATCCTCATGGCCGAGCGCGACGGCGCGCTCGTCGGCTGTGTCCTGATCGCTGATCGGGGAGGAGACACCGGCTATCTCGGCATGCTGTCGGTCGATCCCGAGCTGCAGTCTGGCGGCATCGGCCGGGCGCTGGTCCGCGCCGCCGAACGCGAGGTGCAGGCGCGCTGGGGCGCGCGCCGGCTGGAGATGCAGGTCTTCTGGCAGCGCGACAGTCTGATCGCCTGGTACGCCCGCCAGGGGTACGAGCCCACGGGCGAGACCTGCCCCTTTCCGATGCACGACCCGCGCCTGGGCGTTCCGCTCAGGAACGACCTCTGGTTCGTCGTCCTCGCCCGCGAGCTTGCCTCAAGCCCCGCTTGAAATGGAGTGGAGGTTCGGGCATAAGCCCCCGCTCACGGGGCGGCCTTCACGGCCGCCGCTTCCATTTTCGCGCCCGGTTCGGCGCACTCAGACCAAGAAGAGACGGACATGGCCGTTCCGAAGCGCAAAACCTCGCCGTCGCGGCGCAACATGCGTCGCTCGCACGACGCCCTGGGCACGAATGCCTACGTCGAGGACAAGGACACCGGGGAGCTGCGCCGCCCGCACCACATCGACCTGAAGTCCGGCATGTACAAGGGCCGCCAGGTGCTGGAGCAGAAGGAAGACTAAGTCTTCTTCGCCAAACTGGATTAGCCTGACGGCGCGCCGGACCCCGGCGCGCCGTTTTGCATGTCCGGAGCCTGTCCGATGCGTCTGACCCTCGCCGCGCTCGTGCTCATCGGGTTTGCGGCCTGCGAGCCAGCAACCGAGGCGCCCCCGCCGTCCGAATCACCGGCCCAGCCGTCGGACCCCGCGACACTGAGCCCTGCTGTAGCGTCCCTGACGCCAGAGGGCTGGGGCCCTTTGCGCATCGGCATGACCCTGGCGGAGGTCGAAGCCGCCATGGGGCCGGATTCCGATCCCGACGCGGTCGGCGCCCGGATCCGGAAAGCTGCGACCAGTTCCGCCCCGAGCGCGCGCCCGAAGGACTGCTGGTGATGGTCGAGGACGGGGTGCTGACGCGGATCAGCGTCTTTGAGCCCGCCGGCCTGACGACAGACCGGGGCTTCGGCGTCGGAGCGTCCGCCGTCGAGATCAAGGCCGCCTATGGGGACGCGCTCCAGACAGAGCCGCATCACTACGTCGGCCTGCCGGCCGAGTACCTGACGGCCTGGGTCGGCGGTCCGCCCGCCGACCCCTACGTGCAGGACCCGGCCGCCCGGGGAGTCCGCTACGAGACCAACGCCGAGGGCGTGGTCGAGCAAATCCACTTGGGCGGACCCAGCATCCAGTACGTCGAGGGCTGTCTCTGACCTACTCCGTGGTCGTAGAAGACTCTCCAGTCCTCGTCTCGCCGGTCTGACCCGGCATGGTCTGGACGTCGCCCGTGCCGCCCGCGGCCGGATCGGTCGGAACCGTGGCGCTGCCCGCGCCCGCGGCGGCGCGCGCCGCCAGGTCCTCGAGTTCGTCGTCCGAGACGATCTCTTCGGGAAGCTCCGTGGTCACCTCGGCTTCGGCGACCTCGCCCTCGACCTCGGCCGAGCGCTCGTTGCTGCAGGCGGCCATCGACAGGGCGCCGAGGGCGACGATGGGCAGGATGATGGTTCGCATGAGGTCCTCCTCGCGGCGGCCGGAGTGTCCGGCCTAAAGGAGTCCAACCCCTGCATTGCCCGGACGTTCCCCGTGGGCTATCGCGGCCCCGCGCAAAACGAAGGGCCCGCCATGACCGACATCGCCGACATCACCGCCCGCGAGATTCTAGACAGCCGGGGCAACCCGACCGTCGAGGTGGACGTCACGCTGGAGGACGGCGCGTTTGGCCGCGCCGCGGTGCCCTCGGGCGCCTCGACCGGCGCCCACGAGGCGGTCGAAAAGCGCGACGGCGACAAGGGCCGCTATCTCGGCAAGGGCGTGTCCCAGGCCGTGGATGCCGTGAACGGCGAGATCTTCGACGCCCTGTGCGGCATGGACGCCGAGGACCAGCGCCGCATCGACGAGGCCCTGATCGGGCTGGACGGGACGGACAACAAGAGCCGCCTGGGCGCCAACGCCATCCTCGGCGTGTCCCTGGCCTGCGCCAAGGCGAGCGCCATCTCCTCGGGCCTGCCGCTGCACCGCTACGTCGGGGGCGTCTCGGCCCGGGTCTTGCCGGTGCCGATGATGAACATCATCAACGGCGGCGCCCACGCCGACAATCCGATCGACATCCAGGAGTTCATGATCCTGCCGACCGGTGCGGACACCTTCTCCGAAGGCCTGCGCATGGGTGCGGAGATCTTCCACGGCCTGAAGAAGGCCCTGAAGGACGCCGGCCACAACACCAACGTCGGCGACGAGGGCGGCTTCGCGCCGAACCTGGCCTCGGCCGAGGACGCCCTGGCTTTCATCGTCAAGGCGGGCGAGGCCGCGGGCTACAAGGCCGGCGAGGACTTCCAGCTCGGCCTCGACGTCGCCTCGACCGAGTTCTTCAAGGACGGCCGCTATGTCCTGGAAGGCGAGGGCAAGACGCTCGACCAGCAGGGCATGGTCGACTACCTCGCCGCGCTCTGCGACCGGTTCCCGATCGTCTCGATCGAGGACGGCTGTTCGGAAGACGACTTCGACGGCTGGCGTCTGCTGACCGAGCGGCTGGGCGACAAGCTGCAACTGGTCGGCGACGACCTGTTCGTGACCAATCCGGCGCGCCTGCTGGCGGGCATCGGCGAGGGGCTGGCCAACTCGATCCTCATCAAGGTCAACCAGATCGGCACCCTGTCCGAGACGCTCGACGCCGTCGATCTGGCGCACCGCTCCGGTTACACGGCGGTGATGAGCCACCGCTCGGGCGAGACCGAGGACTCGACCATCGCCGACCTGGCGGTCGCCACCAACTGCGGTCAGATCAAGACGGGCTCGCTGGCCCGCTCGGACCGGCTGGCCAAGTACAACCAGCTCCTGCGCATCGAGGAGATGCTCGGCGACCTGGCCGTGTACGCCGGGGAGAGCGTGCTGCGGGAGTAGGGCGCGGGCGAAATCCACGCTTCCTTAAGGGCTTGGACGGCACGCTTAACGAGTCGTGACCACGCACCCTTGAGGGCCTCCGCCAGGTGTCTCTGAACCTCCGCCGTTATGCGCGTCTGGGCGTGCTCGGCTTCCTGATCGTCTATTTCACGGCCCAGGCCCTGACGGGCGAGCGGGGTCTGCTGAATGACGGCGAGCGCAAGCGCGAGCTGGCCGAGCGACAGGCCGAGCTGGCGTCCCTCGAGACCCAGAAGGCCGAACTGCAGGCGCGCGTGGACGGCCTGTCGTCGCGCCACCTGTCGCTCGACGTGCTGGAAGAGCGGGCGCGCGTGGTGCTCGGCTATGTCCGTCCCAACGACTATGTGATCCGCGAGACGCGGCCCTCCTGACCAACGTCGTGATCAGGCGGCCGAGGGGCTTTGCCTTTCGGGAACGAAGCCTGCTAAAGCCCGCTTCCGTAGCGACAGCCGAGCCCGCCGGACGAAGCGAAGCGCCGCCGTCGCTGGCTGTACAGACCTATTGGAGGACGCCGGATGGCGAAGGCCGCCAGCAAGAGCGCATCGGGCAAGGCCCCGCCGGCGCCAAAGGCCGACAAGGCCGAACTGCTCAAGTACTACCGTGAGATGCTGCTGATCCGCCGCTTCGAGGAGCGCGCCGGCCAGCTCTACGGCATGGGCCTGATCGGCGGCTTCTGCCACCTCTACATCGGCCAGGAGGCCGTGGCGGTGGGCGTGCAGGCGACCTTCAAGCAGGGCGACCAGGTCATCACCGGCTATCGCGACCACGGCCACATGCTGGCCGCCGGCATGGACCCCAAGGAGGTCATGGCCGAGCTGACCGGGCGCATCGGCGGCTCGTCCAAGGGCAAGGGCGGCTCCATGCACATGTTCGACGTGGCGACCGGCTTCTATGGCGGCCACGGCATCGTCGGCGGCCAGGTGGCGCTGGGCGCGGGGCTCGCCTTCGCCAACCGCTATCGCGGCAATGACAACGTCGCCTTCGTCTATTTCGGCGACGGCGCGGCCAACCAGGGCCAGGTCTACGAGAGCTTCAACATGGCCCAGCTGTGGAAGCTGCCGGCCATCTTCATCATCGAGAACAACCAGTACGCCATGGGCACCTCGATCGAGCGGTCCTCGGCCACGACCGACCTCAGCCAGCGCGGCGCCAGCTTCGGCATTCCGGGCGAGCAGGTCGACGGCATGGACGTGCTGGCGGTGCGTGAAGCCACCGAGCGGGCCGTCAAGCGCGCCCGCGAGGGCGGCGGCCCCTTCATCCTGGAAGTGAAGACCTACCGCTATCGCGGTCACTCCATGAGCGATCCGGCCAAGTACCGCACCAAGGAGGAGGTCGACGAGGTCAAGAAGACCCGCGATCCCATCGAGCACGTGAAGATGCTGCTCGACCAGGCCGGCGCGACCGAGGCCGACCTCAAGCCCATCGAGGACGAGATCAAGGCCATCGTCGCCGAGGCCGTCCAGTTCGCCCAGGAAAGCCCCGAGCCGGACCCGTCCGAGCTCTACACTGACGTCTATCAGGAGGCCGCGCAGTGACCGACATCCTGATGCCGGCCCTGTCCCCGACCATGGAGGAGGGGACCCTCACCAAGTGGCACATCAAGGCGGGCGACACGGTCAAGGCCGGTGACGTCATCGCCGAGATCGAGACCGACAAGGCGACCATGGAGGTCGAGGCCGTCGACGAGGGCGAAGTGGCCGAAATCCTCGTGGCCGAGGGCTCCGAAGGCGTGAAGGTCAACACTCCGATCGCGCGCCTGAAGGGCGAGGGCGGCGGCGCTGCGCCCGCGCCTCAGCAGCCCGCGCCCCAGGCCGCCGGCGAACCCGAGAAGCAGGCGCCCGAAACCGCCGCGCCCAAGCCGGAAGGCGAGGGTCCCGCGCCTGTCACGCCGAAGGTCGAGCTGAAGGACCCGGAAATCCCGGCCGGCGCCAAGCTGGTCAAGACGACGGTCCGCGACGCGCTGCGCGACGCCATGGCCGAGGAGATGCGCCGCGACGAGGCCGTCTTCCTGATGGGCGAGGAAGTCGCCCAGTACCAGGGCGCCTACAAGGTCTCGCGCGAGCTGCTGCAGGAGTTCGGCGACCGCCGCGTGGTCGACACCCCGATCACCGAGTACGGCTTCGCGGGCCTGGGCGTCGGCGCCTCGATGGCGGGCCTGAAGCCCATCGTCGAGTTCATGACCTTCAACTTCGCCATGCAGGCGATCGACCACATCATCAACTCGGCGGCCAAGACGCTCTACATGTCGGGCGGCCAGATCCGCTGCCCGATCGTGTTCCGCGGTCCGAACGGCGCGGCCGCCCGCGTGGCCGCCCAGCACAGCCAGGATTACTCCGCCTGGTACGCCCAGGTGCCGGGCCTGAAGGTCATTGCTCCTTACGACGCCGCCGACGCCAAGGGTCTGCTCAAGGCCGCCATCCGCGACCCCAACCCCATTGTCTTCCTCGAGCACGAGATGATGTACGGCGTGGAGTTCGACGTGCCGGAGGTCGACGACTGGATCGTGCCGATCGGCAAGGCCAAGGTCCGCCGCGAGGGCGACCACGTCACCATCACCGCCCACAGCCGCATGGTCGGTCTGGCGCTGAAGGCCGCCGAAGAGCTGGCCAAGGAAGGTATCGAGGCCGAGGTCGTGGACCTGCGCACCCTGCGTCCGCTCGACCACGAGACGGTGCTCGAGAGCGTCCGCAAGACCAACCGCCTGGTGTCGGTCGAGGAAGGCTGGGGCCCCATGGGCGTCGGCGCCGAAATCTGCGCCCGCGTGGTCGAGCACGCCTTCGACTATCTCGATGCGCCGCCGCTGCGCGTCCACCAGGAGGACGTGCCCATGCCGTACGCCGCCAACCTGGAAGCCCTTTCCCTGCCGTCGGTCGAGAAGATCGTGGCCGCCGTCAAGAAGGTGACCTATGCCGGCTCGTGAGCTCAGAATCCCTGACGGCGCCCGTGAGGGCCCGCACGCCGACCAGGCCGTCGAGCTGATCCGCGCCTTCTGGGTGCACGACCGGCCGGAGTTCGTCCTGTCCGCCGCGCTCAAGGACCCGCGCAACGTCGGCCGACTGCTGGGCGAATGCGCCTTCCACTTCTCGCAGGTCTACGCCTCGCAGGGCCACGGCGAGCCTGAGGCCCTGATCGAACAGATCCGCCAGGGCTGGGACGACGCCAAGGGCATTCCGATGAAGACGGTCATGACCCACGGTCAGGCGCCCAAGGAGAGCTGAGCATGACCGACATCCTCATGCCGGCGCTGTCGCCCACCATGGAGGAGGGCGCGCTCACCAAGTGGCACATCAAGGCGGGCGACACGGTCAAGGCCGGCGACGTCATCGCCGAGATCGAGACCGACAAGGCGACCATGGAGGTCGAGGCCGTCGACGAGGGCGAGGTCGCCGAGATCCTGGTCGAGGAGGGCGCCCAGGGCGTCAAGGTCAACACCCCCATCGCCCGGCTGAAAGGCGAGGGCGGCGCGGCCGCGCCCAAGGCCGAGGCTCCGAAGGCGGAGCCCGCCAAGGCCGAGCCGCAACCGGCGGGCCATGAAAGCGGCCGGGCCGTCGCCACGCCTCAGGGCGTCAAGTCCGCCGAGACGGCGGTCCCGGCCAAGGCGTCCGGCGAGCGCGTCTTCGCCTCGCCCCTGGCGCGCCGTCTGGCCCATCAGGCCGGCCTGGACCTCGCCTCGATCAAGTGGACCGGCCCGCACGGCCGTATCGTGAAGGCCGACATCGAGGGCGCTTCGAAGTCGGGCGCAGCCCGCCCGGCAGCGGCCGGGACGGCCGCCTCTGCCGGCGAACCCCGCAAGGTGCTGTCTCTGGAGCAGATGGGCATCGCGCCCGGCACCTACGACCTCGTCCCGCTCGACGGCATGCGCAAGGCGATCGCTCGCCGCCTGACCGACAGCTTCCGCGACGTGCCGCACTTCCCGCTGACCATCGACTGCGAGATCGACGGCCTGCTCAAGGCCCGCGCGCGCATCAACGCCATGCTCGAAGCCAAGGGCGTGAAGGTCTCGGTCAACGACATCGTCCTCAAGGCCGCGGCCATGGCGCTGAAGGCCGTGCCGGAGGCGAACGCCTCCTACACGCCCGAGGGCATCGCCATGCACCACCACGCCGACGTGGCCCTGGCGGTCGCCATCGACGGCGGCCTGATCACCCCGATCATCCGCCAGGCCGAGCTCAAGTCGCTGGCCGAGATCGCGACTGAGGCCAAGGACCTCGCCAAGCGCGCCCGCGACCGCAAGCTGAAGCCGGAAGAGTTCCAGGGGGGCACCTTCTCGGTGTCCAACCTCGGCATGTTCGGCATCAAGGCCTTCGCCTCGATCATCAACGAGCCGCAAGGCGCGATCATGAGCGTCGGCGCGGGTGAGGAGAGGGCGGTCGTCCGCAACGGCCAGCTGGCTGTCGCCACCGTCATGACCGTCACCCTGACCTGCGACCACCGCGTGGTCGACGGCGCCGTCGGCGCCCGCTTCCTGCAGGCCTTCAAGCCGCTGGTCGAAGACCCCGTGACGATGCTGGCCTAAAGGACGCGCCATGGCTGACTTCGACCTCATCGTCATCGGCTCGGGCCCCGGCGGATACGTCGCGGCTATCCGCGCCAGCCAGCTGGGCCAGAAGGTGGCTATCGTCGAGCGCGAGAACCTCGGCGGCATCTGCCTGAACTGGGGCTGCATCCCGACCAAGGCGCTGCTCAAGTCCGGCGAGAAGTTCGAGAGCCTGTCGCACCTCAAGGACTACGGCCTGTCGGCCGAGAAAGTCGGCTTCGACTTCGACGCCATCATCGCCCGCTCGCGCGGCGTCGCCGCGACAATGAACAAGGGCGTCGCCTTCCTGATGAAGAAGCACAAGATCGAGGTGATCGAGGGCTCGGCGAAGCTCGAGAAGGGCGCTGCGGCTCCTAAGGTCGTCGTGGCCCTGAACGCCGGTGGATCGCGCACGGTCGAGGCCCGGGCCGTCATGCTGGCCGTCGGCGCCCGCGCCCGGGCGCTGCCTCAGATCGGCCTGGAGGCCGACGGCGACAAGATCTGGGCCTACCGCGAGGCGCTCGCGCCGAAGCGCCTGCCGAAGTCGTTCGTCGTCATCGGCTCGGGCGCCATCGGGCTTGAGTTCGCCAGCTTCTACCGTGCGCTCGGCGCCGAGGTGACCGTGGTCGAGGCCGTCGACCGCATCATGCCGGTCGAGGACGAGGAGGTCTCCAAGGCCGCCCAGAAGGCCTTCGAGAAGCGCGGCATCCGGTTCCGCGTCGGCGCCAAGGTGACCAAGGTCTCCAAGACCGGCTCCGGCGTGTCCGTCGCCGTCGAGGTCGGCGGCAAGTCCGAGACGCTGGAGGCCGAGGTCTGCATCTCGGCCGTCGGAATCACCGCCAACACCGACGGCATCGGCCTGGAGGCGCTGGGCGTCGAGCTCGACCGCGGCCACATCAAGACCGGCCCGCACGGCGAGACCAATGTGAAGGGCCTTTACGCCATCGGCGACTGCGCGGGCGCGCCCTGGCTCGCCCACAAGGCGAGCCACGAGGGCATCCACGCCGCCGAGCATATCGCCGGCCACCGGACCCCGAACGTCGTCAGCCCCATCGCCGGCTGCACCTACACCCAGCCGCAGGTCGCCTCGGTCGGCCTGACGGAACAGGGCGCGCGCGAAGCCAGGCGCGAGGTCAAGGTCGGCCGCTTCCCGTTCCGCGTGAACGGCAAGGCCGTCGCCGCCGGAGAGACCGAAGGCTTCGTCAAGACGATCTTCGACGCGAAGACGGGAGCGCTCGTCGGCGCCCACATGATCGGCCACGAGGTCACCGAGATGATCCAGGGCTTCGTGACCGCCATCACGCTGGAGGCCACCGAGGAAGACATCCACGGCATCGTCTACCCGCACCCGACGATGTCCGAGGCCATGCACGAGGCCTCGCTCGACGCGTACCAGCGGGTCCTGCACCTCTAGCGCAAGCCGGGCGCGGATATTTCGTGTCCGGCGGCTTGAAGCCGCCGGCCGCCTCCCTAAATCAGCAACGGAACGAGTTGCAGTTATGAACTGTTGCTCGGTTTCACGCGAAACTGGAGGCCTCCCCGATGACCAAAATCCTCGTCCTGTACCATTCCACCTACGGCCATATCGAGAAGATGGCCGAGGCCGTCGCAGAGGGCGCGCGGTCGGTCGAGGGGGTGACGGTCGACATCAAACGGGTGCCGGAACTCGTTCCCGAGGAGCTAGCCCGCAAGAGCGGCTACAAGCTCGACCAGGCCGCGCCGATCGCCCAGCCGGCCGAACTGGCGGACTATGACGCGATCATTGTGGGCGCCGGCACCCGCTACGGCACCGCCGCCTCGCAGATGCGGAACTTCCTCGACCAGACAGGCGGCATCTGGGTCAAGGGCGCGCTCGTCGGCAAGATCGGCGCGGCCTTCACCTCGACGGCGACCCAGCACGGCGGCCAGGAGACGACCCTGATCGGGCTCATCCAGACCCTTCTGCACCACGGCATGCTCATCGCGGGCCTGCCCTACGCCTGGTCCGGCCAGCAGCGCATGGACGAGATCACCGGCGGCAGCCCCTATGGCGCCACCACCATCACCGGCGGCGACGGCTCGCGCATGCCTTCCGACAATGAGCTCGAAGGCGCCCGCTGGCAGGGCCGCTACGTCGCCGAGAACGCGAAGAAGCTGGCTGCGTGATGAGCGCGCCCGCCGTCTTCTTCGGCCACGGCAACCCGATGAACGCACTGGGCGGTCCCTTCGTGGACGCCTGGCGCGACCTCGGCCGCGACATCGGCAAGCCGGCGGGCGTCGTCATGGTCTCCGCTCACTGGGAGACGCCCGGGCTGTTCGTCACCGCTGACGAACGGCCTCGGACCATCCACGACTTCGGCGGTTTCCCGGCCGAGTTGCACGCCATGACCTGGCCCGCGCCCGGCTCGCCCGTACTGGCGGAGCGGGTAGGCTGCCTGACCGGCGCGCGTCCGAGCCTGGACTGGGGCCTGGATCACGGGACCTGGTCGGTGCTGGCCCACGTCTGGCCGCAGGCCGACGTGCCGGTCATCCAGCTGTCGCTCGACCGCACGCTCGATGCGCAGGGCCACTACGACCTGGCCCGGCGGCTCCAGCCGCTGCGCGACGAGGGCGTGGTGATCGCCGGCTCCGGCGACTTCGTGCACAACCTCAGGACCTGGCGGCGCGAGCCGGGCGCCCAGGCCTACGACTGGGCGGTCAGCTTCAACGAGGCGGTCAAGGCCGCCCTGATCTCCGGCGATCACGACCGGCTGGTCGACTGGGTGTCGCTGGCCGAGGACGCCCAGCTCAGCGTGCCGACCGACGAGCACTTCCTGCCGCTGCTCTACGTCGCGGCCCAGGCGCGGCCGGGCGAAGAGGTCAGCTTCTTCAACGACGTGATCGACGGCGGCTCCATCTCCATGACCGGCGTCAGGATCGGTTGAGCGGCCACGCTTTCCGCATGACGAAGCCTGAACCGGCCCCTATCATGGCTCCATCCAACTGGAGGAATCCGTGATGCTTGTCTGGATCATCGTCGGCGTTGTCGTCGTCGTCCTGCTGTTCCTCGTCATCGGCGCGTACAACCGCCTGGTCGGCCTGGACCAGACGGCGGATCAGGCCTTCGCGGACATCGACGTCCAGCTGAAGCAGCGCCACGACCTCATCCCCAATCTGGTCGAGACCGTGAAGGGCTACGCCTCGCATGAGCGCGGCACGCTCGAGGCCGTCATCCAGGCCCGTTCGGCCGCGACCCACGCGACCGGCGTCAACGAAAAGGTCGAGGCCGAGAACATGCTGACCGCCACGCTCGGCCGGCTCTTCGCCCTGTCGGAGGCTTATCCGCAGCTGCGCGCCAACGAGAACTTCATGCGGCTCCAGTCCGACCTTTCGGACATCGAAAACAAGCTGGCCGCCGCGCGCCGCTTCTTCAACAACGCGGTGTCCGAATTCAACGCGGTGCGCCGCCAGTTCCCGACCGTCCTGTTCGCCGGCCTGGTCGGCTTCGGCTCGGACAAGCCCTTCTTCGACGTCGGCACGGAGCAGCGGGCGGCCATGGACGCGGCCCCGCCGAAGGTCTCGTTCAGCTGAGGGTTTGAACCGTGGCCGTCGTTGGCCTGAAGACCCACATCTGGGCCAACAACACGCGCTCGGCCATCCTGATGGCCGGGTTCCCCATCCTGCTGCTCGGCATTCTCTACGCCGCCCAGGTGGTGCTGATGGGCTATGGGGTCATCCCCGGGACCAAGACGGTCGAGGGCGACTTCCTCTATGCGGTCCAGATGCTGCCGGCCACGGCGCCCTTCGCCTTCCTGGGCGCCGGCGGCTGGTTCGTCGTGGCCTATTTCGCCAACCAGACCATCATCGACCTGGCGACGGGTGCCCGCGTAGTCGAACGCAACACCCATCCGGATCTCTACAACCTGCTCGAAAACCTCGCGATCTCGCGCGGCATGACGACGCCCACGCTGCGGCTCATCGACCGGCCGGAGCTGAACGCCTTCGCCACCGGCCTGCACTCCGGCCAGTTCTCCATCACCGTCACCCGCGGTCTAGTCGAGGCGCTCGACCGGGACGAGCTGGAGGCCGTGCTTGCCCACGAGCTGACGCACATCATCAACCGCGACGTGCGGACCATGGTCATCGCCTCGGTCTTCGTCGGCATCATCAGCGTGGTGGCCGAGCTGATCTTCCGCTCGATGCGGTTCATGGCCTTCGGCGGCAGCAACCGGCGCGGCGGTAACAACGGCGCCATGGTGCTGGTGCTGGTGGGCTTCGCCATCGCGGCGATCGGCTGGGTGCTGGCCCTGGTCATCCGCATGGCGATATCGAGGAAGCGCGAGTTCCTCGCCGATGCGGGCTCGGTCGAGCTGACCAAGAACCCCGACGCGATGATCTCCGCGCTTCAGAAGGTTTCGGGCCGCTCCGACCTGAACGCGCCGGACGAGGTCGCCGGCCTGTTCCTGGATCACCACGAGAGCGGCTTCATGGGCCTGTTCGCGACCCATCCGCCGATCGAGAAACGCATCCAGGCGCTGGTCGCCTACGCGGGCGGCGTCGACCGCATGGCCGAACGCCAGCGCCTGCAGGCCGAGGCCGCTACCTCGGTGCCGACGACCGACTGACCGGCAACTCGACGGCCACGACGGCCTGGGCGGCGATGCCTTCCTCGCGTCCGGTGAAGCCCATGCCCTCGGTCGTCGTGGCCTTGACGCTGACGGCCCCAAGCGGCGCCTGAAGGATCTCGGCGACCCGCGCCCGCATGGCTTCCCGGTGCGGCTTCACCTTGGGCCGCTCGCAGATCAGGGTCACGTCCGCGCTGGCGATCCGCCCGCCGCGCTCCTTCAGGAGGCCCAGCGCATGCGCCAGGAAGCGGTCCGACGAGGCGCCCTTCCACTGCGGGTCGGTCGGCGGGAAATGGTCGCCGATGTCGCCTTCGCCCAACGCGCCCAGCAGCGCGTCGGTCAGGGCGTGCAGCCCCGCATCCGCGTCCGAATGCCCGATCAGCCCCTGGCCGTGCGCGATTTCAACGCCACACAACCAGACCGACTGGCCGGGCCCGAAGCGATGGGCGTCGAAGCCCATGCCCACCCGCGTCGTCATCGCCTGCGCGACCAGGGCCTCGGCCATGGCGAAATCCTCCGGATAGGTCAGCTTCATCAGGCGCGGATCGCCGGGCGTCAGCCGGACCACGCCCCCGGCCGCCTCGACCACGGCCAGGTCATCGGTCGGACTCTCCTCGCCCGTCCAGGCCTCGTAGGCGCGCTGCAGCACGCCGGGCGCGAAGGCCTGCGGCGTCTGCACCCGCCACAGCCCCGCGCGGGGCACTGTGCGGGACACCCGCCCGTCCTCTGCGGCCTTCAGGGTGTCCGCCACCGCCAGGGCGGGCGCCGCCGCCTCGGCGGTCTCAAGCGCGCCGAGCAGTGCGTCGATGACCCGGCCGCTCAGCAGGGGACGCGCTGCGTCATGCACCAGAACCGGCAGGGCCGGATCGGCCTGCGCCAGCCCAGCGCGCACCGAATCCGCCCGCTCCGCCCCGCCGGTCACGGCGCGCCAGCCTGACAGTCGCTCCAGCGCCTCCGCGGCCCGCGTCTCGCTGCCGGCCGGGATCACCACGATCACCTCGGCGGCCCCCGCTTTGACGAAGGCCTCAACTGACCAGCGCACGACCGGCCTGCCGCCCAACGGCGTCCACTGCTTGGGACCGCCCGCGCGGGAGCCCGAGCCTGCGGCGACGACGATGGCGGTGAAGCTCATGGCCCGCTTCTAGGCAAAGGAGCGCCGCAAGGCGAGGCCGCTTGCCGGTCGGCGCCGCTTCGCTAAGCTTCGCCGCCAGGGAGGGCCAGATGACCCAAGACATTCTCGCGCCGTTGATGGCGCTGGTCCTGTGGACGCTGGTCATGTGGGTCTGGCTCTACGCCACCCGCATCCCGGCGATGCGCAGGGCCCGAACCAAGCTCGATCCACGCCTGACGCGAGACCAGCTACTGGGCGACCTGCCGCCCGAGGTCCGCTGGAAGGCCGACAACTACAACCACCTGATGGAGCAGCCGACGCTGTTCTACGCCACGGCCCTGACTTTGGCGGTGATCGGGGACGCCGACCCGCTGAACCTGTGGCTGGCTTGGGCCTATGTGGCCCTGCGCGTCGTGCACAGCCTGGTCCAGGCGACGACGAACGTCATCCTGGTGCGGTTCGCCATCTTCAATGTCAGCACCCTGATCCTGGCCGTCCTGGCCGTGCGCACGGCGATGGCCGTCTTCTAGTCGGCGTGGACGGACGCGCGCCGAGCGCCTATGCCGCGCGCCATGACCCAGGGCCTCACCATCGGCGACGTACACGTGCCCGGACGGGTGCTGACCGCGCCCATGACCGGCGTCACCGATCTGCCGTTCCGCCAGACGGCGGCGGAGCTCGGCGCGGCCTATGTCGCCACCGAAATGGTCGCTTCGGCAGAACTGGCGCGGGGCCGGCCCGACGTGGTGCGCCGCGCCGCCGTCGGCGAGGGCCTCGGCCTGACCATCATCCAACTGGTCGGCGCCAATCCCGAGATGATGGCCGAGGGCGCGCGCATGGCGGAGCGCGCCGGCGCCGACATCGTCGATCTCAACTTCGGCTGCCCTGCCAAGGAGGTCACCGGCATCGCGTCGGGCTCGGCCCTCATGCGCGATCTCGACGCCGCCAGCCGCATCCTGGAGGCCGTGGTCAAGGCGACGTCACGGCCCGTCACGCTCAAGACCCGTCTCGGCTGGGACGACGCCAGCCGCAACGCGTCCGACCTGGCCCGCCGCGCCGAGGCGATCGGCGTCCAGGCCATCACCATCCACGGCCGCACCCGCCAGCAGTTCTACAAGGACGCCGCCGACTGGCGCGCGGTGGCCGAGGTCAGGTCGGCGGTCTCGATCCCGGTGATCGTCAACGGCGACATCACCGACGCCGAGACGGCGCGAGCCGCGCTTGAGCATTCCGGCGCGGACGCCGTCATGCTCGGCCGCGGCGTCTGCGGTCAGCCGTGGATCGCCGCCGAGATCGAGCGCGGCCTGACGGGAGGTGCGGCCGGGGAGGGGCCCGGTCCGTCTGAACGCCTCGAGATCGTGCTGGCCCAGTTTCGCCGGTCGCTGGCCTTCTACGGAGATCGGCTGGGGCTCAAGATGTTCCGCAAGCACCTAGGCTGGTATGTCGAAGGCGCGCCCTTCGAGCCGGATCCGAGCGTCCGGCGTGCGGATAAGGCGCGGCTGTGCCGTCTGGAAACTCCAGGAGAGGTCGAGGTCGGGCTCGCCGCGCTATGGCTGGAGCCGCGGCAGATCGCCGCCTGACGCTTTCGCGCAACATCGTTGTTGATTTAATGGCACAGGCGGGCGATAGCCCGGGCATGCCGCAGGCCGCCACAGCTCCGGCGCAAGCCGTTGAGAACCCTCGCTGGGCGGCGCGGGCGATCGCCTGGTTGACCGGCACGCGAGCGCGGATCGTCTTCGGGACGGCCTATGGCCTCGCCGCCATTGTCACCGCGGTCGGCGTCTGGCTCGTCGCTTCGGCGCCCGCCGGCGCGGGCGAGGGCGCCCTGGCCGGAGCCAGCACCATGGTGCTCGGCGTCCTGCTGGCCAACCTCCTGCTCATCGCGGTTCTCGCCGGGGCGGTGGGACTCCGGGTTCTGGCGCTGGTGCGCGAGCAGGCCGAAGACGCCGGAGCCCGACTGCACCTGCGGTTCGTGACGCTCTTTTCCCTGGTGGCGGTGGTGCCCGCCATCCTCGTCGCCCTCGTGTTCGGCGTTCTGGTCAATCGAGGCGTAGAGGGCTGGTTCAGCCAGAACGTGCGCGCGGCCGTCGAGAACAGCGCCGAGATCGGCCGTGGCTATGTCCAGGACGTAGGCGAACAGCTCGAAAGTGACCTCGTCACCATGGCCAACGAGCTTGGGGCTGTGCAGCCGCTCTTTCCCGACCGGCTCCGCTTCAGCGGCGCCTTGACGGGCATCGGCGACTTCTTCGGCTATCCCGCCATCTATGTTCTCGACGGCCAGGGCCAGATCCTGGCGAGAGGCGAACAGACCGGCGCCCCGCCCTATCTCGCGCCGCCGGCGGAGGCTTTCGAGCAAGCGGCTCTGGGCGACACGGTCCCCGTCGTGCCGACCGAGGACCCTGACGTTCTCCGGGCCCTTTATCCGTTGCCGGGCTATGGGGACGCCTATCTCTACGTGCTTCGGCCGCTCCCTGACGGAACACTCGCGGCCATCGACGAGAGCGTCCGTTCGATCGAAGCCTATCGTGAGGCTGAGCAGAGCCGTGCGCGGCTGCAGGCGACCTTCCTGCTGAGCTATTTCGAGACGGCGCTGTTGGTCCTGGTGGGCGCGGTCTGGCTCGGCCTGGCCGCCGCGTCGGCGATCTCGGCGCC